>NZ_DASZJJ010000292.1:0-60232 GCF_035948235.1 Paraburkholderia sp. | reverse complement strand
CCGCCCGATCGCGCACAACTTCATGCAGTTGTTCACGGAGTTCGATCACTACAAGGTCGCCACCGATCTGGACGTGGCGACGTGGGACAGCTATCCGCTTGGCGCGCTCGAAGAGCAGTGGTACGCGCCCGAAATCAAGGCGCGCTATCTGCGCACCGGGCATCCGGACTTCGCTTCGTTCAATCACGATGTCTATCGCGGCATGTCGAAGCTGCCGTTCTGGGTGATGGAGCAGCAACCAGGCCCCGTGAACTGGGCGCACTGGAATCCCGCGCCGCTGCCCGGCATGGTGCGGCTGTGGAGCTGGGAAGCATTCGCGCATGGCGCGGGCTGCGTATCGTATTTCCGCTGGCGTCAGGCGCCGTTCGCGCAGGAACAGATGCATGCGGGGCTGAACACGCCCGACAACCGGCTCGATATTGGCGGCAGCGAAGCGTCGCGCGTGGCCGGGGAAATCCGCACCGTGCTGGCCGATGCGCAGGCCGACGCCAATGCGCGCGTCGATACGCGCGTCGCGCTGGTGTTCGACTACGAAGCGAAGTGGCTCTTTGAAGTCCATCCGCAAGGCGCCGATTTCCACTATCCGCGCTTTGCGGTCGAATATTATTCGGCGCTTCGTTCGCTAGGTTTCGATGTCGATATCGTGCCGGTGAACGCGCCGCTCGACGGCTATCAGTTGATCGTGGTGCCGCCGCTGCCGGTCGTACCCGACGATTTTGCGCAACGTCTTGCTCAATCGGGCGCGCAGGTCATCGTCGGCCCGCGCACCGGCTCCAAGACCGTGGATCTGCAGATTCCCGCCAATCTGCCGCCGGGACCGCTGGCAGCGCTGCTGCCGCTGCGCGTGTGGCGTGTCGAATCCATGCGGCCCAACGTAACCGAAGCCGTGACCTTCGCCGCCGACGCACTGCCCGAAGGACAGGCGCGCCACTGGCGCGATCTGATCGATATCGATGCGGGCGCAACGGAAATCCGAGCAAGTTTTAGCGACGGCCATCCCGCGTGGCTCACGCATGGCAAGGTCCACTATCTGGCGAGCCTGTTTGACGACACGACCACTGCCGCGCTGTTCGCGCAGATCGCACGCGCCGCTGGGCTCGAGCCCACGCCGCTGGGCGACGCGCTGCGTGTGAGCCGTCGCGGCGGCCTGACGTGGGTGTTCAACTATGGGCCAGGCACGCATCGTATCGACGCCGCCGTCCCCGACACGGCCATCGTGATCGGCCAGCGCGAGATCGAAGCGCAAGGCGTCGCCGCTTACCGCACGCAGCACAAATAACGACGTAAAACACAGGAGACAGGCCATGAGAACGAAACCCCGCACCCTGCTCGCCGCTGTCGCGCTCGCGACGGCCACGCTCACGGGCGCACTTGCAACAACGGCGCAGGCCGGCACGCTGGAGGTCAACATCGCGTTCAAGGGCGCCAGCCAGCGCGCCGTGTGGACGCAGGTCATTGACGAGTTCAAGAAAACGCATCCCGGCACGGACGTGAAGGTGTCGTTCGTCGACGAAGAAGCCTATAAGGTGCAGTTGCCCAACTGGCTCACGACCGCGCCGCCCGATATCGTGAACTGGCACGACGGCGAGCGCATGGCCTATTACGCGCAACGCGGCCTGTTCGAGGACCTGTCGCCCGAGTGGCAGAAGAACAACTGGGACAGCATGTATGCCTCGACGAAAGAGGCTTCGTCGTACAAAGGCAAGCAGTACGCAGCGCCCACGGTTTATTACTCGTGGGGCATGTTCTATCGCAAGGACCTGTTCCAGAAGGTGGGCATCGCGAGCGAACCTAAAACGTGGAATGAATTCCTCGACGACTGCAAAAAACTCAAGGCCGCCGGCATCGCACCGATCGCCGTGGGCGGACGCGACGCATGGACACTCGCGGGCTGGTTCGACTATCTCGACCTGCGCCTGAACGGCAACAAGTTCCATCAGCAGTTGATGGCCGGCGACGTGCCCTATACCGATGCACGCGTGAAAAAGGTGTACACCACCTGGAAGCAGTTGATCGACGCGGGCTACTTCATCGACAATTCGCTCTCCTACGATCTTGACGCTGCCCAGCCCTTCCTGTTCCAGGGCAAGGCCGCGATGATGCTGATGGGCACCTTCATCACGGGCGGTTTCAGCCCGACGGTGAAGCAGCAGATGGGCTACTTCCAGTTCCCGATCATCGACCCGAACGTGCCGACTGCCGAAGATGGACCGGTGGAATCGCTGCATATTCCGGCCAAGGCGAAGAACAAGGCCGATGCGCGCGCGTTCCTGGCCTTCACGGAAACGCCCGATGTCGGCGCGCAACTGGCCAAGGGGCTTGGCTCGCTGTCGGCCAACAGCAAGTCGCCGGAACCGGAAGATCCGATTTCGAAGATCGGCTTCCAGATTCTCGCGAACACGAAGGGCGGCATCGCGCAGTTCTATGATCGCGACATGACCAAGGAAATGGCCGACGAAGGCATGAAGGGCATGCAGCAATTCATCGCCGATCCGACGAAGATCGATTCGATCCTCGCGCAACTGGAAGAGACGCGTAAGCGCATCTACAAGAAGTAAGCTGGCATGGCGGCGCAGCGCACACGACGCCGCGCCGCCACGCGGATTGCTCTGGAGGTAGGCAGTGACGCCCTCAACAACTCATCCATCGACCGGTCGCGACGCAGCGCTTGCGGCGCAGACCGTGGCACATACAACCGCACATCGCGCGGACGGCGTGCCGGGCCATCCCCCCGGCCCCGCTGGCGACGGCCGCGCGCAGACGCCGCGCGCCACGCAACCGCACGGCAAACCGCGCCGCCGCGTCTCGCCCACCGCGCGCCGCCAGCGTCGCGCAGCCGCGCTTTTTCTTGCGCCCGCCTGCATCATGGTGGCGATTTATGTGGTCTGGCCGATTCTTTCGACGATCCGCATCTCGTTCTATAACTGGGACGGCATGAGCGATCCGAGCTTTATCGGCCTCGCCAATTACGTCGAACTGTTTCATGCGGCTACCTTCTATACCGCGCTGAAGAATAACGTCATCTGGCTGCTGCTGTTCCTGCTCGCACCGCCGATGGGACTGGCCATCGCGCTGTATCTGAACCAGGCGGTGGCGGGCATCCGGATCGTTAAATCGCTGTTCTTCGCGCCTTTCGTGCTTTCCGGCGTGGTGGTCGGGCTAATCTATTCGTGGTTTTATGATCCGACGTTTGGTCTGCTAGCGGTGATTCTCGGTCACGGCATTCCGGTATTGGGCGACCCGCATTACGCCACGCCCGGCATCATATTCGCTGCGTTGTGGCCGCAAACCGCGTACTGCATGATTCTGTATCTCACCGGCCTGACGACGCTCAACAGCGAACAGATCGAAGCCGCGCGCATGGAAGGCGCGAAGGGCTGGACACTGCTCTGGCATGTGATCCTGCCGCAACTGCGGCCCGTAACTTTCATGGCCGTGGTGGTGACGGTGATTGGCGCGCTGCGCAGCTTCGATCTGATATCGGTAATGACGGGCGGCGGACCGTTCGAAAGCTCCACCGTGCTCGCCTACTACATGTACGACCAGGCGATCAAGTATTACCGGCTCGGTTATTCGGCAGCGATTGCGGTCGTGCTGTTTGCGATCATGCTGCTCTATATCGTCTATCACCTGCGACGCCTGCTTAAGAACGAGCATTGAGGTCATCGACATGTTTCCGATTCCCATCGACAAATGGAAGCCCGCGCCGCGGCGTCTTTACAAGCTATCGCTGCCTATCGCGCTGCTGATCTGGCTGCTGCCTATGATCGCGGTTATGGTGACATCGATACGCTCTACTGATGAACTGAGCGAAGGCAATTACTGGGGCTGGCCCAAGCATTTCGCGCTGATCGAGAATTATCGCGAGGCGCTGACGACGTCGCCGATGCTGCATTACTTCTGGAATAGCGTGCTGATTACCGTGCCCTCTGTGGCCTGCGCGATTGCGCTTGCGGCGATGGCAGGATTCGCGCTGGCGATTTATCGGTTTCCGGGAAATTCAGCGCTGTTTGCGGCTTTCGTTGCGGGTAACTTCGTGCCGATTCAGGTGCTGATGATTCCTGTGCGCGATCTTACGCTCAAGCTTGGTCTGTATAACTCGGTGGGCGGGCTGATTCTGTTTCATCTGTCGTTTCAGACCGGATTTTGCGCGCTGTTTCTACGCAACTTTATTAAACAGTTGCCGTTTGAACTGGTGGAGGCTGCACGGATCGAGGGCGCTAATGAGTGGACGGTATTTTTCCGCATCATTCTGCCGTTGATCCGGCCGGCGCTTGCAGCATTGGCGATTTTGGTTTTTACGTTTGTCTGGAACGATTATTTTTGGGCGCTGTGTCTGACGCAAGGCGATGATGCCGCGCCGATCACCGTGGGTGTGGCTGCGCTCAAGGGACAATGGACGACGGCGTGGAATCTGGTGTCGGCTGGATCGATTCTTGCGGCGTTGCCGTCGGTCGCGATGTTCTTCGCGATGCAGAAGCATTTTGTCGCCGGGTTGACGTTTGGGGCGACGAAGGGGTGAATGGGAGGATCGCGGCGTAGTGCGATCCATCATATGAATATGCGTTGACTGCGCACTGCGAGGGAAAACTAGAACGCCGCTGTCAACTGGAACCCGACTGTCACTCGAGCAGTCTGGAATCCTGAAGGCTTGTAGATCGGCGTTCCGGCGAACAGGTCGTAAGAGACGCCGACAAACTTCGCCGGCACCCCGCCGCGAATGCCGATGACCGCGCCCGCCAGTTGTGTTCCCGCCAGTGCCGCCGTGTTCGGTCCGAACACCCGCCCGTAGTCGATCCCTGCATACAGCGTCTGTCCCGTCTGGAACACCGGCCATTGCAGTTCGTTGCGCCAGTAGAATCCGCGTTCAGCCGCGAGCATCGTTTCGCCGTCGAAGCCGCGCACCGTGTAGCGGCTGCCGATGGTCAGATCGTCGATATAGAACAGCGGGTCGTTCGTGAACTGGCCGTGAACCGTACCGACATACCGGAATCCCTGACCGCCGATTGCGAACGGGACCGAGAGGTTCGCGTCCAATACAGCCATATGGAAACGGTACGTTGGGCCATAGACATACGGGTCCGCTGTCGCGCCCAATCCACCAATCCCCTGACGGTAGGCGAGCGTGCCGTCGAACTGCGCCGCGCCGAGGTAATGGCGGTCGGTCGCGCCGATTTCCAGAAAGGTGTTGTTGCGCGCCTGAGTCGGAATCACGGTGTCGCCGATGAAGCTGTCGCCGAAGCGCTTCGATAGCTGCACGTATCCGCCAAGCACGTCGTTCTGGCTGCGCGAGATAACGCGCGCCAGTTTCAGCGCTGCCGTCTGCGAATTGCCGCTTGAGACAAACGTCTGGTTCACGCCCGCAATGTTCTGGTAGTACGTATTCGTGTTGCCCGAGAGCGTCGCTGTCCAGTAGCCCCAGGGAATCGAATACGAGCCGTTGAAGCCGTGCGAACCAAGCGCCTTGTTGCCAAACGACAAGTCCTGATTTGCTCCAAGAGACAGGATGTCGTTCAGGCCAAGCGGATTGTCGACGCCGAGGTTGACGTTGCCTTGCCATTTGCCCGTCGATTCAGTTCCCGAGTTATCGACCGATGCGACGAACGTCCAGGGCTTCGAGCGCTTGACCGTGAGGACGACATCGCTTTCGCCCGGTACGTCAGTCGGCCGGATTTCCATGTTCACGTCCTGACTGCTAACGCGCTTCATCTGTTCAAGCCCTTGTTCAAGGTCTCGAAGGTTCAGCACGTCGCCGCTACTCGTCGGGTAGGCGGTCTTCCATGTGCCCCACATTGACGGGTCCGCGAAGGCAATATTGCGCACGATACCGGGTACGAGCGCAAGCGTAAGCGCTCCGCCCGACAGGTCTTGCGGCTGTACGAGCACGCGCGTGGTGACATAGCCACGGCTCAGAATCGCCTGCTGCAATCCCTTGGTGAGCACGTCGATCCCTACCTTGCCGACGCATTGCACCTTGTAGTGGTCGAGCCATTCGCGCGCGAACGCAAACGGGTCTTGCGGCAAGGCCGACGCGCCTTTCTTGTGCGTCGCGGCAGGCAGAGATTCAAGTACTTTCAGCGAGAATGTGTCGATGCGAAAGCACGGCGATTCGTGTGGAAGTGCGGGATACGTTTGCGCCCTGGGTGTTGTTGGTATCGCCGGCGATGGTCGCCGTGATATCGCCCTGTGCGGCAAGGACGCCGTTCGCATTGTTCAGGCTCGCTGCCTGTGCGACCAGTTTGCCCGCCGTGATGACCTGACCGCCAACGTTAGAGATTGCGCCCGCGCCATTGCCCGGTGCGAGGGTCAGCGTGCCGGTCCCGGCATGGAGAATCTTGCCGTCGTCGTTGTCGAGCGCACCCGGCGCGAGGGTGAAATCTGCGCTGTTGGTTTGCAACGTGCCGCCTGCGGAATTGTCGAACGTCCCGCTGACGTTGAAGCCCATCGTCGCCGTGCCGTACTGCGTGATCGTGCCGCCGTGGTTCAGCACATTTTGCGCAGCCAGTGCAATCTGGTTCGCTTCGATATCGCCGCCGCTGTTGTCCAGCGTCGTGCCGGTCACCGTGAGGTTCGGCGCGACAATCGAACCGCCGTTGTTCGTCAGGTATGACGCCTGCACGGTTGCATTCGAGGCCGCACCAATCTGGCCGCCGTTGTTGTTCAACGTGCCGCTCGTGATGCCAAGGTCCCTATTCGAAAGCAGCTTGCCGTTCGTGTTGTTCAGTGCGCCGCTGACTGACGCCGCGATGCCGTTCTGACCGACGACCGAGCCCGATGTGTTGTTAAACGCTCCCGCCTGGATCGACGCCTTGCCATTGGTCGCAATCGTGCCGCCGACGTTCGAGAGCGCGCCGCTGCCCGTATTGATTGTCAGCGCGCCCGTACCCGCGTGCGTGATCGTGCCGCCGTCGTTGTCCAGCGCACCCGGCGAAATCGTCAGGTCGGTGCTGTTGGTTTGCAGCGTACCGCCCGCGGAATTGTCGAGCGTGCCGGTCACGTCCAGCGTTGTCGCGCCGGTTCCGGTCTGCGTGATGCTCCCGGCGTGGTTGACGAGGCTGGTCGCGTGGAGCGTGAACTGGTCTGCGCTGGTCGCGCCGCCGCTGTTGTTGAACGTTGCCGCCGAGAGAGCGAGCGCGCCGGCTGCGCTGAACTGGCTCGCATTCGTGAGCGTCGAACCCGCTGCGAGCGTCATGTTCGCGTTGGCCGCAAACGTGCCGCTGTTGAACAGGGTCTGTACCGCCGTCGCGATCAGGCTCTGGACTGCCGTGATCGAACCGGCGTTCGCGATCTGTCCGGCCTGCAAGGTGACGTTGCCGTTGCCGCCGATGCTGCCGCCCGCGCCGTTGTTGAGCAGGCCGCTCGCCGCCAAGGTCACGCCGTCAGCGCTCAGCGATACGACATGGCCACCCGTATTGTCGAACGAGCCGAACGCCGCCGAGAGCGCCCCATTCGCCTGCATCGTGCCGCCCGCGTTGTTGACGGCACCCGCGATGTTCTCGCCAAGCGCGCCGCCCGAGACCATCTGGCCGCCACGATTGGACAATGCGCCCGCCGTGACGGTCTGCGCGCCGCCCGACGACATCGCACCACTGTCATTGTCGAGCGTGCCACTCGCGCGGGCGTCGAGCGTGCTGCCCGCCGTCGTGCTCGCGCCGGTCAGGTTCAGGTCGCCGCCGTTGGCCGCGAGCGCGATAGCGCCGTTTGCCGACGTAGTACTGCCCGCGAGATTGACCGCCGCGCCGCCGATGGCTGCATTGCCGCCCGCCACATTGCGGCCGGTCGCCGTGACCGCGCCCGAAGCGTTCACATTCAGGTCGCCGGAATGCGCCAGTGAGCCGTCACCGTTCACGCCCGACGCGAGCGTGCCGCTCGAATTCACCGCGCCCGCGCTGACGGTCGTGTTCTGCTGCGCGGCAACCATGCCACTGTTGGTCAGCGCGCCAGCCGTGTTGAAGTTGACGTTCTGCTGCGCGTAGGTCGTGCCGCTGTTGTCGATACCGTCACGCGCGCTCGCGCTGATATTGCCGGTCGCGTTCTGCGTGCCGGCGAGCACGAGTTGACCATTGGACTGAAGAACCAGGTCGCCGGCATTGGCCGCGACAACGCCCTTGAGAGACACACCCACACCCGCCTCCGTGCCGACGAGCGCGATGCGATTCGCGTACATGCCGCCGAGATTGCTCACGTCGATAGAGACGCCAGGCGCGGGGCCGTCGCCTACAATCGGCGTGGCCGCGAGCGTGTCATGGTTGATGCTGTTCGCGCCCGCAATGACGTTCAGGTTTTTCGCGTAGACGGCCGCATTGGCCTGTACCGCACGGGCCAGTAAATCCACCTGGTCCACGTTCGACGCGTTCAAGCCCGCGCCGTTGATCGTGATGTTGCCGCCCGTGACGTTGAAGCCCGAGACCGAACCATCGGCCGCATAGTTCGGCGTGCCCGTGGTCAGGATGGCGCGACTGGTATTGATGAACCCGCCGCCGTTGACAGCAATGCCGTTCGGATTGGCAATGATGACTTCGGCGCGATTGCCCGCTGTTTCGAGATACCCGTTCAACTGCGAAGCGCTCGCGCTGTTGACCTGGTTGACGATGACCTTCGCCGACTGACCCGCCGCGAAGTTCGGGTTGCCGTTAATTGCGCCGGCCTGCTGCGTCTGGACGATGGTCGGCGAGTTGTTAAGAATCGCGCCTTTCGACTGCACGTCGAAGCGGTTGTAGGTGTTGACCGAGACGCCCGCGCCGGAAGGCCGGTTGATGTTGACCTGATCAAGCCCGTTGGGCGTCTGGATGACGTTCGGTGCGTGCGCGCCGCCCGACACGATCTGCGCCCCGGAAAACGCAGGCAGCACGCCAGACAGCGCGAGCGCGGCGAAAGCAATCTGCCGCAGCGTAAAGAGCGGTCCGCGCGTGGCGCTGTGGCTCGGTCCGCGTCGGGTCTGTCCCGCGCTGTTGCCTGTCGCCGCGGCGGTCTCTTCGACCGCGACGAGCATTCCCCTGATCCGGCTGAAAACCAGCCGGTAACATGTCTTGTTCATTCCGCTCCTTCACCGCGCCAAATCGTAATGGCCCGTAAAGTAGCGTTGGTTTCCTATGACAAAATTGCGCGCCGCGTCAGATACAACAGTCGAAGTCAAATCAGATTCGTCCTATCGCTAGCCCGGTGGAAGCTGGCGTAGCTCGAACGGGCGATATATCGAACGCCCCCACCCCACTTAAAATCCCCCACCTCCGCACGCAAAACCGCGATCCAACGCGCTGCGCCGTGTAAACTGCTGCCTTTTTTATCGCTTGTGGTATGGTCCAACCCCCGCCGCGGACGGCCCTGACGGGTCCGGCCCTCGTTCGACTGCTTGCGCGTATCGGCGAAACCGACGTGCAGGCCTCGCCGCAGCCGCTCGCCGACCGGCTGAGCCATTGGCTTGGCTGGACAGATGCGATCGCGCTTTCGACGGTGCTCAGCGCGCCTGCGCCCGCCGTGGGCGGCCCGGCAGGCACCCCTGCGCGCAGCGACGGCGAGGATGAGGCGCAGCGCTGCCTGAGCCTGCGCTCGGCGCTCGCGAAGGCTATCGTCACCGACGGCGTGCTCGCGCCGCCGCGCCCGAGCACACGTGACGCACGCCACGCGCGCGGGCAGCAGGCGCAGGAAGTACCGGAAATGCCCGCTGACTACGCGGTGTTCCGCCAGTGCTATCTGGCACTCCAGCAGAAGATGGAGGCCGATATCGGCGACTTGCGTACGCGGCTGCGCAACCGGCTCGCGGCCCAGTCGTCGGCCATGGCGAAGCTGGCTGCGCTCGATGCACTGATGGAGCGCTCGCTTGCCGTACGCGAGCGAACCCTGCTGGGCGCCGTGCCCGGCCTGCTGGGCAAGTATTTCGAGCGTCTGCGCAAAGCCGCTCAGGCCTCTGAAGCCCAGGCCGAAGCCGAAACAGAGGCGCCCACGAACAGTAATAGCGGCGCGTGGCTGACCACGTTCCGTAAAGATATGCAGAGCCTGTTGCTCGCCGAACTGGATGTTCGGTTCCAACCGGTCGAAGGGCTGCTCGCTGCCCTTCGCGCCCGCTAACGCAGACACTATGTCCAGACTTCGCATCGATCTCATTGTTTTCATTGCCGGCCTGCTCGCGGTTTGCTGGATCGGCGCCGCCTATGTCGGCTCCAATCCGCTCGCGCTCGCCGTCACGGTCCTGATCGGCGCCTGCTACGTGGGCGGCGCGCTCGAATTACGGCGCTACCGGCAGGCCACCGCCAGCCTCGCTCACGCCGTGGACGCGCTCAGCGCGCCTGCTGCGGCCGCGCCCGCCTCGCTTGCCGCCTGGCTCGAGCGCCTGCACCCGAGCCTGCGCAGCGCCGTGCGCGCGCGCGTCGAAGGCGAGCGCGCGGCCCTGCCGGGCCCGGCGCTCACGCCCTATCTGGTCGGCATGCTGGTGCTGCTCGGCATGCTCGGCACGCTGCTGGGCATGGTGACGACGCTGCGCGGCACCGGCATCGCGCTCGACGGCGCGACCGATCTCGACGGCATCCGCACCGCGCTGGCCGGTCCGATTCGCGGGCTCGGCTTTGCGTTTGGCACCTCGATTGCGGGCGTTGCGAGTTCGGCAATGCTGGGTCTGCTGTCGGCGCTGTGCCGCCGCGAGCGCATCGAAGCCGCCCAGCACCTCGACGCACAGATCACCGGCACACTGCGCCCGTTCTCGCACGCACATCAGCGCGAGGCGAGCTTTGCGCTGATGCAGCGTCAGGCCGAGGCGCTGCCGCTGCTGGCCGAACGTCTGCAGTCGATGATGACGGTGATCGAGCGCCAGAGCACGACACTCGGCGAGCGTCAGATCGCCAGCCAGGAAGCCTTCCTTGGCAATGCGGAGGCGACCTATGCGCGCCTCGCGTCGACGGTGGGCGAATCGCTCAAGGCCAGCGCCGCCGAAAGTGCACGCGCCGCCGGCGCAGCCTTCGCGCCGGTCGTCGAAGCGACGATGGCGGGTCTGGCGCGCGAAAGCGCCGCCCTGCACGGCACGCTGACCCAGGCCGTGGAGCGCCAGCTCGACGGCCTCACCTCGGGCTTCGAGGCCAATGCCACGCGCGTTGCCGGCATCTGGAACGCCGCGCTCGACGAGCAGCGCCGCGCGGGCGAGGCGCTCGCGGACGATCTGCAAGGCGCACTGGAGCGCTTCAGCGCCACGTTCGAAACGCGCTCGGCGCATCTGGTGCGCGACTTGGATGCGCGTCTGGCGGCTTCGGCGGCGGGGGTTTCGCAGTCGTGGCAGGACGCGCTGGCGCGTCAGGAACAAGCCGGCGCAAAGCTCGCGGGCGACAATCAGCAGGCGCTGGCTGCTGCTGCGGCGACGTTCGAGCAGCATGCGGCGGCGCTCGTGCGCTCGGTGGGCGAAGCGCAAGCCGATCTGCAGGCGCAGCTTGCCGCGCGCGATGAAACGCGCCTGGCGACCTGGCGCGACACGCTCGACGCGATGAGCACGTCGCTGCGCGACGAATGGCGCGCGGCGGGCACGCAGGCGGCCGGTCAGCAACAAGCCATCTGCACGACGCTGGCGCAAACCGCCGACGAGATCGTCGCGCGCACCGAAGCGCACGCGAACAGCACCATCGCCGAAATCACGCGCGCCACGGAAACTGCCGCGGCAGCATGGCAAACGGCCAGCACGCAGGCGGCGCAGCGTCAGCAGGACGTCTGCGAGACGCTGGCGAGCACCGCCGGCGCGATCGCCGCGCAGGCCGAAGCGCATACGAACAGCACCATCGCCGAAATCACGCGCGTTGCCGAGGCTTCGTCGTCGGTGTGGCAAGCGGCGAGCACGCATGCCGAACAGCGCCAGCAGGCGATCTGCGACACGCTCGCCCAAACGGCGGCGGCGATCGCATCGAGCACCGAAACGCACGCCAGCGGCACGATTGCGGAAATCGCCCGTGCGGCTGAAGCGAACGCCAGCGCCTGGCAAGCCGCAAGCGCGCACGCGGCGGATCGTCAGCGCGCGATTTGCGATGCGCTCGCGCTGACCGCCAACGCGATCTCGACCCAAACCGAAGCGCAGGCGAGCGGCACCATCGCCGAAATCGCGCGCGCAGCTGAAGCCAACGCAACCGCATGGCAGGCAGCGAGCACGCAAGCTGCGGAACGCCAGCAGGCGATCTGCGATGCACTCGCGCAAACCGCCAACGCAATTTCGACGCAAACCGAAGCCCACGCCAGCGGCACCATCGCTGAAATCGCGCGCGCCGCTGAAGCCAACGCAACCGCCTGGCAAGCCGCCAGTACGCAAGCCGCAGAGCGCCAGCAGGCGATCTGCGACGCGCTCGCGCAAACCGCCAACGCAATTTCGACGCAAACCGAAGCCCACGCCAGCGGCACCATCGCCGAAATCGCCCGCGCCGCCGAAGCCAACGCGAGCGCATGGCAAGCGGCAAGCACGCAAGCCGCAGAACGCCAGCAGGCGATCTGCGATGCGTTGGAGCAAACCGCCAGCGCAATCTCGACGCAAACGGAAGCCCACGCCAAGGGCACGATCGCCGAAATCGCCCGCGCTGCCGAAGCCAACGCAAGCGCCTGGCAAACCGCCAGCACGCAGGCCGCAGAACGCCAACAAGCGATCAGCGACGCGCTCGCGCAAACCGCCAACGCGATTTCCACGCAAACGGAAGCCCACGCCAAGGGCACCATCGCCGAAATCGCCCGCGCCGCCGATGCCAACGCAAGCGCCTGGCAAGCCGCCAGCACCCACGCCGCCGAGCGCCAGCAAGCGATCTGCGACGCCCTCGCGCAAACCGCCAACACCATCGCCGCACAAACCGAGGCGCACGCCAGCGGCACCATCGCCGAAATCGCGCGCCTCGTCGAAGCCGCCTCGGAAGCGCCGCGCGTGGCCGCCGAAGTCGTCGCCGAACTGCGTCAGAAGCTCCACGAAAGCATGGTGCAGGACACCGCGATGCTGGAGGAACGCGGCCGCCTGCTCGCCACCGTCACCACGCTGCTCGACGCCGTGAATCACGCGAGCACCGAGCAGCGCGCGGCCATCGGCGCGCTCGTCGACACCTCGGCGGGTCTGCTCGAACGCGTGGGCGCGCGCTTCGACCAGCAGGTCGAAGCCGGCGCGCAGACGCTCGAAGGCGTCGCGGCCCAGGTCACGGGCAGCGCCGTCGAAGTGGCGAGCCTGGGCGACGCCTTCGGCGTGGCCGTGCAGCACTTCGGCGCCTCCAACGACAAGCTCATGACGCAGCTCGAACGCATCGAAGCCGCGCTCGACAAGTCGCTCGCCCGCAGTGACGATCAACTCGCCTACTACGTCGCACAGGCGCGCGAAGTGGTCGATCTGAGCCTGCTGTCGCAGAAGCAGATCGTCGATAGCCTGCAACGCCTGGCCGGAAGCGAAGCCGCATGAACGACGAGATCGACGGCGGCGTAGAGCCCACCGCGCCGGTCTGGGCCGCGTTCGGCGACCTGATGGCGGCGCTGCTGGGCGCGTTCGTGCTGATCCTCGTCGGGGTGATCGGCATGCAGATGGAGGCGTCCTCGCGCCTCGCGCACGAGGTCAAGGCGCGCCAGCTCGAAGCCAAGCGGCGTCAGACGCTCGAACAGGCGCTGGCTGGCCCGCTCGCAGCGGGGCGCGTGACGCTCGTGAACGGGCGCATCGGCATCAGCGGCAGCGTGCTGTTCGCGCTCAACTCCGACCAGTTGCAGCCGCAGGGGCGCGACCTGCTCAAAAGCCTCGCGGGTCCGCTCACGGCGTATCTGCGCGATCGCGACGAAATCCTCATGGTGAGCGGTTTCGCCGACGACCAGCAGGTCCACGCGGGCAATCGCCGCTTCGCCGACAACTGGGAGCTGTCCGCCGAGCGCGCACTGACCGTCACGCGCGCGTTCATCGATGCGGGCGTGCCGGCTGCTTCCGTGTTTGCTGCGGCCTTCGGTTCGGAGCAGCCGGTCAGCTCCAACGCCGACGAAGCCGGTCGCGCGAAAAATCGCCGCGTGGAAATCGCGCCGGTGCCGCGTTCTTCGAGCATGAGCAACGCAGCCGCGAAGCTGCACAACAATCATGAATGACGGCGTGGAAAGCGACGCCCAAGCCGTTGCGCTAGCAACCAATGCGCCGCAGCGCGGCGGCGCCGGTGACGTCCGTGCGACGCTCGACGCCTGGCGCGCGCAAGGTGCCGATCGCATCGATCCCGTCGGCTTCGCGATGCTCGACGCGCTGGAAAAGCGCGCCCAGACGCTCACTGGCGCGGCGCGCGACGTGCTGAATGCGCGCATCGAATCCCGGCTCGCGGCCTGGTCGCAGCAAATCGAAACGAAGGACGCTGAACCCGCGCCCGCGAACGACGCGTCGGCAAACAACGCCTTCACCGCGTTGAGCGTGTTGAGCGAAGCAATGTCGCGCGAATCGCGCGACGGCGCGCCCAGCGCGCTGCTCGATTATTTCCGCGATGTCTGGTCGAAAGTCAGCGCCGACCAGCAGGTGCAACAGTCGTTCGATCAGGTGCCGAAAAACGCCGGCCCGCTCAATTCGAAGAGCCTCGTGCACCGTGCACTCTTTCTCATGCGCGACCTTTCGCCGGGCTATCTGCGCCAGTTTCTGGCCTATGCCGATGGCCTCGCGTGGCTCGAAGACCTGCACGCGGGACTGGCCCCGCCCGCCGCCCAGGCTGCTCAAGCCGCTAAAACCACTAAAGCCACTAAAGCGGCCACGGCGAAAAAGCCCCGCCGCAGCACACGCGCGCGCCAGTAACACCCGGCCATTCCTGAGGCGTTCCACGCGCCTTCCATGGCATGATTTGCGACGACCGTACGTTTAACGGAGCGCGCAACATGTCACGATCCCCGTCCCGTTTCGCCGCCATCTGCGCGGGCATGCTCGCCTGCGCCGCGCTGCTCACAGCCTCCGTGGCGCTCTCCTGCACGCGCGCCCTCTATGTGGGCGACAGCGGACTGGTCATCACGGGCCGCAACATGGACTGGTCAGAGGACATGCGCTCGAATCTGTGGGTCTTCCCCGCCGGCATCGAGCGCAACGGCAACGCCGGACCGAAGTCGCCGCGCTGGCGCGCGAAATACGGCAGCGTGGTGGTCTCGGGCTACGACATCGGCAGCGTGGACGGCATGAACGAGCGCGGCCTCGTCGCCAATGCGCTCTATCTCGCGGAAACCGATTACGGCAAGCCCGACTCGGGCCGCGCGCCCATGTCGATCAGCCTGTGGGCGCAATACGTGCTGGACAACTACGCGAGCGTGAGCGAGGCCGTGCAGGCGCTCGCCAGGGAGCCGTTCCAGATCATCGCGCCGCCGCTGCCCAACGGCAAACCCATCACCATCCATCTCTCGCTTTCGGATGCGGGAGGCGACTCGGCAATCCTCGAATATCTCGACGGCAAGCTCGTGATCCATCATGGCAAGGCGTATCGCATCATGACGAATTCGCCGATCTACAGCGAACAGCTCGCGCTCGATACCTACTGGAAAGGCATCGGCGGCCTGAGCTTCCTGCCGGGCACGAACCGCGCCGCCGACCGCTTCGTGCGCGCCTCCTTCCTTCTGGATGCCATTCCGAAGAGCCCCGACCCCGACTACATGGCAGGCGTGCCGCAGCAGAACGGCGCGTATCAGCAGGTCGCGAGCGTGATGAGCCTGATGCGTTCGGTGAGCGTGCCGCTGGGCATCCGCACGCCCGAGACGCCCAACCTCTCTTCGACGATCTGGCGCACCGTGGCCGACCAGACCGATCTGGTCTATTACTTCGATTCGGCCACGCGGCCCGATACGTTCTGGGTGTCGCTGCGCAAGCTCGATCTGAAGCCGGGCGCGCCTGTCCTCAAGCTTGCGATCGAAGACGGCCAGATGTTCTCGGGCGAGACCGCCGACAAATTCGTGCCTACGCCTTCGTTCAGGTTCATGCCTGCGCCCGCACCTTGATGTCGCCGTGCGGCGTGTAATAAGGATCTTTCACGCTGCGCGCGTACTGCTTGGGCGCCATGCCCGACCAGCGCCGGAACGCGCGGATAAATGCCTTCTCCGACGCATAGCCCACGCTCGTCGCGATTTCGATCAGACGCCGGCGCGGATCGCGCAGCGCTCCGCTCGCCACATACATGCGATACGCGGTGAGATGGCCGATAGGCGTTTCCTCGACCAGTTCGACAAAGCGCGCGCTAAAGCGCGAGCGCGACATGCCCGCCGTCGCCGCCAGTGATTCGACGGTCCATTCGCGCTCCGGATAGCGATGCAATTGCGCGATCGCGCGGCCGATCTGCGGGTCCATCAAACCGCGCAACCAGCCCGTGTGACTGATCGCCGACGATAGATGCGCGCGCAACAATTGCACGAACAGCACGTCCGCCAGGCGCGCGGCAGCCACGGCCCAGCCGGGCTGGCACGCCATCGATTCGCGGATGAAGGCCATCAGCGTATCCGCCAGCCAGGGGCCGACCGCCGGATCGTTGGCGCGTACGTGAATAAGCGGCGGCAGCACGGAAAAGAGCGGATTGCGCACGGTCTCGCGGTAAAAAATAATCCCCGTGTACAACTCGCTCGCCGCGCCGTCGCCGCCCACGCTCAGGCGCAACGGCGTATCGAAGCGCGGGTTGATCCCGGCGCCGGCGACCAGATCGTCGAACGGCACGGGCGCAACGCCAGGCGCGGAACTCAGCACATGGGCATGTCCGTGCGGCAGCAGCACGAAGTCGCCCACCTCGACGAGGAGCGGTTCGACACCGTCCACCGCGATATAAAACGGGCCGCCGAATGCCGTTCTGAACGCCGCGCCCTCCACCGCCGGCTTGGCGATCGCCCACGGCGCATTGAGCGAGAAGTGCCCCGTCACCACCGCGTCTGCGCGCAGGTCGGCCAGCGCGGCGCTCAAGAGGTCCATCGCCATTTCATCGTCTCCGTCGTGTTTTTTTGCGCGCCGCGTGAGCCTCAATGCAGCATCAAAGCAACCTCAGAAACGCTGCTGGATGCCCATCATCGCGCCGAACTGGTTCGCGCCGGTGGCGACCGTGCCCGCCGCCGCCACGGCATTCGCGGCCAGCGCACTGTTCATCATGTAACCCAGCGAAGCATAAAGCGTCGTGCGCTTCGAAACGAAATAATTCGCGCGCGCAATGACGAGGGTCGAATCTGAATGCTCACGCAGGATGTAGCGCACGCCCTGCGCGTCGAGTGAGAAAGTGGGCACCACGTACCAGGTCGCGCCGAGGAAGAAGATATCGGACTGGGCATGCTCCTGCGCCGACGTGTTGCGCCGGATCCAGCCGCCGCCGAGCTTCGCCGGACCGTATTTCACATAGGCGTCGACGATGGTGCGCTTGTCCACGTCAGCGCTGCTGGTGAGGGGCGCGGTTGCGCCCGTGCCGCCGTACATCACGTCATACGAGGCCGCCGCCCCGCCCCATGCGCTGTCGTAGGCAAGCAGCATGGTGTACTGGCGGCAGGCAATGGCGTCGCCCGGCACCTGGCCCGCGCAATTGGTCGCCGAAGGGCCGGCCGGGCCCGCCGCGTCGCGCCCGAAGCTGTATGTGCCACCGAGCGTGACACCGTGGAATTTTCCCATGTAGCCCAAGGCATTGTCGCTGCGGGCGTTGGGCAGATAGCTGTCGAAACTCGCCATCGAATGGATCGACGGGCCGATCACGTCCGCGTTGAAGAGCGCGTACATCGACATATTCATCTGCCGGCCCAGCGTGAGCGTACCGAATGCGCTGCTCACGCCCACGTTGGCCTGACGCCCGAACAGGCGGCCGCCATAGTTGAGCGAGCCGCTGCCCGGCGCGAAGCCGCTTTCCAGCACGAAGAACGACTTGTAGCCGCCACCCAGATCTTCTTCACCGCGCAGACCGAAACGCGAAGGCACCTCGCCCGTGAGCGTGGGCATGCCCGCGAACGAGCCGCCCTTGGCGGCGTTGTTGTAGTACTCGATGCCCGTATCGACGATGCCGTAGAGCGATACGCTGCTCTGCCCCCAGGCCAGCGCGGACACCATTGCGAATGAGGCCGCCACGAGAGTTTTCTTCATTGCCTTCTCCGAACCATTATTTAGTGATGCTGATTTATTGGAATTCGTGCCGAACCGGGTGAGAAGTCCTGCACGGTACTGCGGGTGTGGCGCCTGGATTGGTCTTGCTGTTGGCCGGCGTTCCGTCATCGCGGGGTTCGGCTCGTGCAGTCGCAAATCCGTTGGGCATGGTTGGCATTCTTGGCCTGGACAAAAAGCCCGGCAATGGCGCGAAGACCCAAAAAGGTTGCCGATCGTCTCTTTTGATTTTCGCTTTTCCGGATCGGAAAATCGGCCTTTTTACCAATCAAATCATTGTATTTATTGATTATTTTCCAATAATCTCCAGACACAGAGACGGCCATAATCGTTCAGATACGATTTTCTGTTCCACAGATGGAATATTTCGAGGATGACCGATGGTTCATCTGTCCGAACAAAGGCTCATCACGACTCAACTCTTATATAAGACATAAGACATTTGACGCTACAATGGCTTTGCAATTAGAATCGTGGCTGCAGTAGTCCATGGAAAGCCTTCCCCTGAAACGCAATACCAGCAGGTCCCCCCATGCTTGAAAATTACCGTGCTCATGTAGCCCAGCGCGCCGCGCTCGGCATCCCCCCCCTGCCGCTGACGGCCCAACAGACCGCCGAGCTGGTTGAACTGCTGACGAACCCGCCCGCTGGCGAAGAGCAGACCCTCGTCGACCTGATCACCAACCGCGTGCCGGCTGGCGTGGACGAAGCCGCTCGCGTGAAGGCTGGCTTCCTGGCCGCTGTGGCCAAGGGCGAAACCGCCTGCGCACTGATCTCCCGCGCGCGCGCCACTGAACTGCTCGGCACCATGCTGGGCGGCTACAACATCGCCCCGCTGATCGAACTGCTGGCTGACGCCGAAGTCGGCACCGTCGCCGCAGACTCGCTCAAGAAAACCCTGCTGATGTTCGATCAGTTCCATGACGTCAAGGAACTGGCCGACCAGGGCAACGCCAATGCCCGCGCCGTGCTGCAAAGCTGGGCCGACGCCGAATGGTTCACGAGCCGTCCGGAAGTCCCGCAAAGCCTGACCATCACGGTCTTCAAGGTCACGGGCGAAACCAACACCGACGACCTGTCGCCGGCTCCGGACGCGACCACCCGCCCGGACATCCCGCTGCACGCCCTCGCGATGCTCAAGAACGCACGCCCGGGCATCACGCCGGAAGAAGACGGCAAGCGCGGCCCGGTCAACTTCATCGAATCGCTGAAGGAAAAGGGTCACCTGGTCGCCTACGTGGGCGACGTGGTCGGCACTGGCTCCTCGCGTAAATCGGCTACCAACTCGGTGCTGTGGTTCACGGGCGAAGACATCCCCTTCATCCCGAACAAGCGCTTTGGCGGCGTGTGCCTGGGCAGCAAGATCGCTCCGATCTTCTACAACACGATGGAAGACGCCGGCGCCCTGCCGATCGAACTCGACGTGTCGCAAATGGAAATGGGCGACGTGGTCGAACTGCGCCCGTACGAAGGCAAGGCTTTGAAGAACGGCGCCGTGATCGCCGAATTCACGGTCAAGTCGGACGTTCTCTTCGACGAAGTGCGCGCTGGCGGCCGCATTCCGCTGATCATCGGCCGTGGCCTGACCTCGAAGGCGCGTGAAGCGCTGGGTCTGGCGCCGTCCACGCTGTTCCGCCTGCCGCAGCAGCCGGTCGACAGCGGCAAGGGTTTCTCGCTCGCACAGAAGATGGTTGGCCGCGCCTGCGGTCTGCCGGAAGGCCAGGGCGTGCGCCCGGGCACGTACTGCGAACCGAAGATGACCTCGGTCGGCTCGCAGGACACCACGGGCCCGATGACCCGCGACGAACTGAAGGACCTGGCTTGCCTGGGCTTCTCGTCGGATCTCGTCATGCAGTCGTTCTGCCACACCGCCGCTTATCCGAAGCCGGTGGACGTGAAGACGCACCAGACGCTGCCGAACTTCATCAGCACGCGCGGCGGTATCGCGCTGCGTCCGGGCGACGGCGTGATCCACTCGTGGCTCAACCGCATGCTGCTGCCCGACACCGTCGGCACCGGCGGCGACTCGCACACGCGCTTCCCGATCGGCATCAGCTTCCCGGCAGGTTCGGGTCTGGTCGCCTTCGCGGCCGCCACCGGCACGATGCCGCTGGACATGCCGGAATCGGTGCTGGTGCGCTTCAAGGGCAAGATGCAGCCGGGCGTCACGCTGCGTGACCTCGTCAACGCCATCCCGCTGTGGGCCATCAAGGAAGGCACGCTGACGGTCGCCAAGCAGGGCAAGAAGAACATCTTCTCGGGCCGCATTCTGGAAATCGAAGGTCTGCCCGATCTGAAGGTCGAGCAGGCGTTCGAACTGTCGGATGCATCGGCAGAGCGTTCGGCCGCCGGTTGCACGGTGCACCTGAACAAGGAACCGATCATCGAGTACCTCAACAGCAACATCACGCTGCTGAAGTGGATGATCGCCCAGGGTTATCAAGACCCGCGCAGCCTGCAACGCCGTATCAAGGCGATGGAAGCATGGCTGGCCGACCCGCAACTGCTCGCTCCGGATGCGGACGCAGAATACGCCGCCGTCATCGAAATCGATCTGGCCGACATCCACGAGCCGATCGTGGCCTGCCCGAACGATCCGGACGACGTCAAGACGCTGTCGGACGTCGCTGGCGCCAAGATCGACGAAGTGTTCATCGGCTCGTGCATGACCAACATCGGTCACTTCCGTGCTGCGTCGAAGCTGCTCGAAGGCAAGCGCGACATTCCGGTCAAGCTGTGGGTCGCTCCGCCGACCAAGATGGACCAGAAGCAACTGACCGAAGAAGGCCACTACGGCGTGTTCGGCACGGCTGGCGCGCGTACCGAAATGCCGGGCTGCTCGCTGTGCATGGGCAACCAGGCACAGGTGCGCGAAGGCGCGACGGTCATGTCCACCTCGACGCGTAACTTCCCGAACCGTCTGGGCAAGAACACGAACGTGTATCTGGGCTCGGCGGAACTGGCGGCGATCTGCTCGCGTCTGGGCAAGATCCCGACCAAGGAAGAGTACATGGCCGACATGGGCGTGCTCAACGCCAACGGCGACAAGATCTATCAGTACATGAACTTCGACCAGATCGAAGACTTCAAGGAAGTGGCTGATACGGTCCAGATGTAAGTTGAGCGTGTTGCTGGGCGACGGTGTGAGGTTCGCGCCGTAGCCCGTGGCACACGTAAATAGCGCCGCAGGGGTGATGCCTCTGCGGCGCTATTTTTTTTGGGGCGGCGGCCCGAATTGACTCACTCAGGAACGGCACCTGCGCGACTCCCAACAACGCGAGGAGCCAATCCATGAACGAGACACGCCCACCTTCCCCAGACAAGCCAGCCGACAAGCCCACGACCGCTGCGACGGACGCGACAAGCGCGCCGGACGAAAAACCCGCTCGCGGCTTCCCCGGCAGCTTCGATCAACCCGAATCCCACCCCGAAACCATGCCGCGCGAAGGCGGCCCGCGCCCGGACCAAACCGCCGACGTGCCACTGGGCACCCACGGCGCCGGTCTGCCGATGGGCGCACGCGGCCACAACAGCCCGCCGGTGCAAAAAAAGAGGGCCAGAAAAAGCCCGATCGATAAACGTCTCGCGCCGACTCCAGAAAATGCGTAGCGGGTCGTAAACGAGGCATGACCCCTCGTTCGCGCAGCAGTGCGCGGTTTTGCGCAAGACCATGCTCGACTTTCTGATTCAATATTGGGGCACGATACAAGATCGCTCCACATCGGACGACAGCGCTGCCTTAAAGCTGGCGCAGTTGCGCATCATGGTTTATCAGCTCCCCATGATGTACGGACTGCTAATCGTCAATACATGGGGCATGGTGCTGCCGCATGAGCGCAATTTTCCTCACTGGCAGGGCATCACCTGCCCAATGCTTCTCACAGCGTTCTGCCTGGTTCGCATTCTTTCGTGGCTGAGGCTGGCGAGAACCCAGGTGACGGCAAGACAGGCGGCCTCGGCCTTGCGCAGCACGCGCAGGCTCGCGTGGGTTTTCGCAGTCGTATTCACGACCTGGTCGTTGTCGCTGATGCCGCATGGCGACGAGGCGTTCAAACTGCACGTCGCCTTCTATATGGCCATCACGGTCATCGGCGTGATCTTTTGCCTGATGCACGTCCTTTCAGCGGCGTTCACCGTGACGGCCATCGTCAATGGGGCGCTCGTCACGACCTTTCTCGTATCGGGAAACGACGTCTTTCAGGCGGTGGCGATCGACACCTCGCTCGTCTCACTGGCGATGCTGATCGTTTCCTTCACGCACTTTCGCAACTTCGCCACGCTCGTGGCCACGCAAAGCGAAAACCAGCGTCTGGCCAACATCGACAGTCTCACCAATCTGCCCAATCGCCGCGCCTTTTTCGATGCGCTCGATCTGCATTTCGACAACGCGGCGGCGCGCGGTCACCGTCTGGCCGTCGGGCTGGTCGATCTGGACGGTTTCAAATCGGTCAATGATATTCACGGCCATTCCGCGGGCGATCACGTGCTTGCGGAAGCAGCGCTGCGCCTGGCCGCCGCCTGCGTCGGCGCAACCGTTCTGGCGCGGCTGGGCGGCGACGAATTCGGCCTGGTGGTGACGGGCGATTGCTCGGATAGCCGTCTCTCGCTTTTTGGGCGCGATATCGCCAATGTTTTTCGCGATCCCGTGATCGTCGGCGACAGTGCGGTGCGGCTCGGTGCGACTATCGGCTTTTCGACCTATCCGCAGAGTTCGCGCAATAAGGCCGATCTTTTCGAAGCGGCCGATTACGCGCTCTACGAAGGCAAACGCCGCGCGCGCGGCTCGGTGACGGTGTTTTCGCAGGCGCATCGCAACGCCATCATTCGCGAATCGCAGATTGCGCAGGCGCTGCGCTCACCTGATCTGGACAACGAACTATCGATCGCCTTCCAGCCTATCGTTTCGCTGGAAGAATCGCGCACCGTCGGCTTCGAGGCCCTTGCGCGCTGGCATAGCGCGACGCTGGGCACCGTCGCGCCCGGCGAGTTCATCCCGGCTGCCGAGCGCAGCGGCATCATCAACGATCTGACGCTCGCGCTCTTCAGCAAGGCGCTGGCGTGCGCCACACAATGGCCGTCGCGTATCGGCCTGTCGTTCAATCTGTCCGCCCACGATTTCGCCGATGAGCGCGTTGTGGAAGGACTCGCGCGGCGCATTGCCGAAAGCGGTATCGATCCCGCACGGCTGGACTTCGAAATTACCGAAACCGCGATGGCCCAGGACTTCGAGCAGGTGCGCAACGCCGCCGAGGAATTCCGCAGCCTCGGGTGCGGCTTGTCCGTCGATGATTTCGGCACCGGCTATTCGAGCTTGTCGTATCTCTGCAAGTTGCCGCTGAGCCGCCTGAAGATCGATCGCACCTTCGTCAGCGGCCTGAAGGAAGGCACCACCGCCTTCACCGTCGTGCGGACCTTGCTCAGCCTGAGCCGCCAGATGATGCTCGAATGCGTGATCGAGGGGGTGGAAACGGCGACGGAATTGCAGACGGTTGCCGGGCTTGGCGCCACGCTCGTGCAGGGCTATTACTGTTCCCGGCCGATGGATGCCAGCGCGATTGCCTCGTATCTGGCAAGCGAACGCGTCGCCATGATTGCCTGAGGCAACGCGGAATTTAATCAGCTATCCATATCGACTGAAGATTCGACGCCTGCGCTCACATGAGCCGGGTCCGGCACGAAGCGGTAGCCCTCGCCGCGCACGGTGCGAATCCAGTGCGGATGCGCGGGATCGCCGGGCAGCATCTCGCGCAACCGCGCGATCGCCACGTTGACGCTGCTTTCGCGGATACCCCCTTGCAGCAGAGCGGTCAGACGGCTGCGCGAAAGCGTCATCATCGGCCGCTGCGCAAACACCGCAAGCAGCGCGAACTGGCTTTCCGTGAGGCATTGCGGCACGCCATCGCGCAGCACCGTGCGCGAAGCGTACACCACGCGATACGGGCCGAAGCACACGTCCGGCTGCTTGTGTTGGGCGTAACCCGACGTGATCGGCGAGTCGGCTTGCACGCCCGCCTGGGTGCGTCGCAGCACGGCTCGAATGCGCGCGAGCAGTTCGGACGGCACGAAAGGCTTGGCCAGATAATCGTCCGCGCCTAGCTCAAGGCCGATCACGCGGTCAATCGCATCCGCGAGCGACGACATCACGATCACGGGGGTGGCGTCGCCGTGCCCGCGCAATTGCTTGAGCGCGGTGAAGCCGTCCAGATCGGGAAAGCGGCGCTCCATCACCACGAGATCGGGCTCGGCCGAGCGAATATCGACTGGCAATTGCGCCGCCCTGTGCAGCACCGACACGCGATATCCCGCATCGCCCAGAAAGCGCGTCAGCAGTTCGCAGAGCGCCTGATCGGCATCGACAAGGAGAATGCGCTGCGAAAGGGATTTCATCATGGCGGCTGCGTGGGTGCGCACAGGCGCGTGTTGCACAGAGACTCTCAACGCTGCGCCTGCTTCGTCTCTTGCAACTGCGAGGCATCCCAGCCGCCGCCCAGCGCCTCGATCAGGCTCGCGCTTGCGATCAGGCGATTGGAGCGCACTTGCAGCGCGGTCTGCTCGTTCGAAAGCGCCGTCGCCTGCGCGGTCACCACGGTCGTATAGGCAACCGTGCCGGCCTCGTATTCGTCGAGCGAGATCTGCACCGACTGGCGCGCGAGTTTCACCGCTTCGTCCTCGGCCACGGCCTGCTCGCCCAGCACGCGAAGATTCGACAGTTCATTTTCGACGTCGTGGAAGGCGGTGAGCACGGTCTGGCGATAGTTGGCGACGCTCTGGTCGTAAGTCGCGCGCGCCGCATCGACGGTGGCCGAACGCGCACCGCCGTCGATCAGCGTTTCGCTACCGCTGGCCGCGATCGACCATAGCGCATTGGCTGCCGAAAGAAGCGGCGCAGCGCCCGAGAATCCCGCCGCGCCCGAGAGCGAGATCGTCGGATAGTACGCGGCCACGGCCACGCCGATCAACGCGTTTTCCTGCGCCATGGTGCGTTCGGCTTCGGCGATATCGGGGCGGCGTTCGAGCAGCACCGACGGCACGACGAGCGGCACGTCGGGCACGTTCTGCGCGAGTTCAGCGGGCGCAATCGTCAGGTCCGAAGGCGGCCGGCCCATCAGCAGCGCGATCGCGTGTTCATACTGATCGCGCAATTCCTCGGCGGCGATGGCTGACGCGCGCGTGGTTGCCAGCGTGGTCTGCGCCGTCACCACATCCGAGCGTGAAGCCACGCCAGCTTCGTACTGGTTGCGCGTGATGTCCAGGCTGCGTTCGTAGGCCTTCGCGGTGTCGTTCAGGAGGCGCGTGAGCGAGTCTTGATAGCGCATCGAAAAGTAGTCCGAAACGAGTTCTTCCTGGGCTGAAAGAGTGAGGTCGGCTAGCTGCGCAGCGCTCGCCTGCGCGCTCGCCTTATCGCTTTCGATCTGACGACGTACCTTGCCCCACAGGTCGAGGTCCCACGACGCACTCGCTTCGAGCGAACCGGTGGTTGCCGTCGCGCCGCTGCTGCGCGAGCGCGTGACGCCGGGCGCGACCGCGACCGTTGGCGACAGATTGGCGCGCGCCTCGCGCACGACCGCCAGCGCCTGACGATACGCCGCCTCGTAGGCCTTCAGGTTCTGGTTGTTGATGGCCACCTGCGTGACCAGTGAGTCGAGCACGGGATCGTTATAGACGCTCCACCAGTCGCCGCGTGCGGCGCCATCGGTTGGCGTGGCGCTTTTCCAGCCTTTGGGCGCTTCCTTGAAGGCGACGGGTGTGACGACATCGGGACGGCGATACTCGGGGCCAACGGTGCAACCCTGCAAGGCGAGCAAAGCCGCGCCGAGCGCGATCGTCGTGCAAATCGTGCCCATGCGCGTGGTACGGATGCGAACAGGAAAAAGCTTCTTCATGATGAGGAGTCCGTCATTGCGCCACCGGTCGAACCGGGCAGCACGCGGCGCCAGAGCGCGCGTGCGCGATGGCGCAGGCGATCGAGATAGAGATAGACAACGGGCGTCGTATAAAGCGTGAGCAACTGGCTCACAACGAGGCCGCCGATGATGGCGATGCCCAACGGGCGGCGCAGCTCCGCGCCCATGCCCTGATCGAGCACGAGCGGCACCGCGCCGAACAGCGCGGCGCAGGTCGTCATCATGATCGGACGAAAACGCATTACGCAGGCCGTGCGAATCGCCTCGGCGGGCGAGAGATTTTGCATGCGCTGTGCCTCCAGCGCGAAATCGACCATCATGATCGCGTTCTTCTTGACGATACCAATCAGCAAAAACACGCCGATCAGCGCGATCACCGAAAACTCGGTGTTGGTCGCAAGCAGCGCGATCACCGCACCCACGCCGGCCGATGGCAGGGTCGAGAGAATCGTGAGCGGATGCACGTAGCTTTCGTACAGGATGCCCAACACCGCATAGACCGCCAGCAGCGCAGCGCCAATCAGCAACGGCATCGTGGACGCGGCCGCGAGCGCACTGCCCGCCGTGCCCGCGAACGCGCCGTGCACCGAGTTCGGCATATTGAGGTCCTTGACGGCCTGATCGACGGCGGCCGTGGCATCGGCGAGTTGATAGCCCGGCGCGAGGTTGAACGAGATCGTCGCCGCCACCGCCTGGCCCTGGTGATTGACCGAGACCGGCGTGTGCGCCTGAACGAGTTTCGAAAACGCCGAAAGCGGCACCATCGTGCTGCTCGACGTGCTCACGGCCTGGCCCGTGGAAACGCTGCCGCCGGTGCTGGTGGCAATCGAATTGGTGGACGCGTTCGTGCTGGCGCTCGACGTGCTGCTGCTCGTCGCCGACGAAGATGAGGATGACGAAGTCGATGCGCTAGTCACCGTGCCAGAAACGGCATTGGTGGACGACGTGCCGCTTGCCGATGCGCCCGACGTGCTCACGTAGATATCGTTGAGCGACGAAGGATCCTGCAGCCACTTCGGCGCGATCTCCATCACTACGTGGTACTGGTTCTGCTCCTTGTAGATGGTCGATACTTCACGCTCGCCAAAGGCGTCGTAAAGCGTTGCGTCGATCGTATCGGGCGTGAGGCCAAAGCGCATCGCGGTCGCGCGATCGACCACAACCTTTGCGGAAAGCCCGCCATTCTGCTGGTCGGAACTCACGTCAGCTAGCGCCGGCAGGCGCTTGAGCGCGGCGGTCAGACGCGTGGCCCATTGCTGGACCTGCGCGGTATCGTCGCCCTGCAGCGTGTACTGGAACTGCGCGAAGCTCTGGCGGCCGCCCACCATCAGATCCTGACGCGGGAACATCATCAGTTGCGCGCCTGGAATCTTCGCGAGCTTCTGACGCAGACGCGCCATCACCGTAAACGCCGAATCCTTGCGCTCGTCGAGCGGCTTGAGCGTGACGCTGGTGAACGCCTGATTCGTGCCGTGACCGCCCGTGAACCCCACCACCGTCTGCACGGCGGGATCGGCCTTCACGATCGCCAGCGCCTGCTTCACCTTCACGCTCATCGCCTGAAACGAGATGCTCTGGTCGGCCATCATGCCGCCGCCCATCAGGCCGCTGTCCTGCTGCGGAAAGAGACTCTTGGGCACCACCGTATAGAGCACCACGTTAAGCGCGATCGTCGCGATCAGGGTGCCTAAAACCAGCAGCGGATGACGCAGCGCTGCGCCCAACGTGCGCGCGTACAACTGCTCCGCCGCATCGAAACCTCGACCGAGCGCATCGCTGACACGCGCACAAAAACGCGTGAAGCGGTTGTCCTTGCGCGGCTTCGACGCATCATCGTGCGCGCCGTGCAGCAACAGGGCGCACAGCGTGGGCGTGGTGGTGAGCGCGAGCACCATCGACACCGCAATCGAGATCGACAGCACGATGGCGAATTCGCGGAAAATGCGCCCGACCAGCCCGCCCATCAGCAGAATCGGCAGAAACACGGCGATCAGCGACACGCTCATCGAAATGACCGTGAAGCTCACTTCCTTCGCGCCCGCGAAGGCCGCTTCGAAACGCGACGCGCCGCGCTCGCGATGGCGCGCGATGTTTTCCAGCACGACAATGGCGTCGTCCACCACGAAGCCGGTCGCGATGGTCAGCGCCATCAGCGAGAGATTGTCGAGACTATAGCCAAACAGCTTCATCGCGCCGAAGGTGCCGAGAATCGACACCGGCACGGTCACCGCCGGAATCAGGGTCGCACGCACATTGCGCAGGAACGCGAGCACCACCAGCACGACCAGCACCACGGCGATCATGAGCGTGCGTTCGGTATGCGAGAGCGAGGCGCGGATCGTGCTGCTGCGGTCGTCGGAGACGGTGACTTCCGTGCCGGGCGGCAGCGCGGCCTCCAGTTGCGGCAGCACGGCCTTCACGCGGTCGACTACATCGACGATATTGCCGCCGGGCTGCTTGAAGATCCACAGCATCACGGCAGGCTTGCCGTTGACATAGCCCACGTTGCGCAGGCTCTCGACCGAGTCGTTGACCTGTGCGACATCGCGCAGGAACACGGGCCGGCTATTGCGCCACGCCACCACCAGATTGCGGTATTCGTCGGCGCGTTCGGCCTGGTCGTTGGCGTAAAGCTGCCAGCGCAGCGCGCCGTCGCTGACCATGCCCTTCGCGCTATCTGCGTTGGCGGCGGACAGCGCCGCGCGCACGTCCTCCAGGCCAATGCCGTATTTGAACAG
This sequence comes from Paraburkholderia sp., assembly GCF_035948235.1. Lineage (GTDB taxonomy): Bacteria > Pseudomonadota > Gammaproteobacteria > Burkholderiales > Burkholderiaceae > Paraburkholderia. Next base: position 31,556 of record NZ_DASZJJ010000292.1, on the reverse strand, counting down.
CGCACTCGCGTTCAATTCGACGCGCACCGCAGGCAGCGAGCTACCGTTGAGATCGACATTGCCGATGCCGTCGATCTGCATGAGCCGCTGCTGCAGCACGGTCGCCGCGCTGTCGTAGAGTTGCCCCGGCGTGAGCGTCTTCGAAGTGAGCGAGACGATCAGGATGGGCGCGTCGGCGGGATTGAACTTGCGGTAGGTCGGGTTCGACTTGAGCGCGCTCGGCAGGTCCGCGCGCGCCGCGTTGATCGCCGCCTGCACGTCGCGCGCCGCGCCGTTGATATCGCGGTCAAGGCCGAACTGCAGGATCACATCGGTGGAACCGACGCTGCTCTGCGAAGTCATTTCCGTGACGTCGGCGATCTGACCCAGGTGCCGTTCGAGCGGCGCGGCCACGGTTGCGGCCATGGTTTCAGGACTCGCGCCCGACATCTGCGCCTGCACGCGGATGGTCGGAAAATCCACGGCCGGCAGCGGCGCGACCGGCAGATGGCCGAACGCCAGCGCACCCGCCACAGCAATCGCGATCGTCATCAGGATCGTCGCGACCGGCCGGCGAATGAAAATCGCGCTGAAATTCATGATGCGCCCCGCTGCGCGTCGTTCAGCGTCCAACCGCGCGCGCGCAGCCACGCCGCCATGCGATCCATCGCCAGATAAACAGCAGGCGTGGTGAAGAGCGTGAGCGCCTGGCTAAAGACCAGCCCGCCGATCATCGCGACACCCAGCGGATGGCGCAATTCAGAGCCGCTGCCGGTGCCCAGCGCGAGCGGCACGGCGGCGATCAGCGCGGCCATCGTCGTCATCAGGATCGGACGCAAGCGCAGCAGGCAGGCGCGATGAATCGCCTCGCGCGGCGTGAGCCCTTCGTCGCGTTCGGCGGCCAGCGCGAAGTCGATCATCATGATCGCGTTCTTCTTGACGATGCCAATCAGCAGCACAATGCCAATCACGCCGATGATGTCGAGATCTGCGCCCGTGAGCACCATCGCCAGCAACGCGCCCACGCCTGCCGAAGGCAGCGTCGAGAGAATCGTGAACGGATGCACGAAGCTCTCATAGAGCACGCCCAGCACCACGTACATCACCAGCACGGCCGCCAGCACCAGATAAAGCTCGCTGGAAAGCGACGACTGGAATGCATCGGTTGCGCCCTGGAAGCGCGTTTCGAAGCTGTCCGGCAGTGCAACGGCGGCTTCGGCCTGCTTGACCGCTTTCACTGCCGCGCCAAGTGATGCGCCCTTGGCCAGATTGAACGAGATCGTGGTGGCCGGGAACTGGCCGAGGTGTGAAATCTGGATCGGCTTCTTGCTGGTGACGATCTGCGCAACCGCCGAAAGCGGCACCTGGCCATCGGTCGCCGTGGACGACGGCAGATAGACCGAGTCGAACGCGTTCAGGCCGCGCGCGAGCTTCGGATCGATCTCCATGATCACGCGCTTCTGGTCGGACTGCGTGAAGATGGTGCTGACGATACGTTGTCCGAAGTTATCGTAGAGCGCATTGTCGATGGTCGCGAGCGTAATGCCGAAGCGCGCGGCCGTCGCGCGATCCACCTGCACCGTGGCGGCGAGGCCCGCGTCCTGGAGGTCGCTCGTCACATCGGCGAGTTCGGGCTGTTTGCGCAGTTCGGCGACGAGCTTCGGTGTCCATTCGCTCAGCGTCGCCATCGACGGGTTGTCGAGCATGAACTGATACTGCGTCGCGCTCACCTGCGTATCCACGCTCAGGTCCTGCACGGGCTGCATATGCAGCGCGATGCCCGCCACGTCGGCGGTTTCGTTCTGCAGGCGGCGAATGATCTCGCTGGCCGAGGCGCTGCGTTCGTCCTTCGGCTTCAGGTTGATCTGCAGGCGGCCCATGTTGAGCGTCATATTGCTGCCATCCACGCCCACCGCCGACGACAGGCTCACCACGTCCGGGTCCTTGAGCACGGCATCAGCCAGTTGGGTTTGCAGCGCGCTCATGCGCTCGAACGAAATCGATTGCGAGGCTTCGGTGATGCCTTGAATCACGCCCGTGTCTTGCGTCGGGAAAAAGCCCTTGGGGATCAGCACGTAGAGTGCCGCGGTGAGTGCGAAGGTGCCGATCGCCACGGCCAGCGTAGCCTTTTCGTGGTCGAGCGCGAACGTCAATGCGCGGTCGTAATGCTTCATGATCGGGCCGAACCAGTCGCGCCCCTTGTGTTCGTGCTGGTTCTTTGCGCTTTCCGGCGACACCGGGCGCAGCAGTCGCGCGCATAGCATCGGCACCAGCGTGAGCGACACCAGCGCGGAGATCACGATGGCCACGGCCAGCGTCACCGCGAACTCGTAAAAGAGGCGCCCAATCACATCGCCCATGAACAGCAGCGGAATCAGCACCGCCAGCAGCGATACCGTGAGTGAGATGATCGTAAAGCCGATCTCGCGCGAGCCCTTGAGCGCGGCATCCATCGGCGTCATGCCGGCTTCCACATGGCGGCTGATGTTCTCGATCACGACGATGGCGTCATCCACCACGAAGCCCGTTGCGATGGTGAGCGCCATCAGCGACAGATTGTCGAGGCTGAAGCCCCACAGATACATCGCCGCGAACGTGCCCACCAGCGAGAGCGGCACGGAAAGACTCGGGATCAGTGTCGCCGGCACATTGCGCAGGAACACGAAGATCACCATCACGACCAGCGCAACCGCAAGCGCCAGTTCGAACTGCACGTCCTTCACCGAGGCGCGAATCGTAGTCGTGCGGTCGGTCAGCAGCGCGACATGCACGGACGAAGGCAGATCGCGCGTGAGCGCGGGCAGCATCGCCTTGATCGAATCGGCGACCTTGATGACGTTTGCGCCAGGCTGGCGCTGCACGTTCAGCAGGATCGCGGGCGTGTCGTTGCTCCACGCGGCCAGTTGCGTGTTTTCCGCGCCCGCTACCACGTCCGCAACATCGCGCAGACGCACGGGGCGGCCGTTGCGATACGCAATCACGGTATCCAGATACTGCTGGGGATCTTCGATCTGGTCGTTGGAGTCGATCGTCCATGCGCGATGCGGACCGTCAAGCGAGCCCTTCGGCGCATTCGTGTTGACGTTCGTGAGCGTGGTGCGCAGATCGTCCACGTTCAGGCCATAAGCGGCCAGCGCGCGGATATTGGGCCGTACGCGCACCGCAGGCTTGTGTCCACCGGAAAGCGTGACAAGCCCCACGCCCGCCATCTGCGAAATCTTCTGGGCGATGCGCGTGTTGGTGAGCGCCTGCACGTCGGTGAGCGGCATGGTCGGCGACGTGATGGCGAGCGTGAGGATCGGCGCGTCGGCGGGATTGACCTTGGCGTAGACGGGCGGCGCGGGCAGATCGCTCGGCAGCAGGCTGTCGGCGGCGTTGATGGCCGCCTGCACTTCCTGTTCGGCCACGTCCATCGACACGGTCAGGTCGAATTGCAGCGTGATGACCGAGGCGCCCGCCGACGAATGCGAGGCCATCTGCTTGAGGCCCGCCATTTCGCCAAGCTGCTGTTCGAGCGGCGCGGTCACGGCGGAGGTCATCACGTCCGGGCTCGCGCCCGGGTAGAAGGTCTGCACCTGGATCGTCGTGTATTCGACCGAAGGCAGCGCGGATAGCGGCAGAAAGCGCCATGCCACCAGGCCGACGACGAGCAGCGCCGCCATCAGCAAGGTCGTGGCGACGGGCCGCAGGATAAAGAGGCGCGACGGATTCATGACTGCGGGCGGCCCGTGGTGTCAGCGGCGGTCTTTGTTGCAGCCTTATCGCCGCCCTGCTTCGGCAGGCGGATTTTCGCGCCGTCGCTCAGATGATCGGCGCCATCGACCACCACGCGATCGCCCACCGCCAGCCCCGCGAGCACGGCGGTGTGACCGTCGGCGGCCGCGCCCGTGCGGATCTTGCGCAGCGACACCGTCTGGTTGTCGTTGACGCGATAGACGAAGGTGCCGGGCGTGCCCGTCTGCACGGCTTCGGACGGAATCGTCACCGCATCGTGCAGCGTGTCGAGCAGCAGCGAGATATTGACGAACTGGTTCGGGAACAACGCGCCGTCGGCGTTCTTGAAGAGCGCGCGCAGCTTCACGGTGCCGGTCGTGGTGTCGATCTGGTTATCGACGGTGTCGAGCACGCCGTCCGCGAGTTTCTCATCGCCCGCGCGGTCGTAAGCGCTCACCTGCAGATGCGCGCCGCTGGCGAGACGCTGGTTCAGGCGGCGCAGATCGTCTTCGGGCAGCGTGAACACCACCGAGATCGGATCGGTTTCCGTCACAACGACCACGCCGTCCGTGTCGGAGGCCGTGACGTAATTACCGACATCGACCTGACGCAGACCCACGCGCCCGTCCACCGGCGAGACGATGCGGCAATACGTGAGGTTGAGCTGCTGGGCGTCCACCTGCGCCTGGTCCGTGAGCACGGTGCCTTCGTATTCGCGCACGGTGGCTTCGGCGGTATCGAGCGTCTGTTGCGCGACCGAATCGGTTTTGGCCAGACGCTGGTAGCGCGCCAGGTCGAGGCGCGCATTATCGAGCAGCGCCTTGTCCTTGACCACCTGTCCCTGATATTGCTTGAGCGCGACCTGATACTGGCGCGGATCGACCTGCGCGAGCAGATCGCCCTTCTTGACGTGCTGGCCTTCGCGGAAATCGATCGCCTGCAGATAGCCGCTGATCTGCGACTTCACGGTGACGGTCGCAAGCGACGTGACCGTGCCGAGCGACGTCAGCCGCACCGGCACGTCGCCAGTCGCCGCGGTCGCGACGCCGACCGCCTGCGCCTGCGCCTGGCCGCCCATCATGCCAGGTCCTCCCGGACCACCGGGACCGCCCGGGCCGCCGTGGCCCGGCGCACCGCCTGCGGGCGCGCCATGCGGGCGCAGCGCAAACAGCGCGATTGCGCCCGCAGCCACCGCCAGCAGTATCCACGGCAGGACGCGACGCCGCCGCGCGGGGCCTTTGCCATGCGTCTCGTGCGGCTCGCGCACAGCGGATTCATCAGGATTTTGGGGAGGCTCTACGCGCTTGTCCATGCCGTTCGCAATGCGTGAATGAAGCCGCGAACGATACGGTATGACGCGTATATCCTGTTGATTCTTAATGGGATCAACACAATATATCCAGATTGACACACGATATGCAGCCCGACCGTCAGCGAATTGTCGGACAATGATTGCGACTTTCACGGGCGCTTTCGCCGCCGCGTGCCACGCGCATTTGCCACGATCAACCTGCCTTGAACAACGCCCCCATTCTTATCGTCGAAGACGATCCGGACATCAGCGCGCCGCTTGCCCAGTTTCTCAGCGGCAAGGGGTATCGCACGCGCGTGGCCGGCAGCGCCGAGCAGGCGCTCGCCATGCTCGCGCAGGAAAGCGTGGAACTGGTGCTGCTCGACGTGATGCTGCCGGGCATGGACGGGCTCGAACTATGCCGACGTCTGCGCGCCTCGGGCGGCCCGCGCATCATCATGCTGACCGCGCTGGTCGAAACAACCGACATGGTGATCGGCCTTGAACTGGGCGCCGACGATTATGTGTCCAAGCCCTTCGATCTGCGCGAACTGCTCGCGCGCATCCGTTCGGCGTTGCGGCGCCCGCCCAGCGGCGCGCCCGCGAGCCAGGCCGCGGCCCCCGCCGACGCCGCGCGCGACCCCGGCGCGGAGCTGGTAATCGGCTTCGCGGGCCACACGTTCTATCCGTACCGCCGCTTCGTGCGCTCGCCCGCGGGCCTGCGCATACCGCTCACGGGCGCGGAAACCGACCTGTTGCTGGTGTTTTGCCGCCAGCCCCGCCAGGTGCTGTCGCGCGAAGAACTGATTGCGCTCACACGCGGCAAGAACTTCCCCATCGCCACGCGCTCGATCGACCTGCTCGTGAGCCGCCTGCGCCGCAAGCTCAGCGGCGAAGATCCGCTCGAAGAGACCATTCGCACCGTGCGCGCGGACGGCTATGCCTTCCAGCCCGACGTTTTCTTCGAGTAACGCACCGCCGATGCGACGCTTCTTCTCCGACTTCTTCTCCACTACGCTCGGGCAGATTCTCGCCATCATCGCGTGCGCGTCGAGCATCACGTTTGGCCTGTTCATCGTGCTGCTGTTCTATCCGGGCGGGCCGCCCAGACCACCGTGGCCCTGGACGCCGACCTATCGCATCTCGAGCATCGCGCGCGTGCTGGCGCAAACGCCCGCCGATGCGCGCGCGAGCACAGCGCTCAGCCTGCAATCGCCGGGCTACGCGCTGGGCATGACGCGCATGCCCACGCGCTGCACCGTCAATACGCTCGACGACAACGAGCTGAACCGCACGCTGCGCGAAGAATTGAGCGACATCGGCGCGACGGTCAGCGTCCATTCGTGCGACGCAAGCAATCCAAACGGCACGATCCAGATCCTCGTGCACCTGAGCGAGAACGATCCGTCCGTGCTGGAAGTGCGCACCCAGCGCCTGGGCCCCGAGCCGCCGCGCCTGCGCTTTCCCTTCTATGGCGCGATCCTGTTCATGGGCGTGGGCGTGCTCGCCATGTCGGTGTGGGCCGTGTCGCGCGTGATCCGCCCGCTGCGCCGACTTGCCGATAAGGCCGAAGCATTTGGCCGCGAAATCGAGCTTGCGCCCATCGAGGAAGAAGGTCCGCTAGAAATCCGCCGCGCCGCACACGCGTTCAATCTGATGCAGGAGCGCATCACGCGTTCGCTGCACAACCGCACGCGCATGCTTGCTGCCGTGAGTCACGATTTGCGCACGCCGCTCACGCGCATGCGTCTGCAACTGGACACCAACGAAAGCGAGACCGTGCGCGACAAGCTGCGCAAGGACATCGACCTGATGCAGACGATGGTGTCGTCGGCGCTGGCGTTTTTGAGCACGGGCAGCGGCGACGAAAACAAGGAATGGCTCGACCTGAGCGCGCTGATCGCCACGATCTGCGACGAGTACGAGGAAGCGGGCGCGGCGATCCGCTACGAAGGGCCGCGCCAGATCCGCTGCTTCTGCCGCCCGGACGGCATGCAGCGCGTGCTTGCGAATCTGATTGACAACGCGCTGCGTTTTGGCGAGACGGTGGTGGTGGTGGCATCGGTGCGCGCGGATACGATCCTGATCGACGTGAGCGACGACGGCCCGGGCATCCCCGAAACGCGCCTGCGCGACGTGCTCGAACCGTTCGTGCGGCTCGATCCCTCGCGCGGCGCGCAGCCCGGCAGTGTCGGCCTGGGACTTGCGATCGTGCGCGATATCGTGCGCGCGCATGGCGGCGAACTGACGCTGATTAACCGTCGGCCGCTGGGGTTGACGGCGCGCATCATGCTGCCGGAATCGACGCATGACCGGCTTGCCGAAGACGCGACGGCGCGCGGGTGAGCGTGTGGATTAGCGTTTGATCGTGTGTTCACGGCGCTGCGGCAAAACGTCTCGCCAGTGCGCCGTGCTCCATGCCGCCATTTCCTGACGTTTTGCCGTTCATGCGTTACGATGCGCGGATGCCTCTGTTCGCTCACGCCCGTCGACGCTTATCCGTATGGCTTGCCCTGCTTGCCATGTGGCTCGTCGTGGTCGTGCCGGTCGCCAGCCAGTTGGTGTCCGCCGCGCGGGCGGCCACACCGGACACCGCCAGCATTCTTTGCTCGGTAACGGGCGCGCAGGAACCGGCATCCGCATCCCACCTTCACACCGACCGCCTCGCGGCCTGCGGGTACTGCACCCTGCTCGCCCATCAGCCCGCGATGCCTGCGCCGCCTGCATCCGCACCCGCGCTCGTCACGATCGCGGTGGCGCGCGCAGACGCGCTGTCCACTGCGCAGCACGTTCCCGCTGCTTCATTCCCATCGGGCCGGCCACGCGGGCCGCCTGCTTCTTCCGCCGCCTGAACCCTCTACGCCTGACGCTGCGCTTCATTGCGCTGATTCGTTGCGCTGATTCGTTGCGCGCTTCCGGCGTGTCAGCTTGACTAGCATCCCCATTCCAATTTGATCAGGAGAACGATCATGTATCGCCGTTTCCGCCAATTCGCCCTTGCCATGCCCTTCGCCGTCGCGGCGCTTCCCGTCCTTGCCGCGCCGTCGAGCGCCGTGCAAGTGTCCGACTGCTGGGTCCGCTCGATGCCGGGCAGCGTGCCGTCGGGCGGCTATTTCAAGCTCACCAACACGAGCGCCAAACCCGTCGATCTGCTCGACGTCAGCAGCGACGCCTTCGGCATGGCCATGCTGCATCAGTCGCAAAGCAACGGCAGCGCGTCGAAGATGGTCATGGTCGATAAGGCAACGGTGCCTGCCAACGGTACGCTCGCGTTCGCGCCGGGCGGCTACCACGTGATGTTCGAGGAAGCGAAGAAGACACTGACCGTCGGCTCGACGATTCCCGTCACGTTCAAGTTCAGCAACGGTGAAAAGATCGACGCGCAATGCGCCGTGAAAAACGCCGCGGGTCAGTAAGCGCGCTGCGCTGCTGGTGGATCGGTAATGATCGAACGCAGCGCATCGTTCGCAGATAGACGTTGAAGATCCGGCACGGGCCGCGCCAGCGCTGGATCGCGCGCGAACGCGGATTCCAGCGTCTGCGCGATATCGAGCAGGCGCGCGTCGCCTCGCATCGGCCCGATCATCTGCAGTCCAAACGGCATACCGGCATGATCGACGCCACACGGCAACGACAGCGACGGATTCGTCAGCACGGTCACGATGTAGGTGAGCGCGACCCAACGGTAGTAGTTTTCGAGCCGCTCGCCGTCGACTTCCTCGCAATGAGGCGTTGTCCACGGGAACGGCGAGACCGGAGAAACCGGCGCAACAATCACGTCGTAGCGCGCGAAATGTGCCTGAAATTGCCGATAAAGAGCCGTGCGCTGCGTATCGGCGCGCGCGACGTCGGCAAGCGTCAAGGCGCTGCCCATCTCGTAGTTCGCACGCGTATTCGCACCGAGCAAGGACGGATCGCGCTCATAAGTCTCGCGCAGACTGGCGACGAATTCCTGCGCGCGCACCACGTCGAAGACGCGATGCGCTCCGCGCAAATCGAGCGCGACGGGCTCGCAATGCCCCACGAGACGCGACAGGTGCGCGATCTTCTCCCTGAACGCCGCGCGAATCGAGGGGTCGACGGCGCAAGCGCCAAAGTCCTCCGTATAGCCAATGCGCAGCATGGCCGGATCGATACGCGGCGCTTGGATGAAAGCGTCAATACCTGCGGGATAGCCCAGCGGATCGGCAGCGTCATGGCCCGCGAGTGCGGCCAGTTGCAGGCGCACATCGGCGATGCTGCGGCCCATCGGCCCGCTGACCCAGTTGGGCGCCCAGCCCAGCACGCGTTGGCCGGACGGCACGAGCCCCGGCGACGCCCGAAAGCCCACCACGCCGCATAATGCAGCCGGAATGCGCAGCGAACCGCCCAGGTCCGAACCGGTGGCCAGCGGCAGCATGCCGGTAGCCAGCGCAACGGCCGAGCCGCCAGACGAGCCGCCCGCGTTCAGGCGAGTATCGAATGGATTGCCCGTTGCGCCCCAAACGACGTTGCGCGTGTTCGCGCCCGCGCCCATTTCCGGCACGTTGGTCTTGGCCGCGACGATGGCACCCGCCGCGCGCAAACGGGCGACGAAGAGGTTGTCGCTGGCAGGCACATAGTCGCGATAGAGCGGCGAACCATACGTCGTCAGCAGGCCCGCGGTCTCTTCGAGATCTTTCACGCCGATCGGCAGGCCGTGCAACAGACCAGCCGCTTCACCATTAACAAGCACCTGTTCTGCGCGACGCGCCTCAGTACGCGCGCGTTCGAACGCTGTGGCCGCGAGCGCATTAACTGCCGGCTCGATTTCAGCGATGCGCGCGAGGCACGCGTCCAGCAATTCGACAGGCGAAAGCTCGCGCTCGCCAATCAGGCGGCGCGCCTCGACGGCGGATAAATCAGCAAGCGAAGCGGACATTCAAACCCTTCGAGATCACAGCGATCACGCCGCCAGTGCGCGCGCCGATTGATCGACGCACGCAACAATCGCGTCGCGCGTATTGAGTAAATGCACGCGCGTCTGTTCGTGCACGGCGGCGGTGTCGCGCGCGCGCCAGGCCGTCAGCAGTTGTGCATGCTCGTCGTTGTTGCTCGCCATGATATCGGGCTGCACGTAAAGCGACAGCGAAACGTAGGGGCGCGCGAGCAGCGACAGCCCGCGCACCACTTCAAACAGACGCGTATCGGCTTCGCACTGCATCAGATGCTGATGAAAATCTTCATTGAGCAAGGCCCACTGCCCCGATCCCGGCGCAACTTCGCTCATGGCCTCATGGCTTGCCTGCGCGGCATCGATCTGCGCGGCGCTGGCATGCAGACACGCCCGCTCGGCGAGCATTGGCTCCAGCATCATGCGCAATTCGTAGATCTCGCTGACGTCGCCTGCGGTCAGGCCGCGCACTTCGACGCCCTTGTTCGGATCGATCGCGACGAGTCCTTCGGCGCGCAGATCGCGAAAGGCCTCGCGCACCGGCGTCGTACTCACGCCCAGGCGTTTGGCGACCTCCTCCTGACGCAGCCGCGTGCCCGCTGCATAGACGCCCTGCAATATCTCCGCGCGCAGCGTGCCGAGAACATACTCCTGAATGGTGCGATAGGGCCTCGCCATAATGTCTCCGATATCGATATTGTGTTGTTCGCCTTTATGCGGTGACTTCCGTGCTGGCTGCATGCACAAGTTCGCGCCGCGCGCCGATCACCCGCTCGATCCACGCAGCCACACGCAGCGTACCGAGATCCTCGCCGAACGCGCCGACGATCTGGAAGCCCAGCGGCAGGCCGCCTTCGGTCCAGCCGGACGGCACCGTCACGGCCGGTACGCCCAGCAGGCTCCACGGCGCGCAGAATGTTGGGTCCCCGGTATCGTCAAGACCTGCGGGCGCAGCGCCCGTGGCCGGCACGCTCACCAGCGCGTCGCAGTCTGCCAGCAAGGCATGCGAACGCTCACGTAGTTGCGCCTGCAACGACAGTGCCGCCTCGTAGCGCGCTTGCGGAATCTGCGCGCCTTCGTCGATCAACGCCCGCATGTGCGCGCTGAGCAGATCGCGATGATCGCGTGCCTCGGGACCGACCGCGCGCCCCGCTTCCACGCGCAAGATCACCTGCAAAGCATCGACGATCTGCGCGAGATCCGCGTCGAAGGCGATCTCCGTCACGATCGCGCCCGCCGCACGTAGATGCGCCAGCGATGCCTCAAAATTCGCTTTCTGTTCGTCCTGCAAGCGCTCGTCGAAGGGCGTACGCACGACGCCCAGGCGCGGCGGCGAGGCCAACGGCGCGAACCACTTGCGCCAGGTTTCGACACTATCGATTGCGTCGCTGCGTTTAGCTACGAACAGCGCATGCGCTAGCGCCGCAACCTCCACCTCGCGCGCAAAGAAGCCAATGTGGTCGAGCGACGCCGCGAGCGCATGCACGCCCTCGCGCGAAATCGTGTCGTAGCTGGGCTTGTAACCCACCGCGCCGCAATACGCGGCGGGGCGGATCACGGAGCCGACCGTTTGCGTCCCAAGCGCGAGCGGAAGGATACCCGCGCCCACGGCCGCAGCCGACCCGCTCGACGACCCACCCGGCGTATGGCCTTCGCGCCAGGGATTGACAGTCGGCCCTGGCTGACGCCATGCAAATTCCGTCGTCACGGTCTTGCCGAACACGAGCGCGCCAAGTTCGCGTAACTGCGCGACGACCGGTGCGTCGGCCTGCGGACGATGGCCGCGCCAGATCGGCGAGCCGTATGACGTCGGCATATCGGCGGTATCGATCAGGTCTTTCACGCCGACGGGCAGGCCCGCGAGCGGCGCGCAGGCGTCAGGCTCGACATAAGAGTCTGGACGCCAGGTGAAAGCGTGCAGCGTCGGCTCTAGTGCTTCGGCACGCGCTACGGCTTCGTCGATGCGCGCGCGGCATGCGGCCACGTTGCCGCGCTGCGCAATCAACGTCGTCACGAACGACGGTGTGGCTTCGTTCATTATTCCCTTCCGTTCGAAGCGTGAGCGCGAGATGCGCGAAATACGCATGCCACGCCCACGCGATCATTGCTACGCAATGCTTATTGCTTTGCTGCGGACGTGGCAAACGAATTGTCGACGGCGCTCGTGTACGTCACGCTGCCCGGCTTGATATTACCGATCGACTCCTGCAGATCGAGCGCATTGCGAAACGCCTGCTCCGAAATCTCGGGCGTCGGCGCATAGATGTTCTGCTCGATCAGACGCCCCACGGCGGCATCGACGATCTTCGGATCGAGCGAAGGAAACTCGGACTTCGCGACCGCCTTGGCCGTGTCCGGCGACTGGTGGATGAGCGCCTCCGCTTCGCCAATCGATTTCACGAAAGCCGCCACCATCTTCGGCTTGTCCTTGATGGTCGAGGCCAGCGTGTCGATGGTCGAGAACGCATAGCCGCCTGGATAAGCCTTCGGAAAACCATAAACGACCTTGTAACCCTGCGCGATGCCGGTATCCGCCTGCGGCTCGTAGACGGCCGCCGCCTGGCTGCGGCCCGCGCTCACAGGCGCAAGCTCGGTGCCAAGCTGTACGGTGTTGAGCGATACCTTCTCGATCTTCTGATCCTTGATGAGACGCTGCAGCAGATAGGTGCTGGTCGAAGGCGGCAATGCAGTCGCCACGCTCTTGCTCGACATATCGCCGGGCTGATGCACACCGGCATCGGGCGGCGCGATCACCCACACCGGCACGCCCGCCACGACATTCGCCACGGCCATCACGTTGGCGCCCTTGAGATTCGCGAGCACCGCGGTCATCGGGTCCTGCAGCGAGAAATCCGCATGACCGCCGATCACCGCCGCCACGCCCGCCGCACCGCTGCCGGCCGTCACCTTCTTCACGTCCAGACCGTTCTTCGCGAAGATGCCCTTGTCGATCGCCACATAGAGCGGCAGATACTGAATCGACTGAAAGGCCTGATACACCGTCACGGGCTCCGCCGCCTGCGCACAGACTTGAACGCTCAACCCCGTCACGGCTGCCGCCAGTGCAATCGCGCTTACTCGTTTCATCGTGTTGCCTTCCATGAAATGACCTTTGCTTCCGTGAATTGAACGATCCAGCCCAACAGCGTCGCCATCAGCGTGAGCACGATAATGCCGAGCCACACCGTATTCAGATCGAACAGCGACCCCGCAACGAAAACCTCGTGACCCAGACCAGCCTGCGAAGCGATGTATTCGCCCACCACCGCGCCGATCAGCGCAAAACCAATGTTCACACGCAGCGTCGAGAACACCCACGGCAGCGCGCCTGGCACGATCAGCTTCGTGAAGATCATCCACGGCCTGGCGTTGAAGGAGCGAAACAGGTTGAGCAGATCCTTGTCGACTTCGCGTGCCGCAGCACACGAGGAAATCATCGCCACCGCGAAAGTGGAGATACCCGCCAGCCAGACCTTGGACGTCATGTCCGAGCCGAACCAGATGACGATAAGCGGCCCAAGCGCGATCTTCGGAATACTATTCAGGATCACTGACAACCCTTCAGCCACACCCGACACACGCGGCACGAACCAGAGCAGCAGACCCAGACCGATGCCAAGCCCGCTGCCCACCACCAGGCCGACGACGGTTTCATAGAGCGTCACCAGCGTATCGGGCACCAGCGTGCCGCCGTTAAACCCCTGCTGCGCCGCCAGCCAGATGCCGGCTGGAGAGCCGAGCAGCTTGCCATTGATCCAGCCCGCCGACACCGCCATCTGCCAGAGCGCGATCAACGCAATGACGATCAACGCGACAGCGCCCGTGGTGCCCAGATTCGACGCGCGGCGCGGCCTGGCGCGCCGACGCTGCGGCGCTGGAGAGGAAATCGCAACGTCGCTCATGCTGGGGCCCCCGCGTGCTGGATGGTATGGCTGCGCAGTCCGTTCCAGACGCGCGAATGGAAAGTGCGAAACTCGGGCGCTTCGCGCGCGGAAACCGCCGTGCGCGGACCGTGAGTGGTAAGACGCACGTCGATATCGTCCTCGATACGCGCGGGACGGCCGCCCAGCAGAATCACGCGGTCGCTCATGGCAATGGCCTCTTCGATATCGTGCGTGACGAGCACGACGCTCGTGCCGTTCTGCTCGCGCAGCGCCATGACATCGTCCTCCAGCGCGAGACGCGTTTCGTAATCGAGCGCGGAAAACGGCTCGTCCAGCAGCACCAGCGTGGGATCGACCAGCAGCGTGCGCGTGAGCGCTACGCGCTGGCGCATGCCGCCGGAGAGGGAATGCGGGTACGCGTCGGCCACCGCGGCGAGGCCATAGCGCGCGAGCATCTGACGTGCGCGTTCGTAATCAGCGGGTTTGACCTTGCGATATAACTCGATGCCCAGCACGGCGTTTTGCAGCACCGTGCGCCACGGCATCAGCAAGTCCTTTTGCAGCATGTAGGCAATGCGCCCGGCACTGCCGTCGGCGCGCGCGCCTGCGCTGATGTGGCCCGACTGCGGTTTGATGAGCCCGGAGATCAGATTGAAAAGCGTGCTCTTGCCCGCGCCGCTGCGGCCAACGATCGACACGATCTCGCCGCTGCGCACGCTGAAGTCGAGACGCTCGAAGATGGGCACTTCGATACCATCTGCAGTCCGAAATGCATGACTGAGTTGCTGGACCTTCAGGCGGTCCGTTCCCGACGCATGCGTCGATGCGCTTCCCCCCGCGAGAGGGGTCGCAATGGCAGAGACACTCATGGGCATCCTCATCGGTACGTGGCGTACATTTGCGCTGTGCACAACGCATAATGCACAGTCAAAAAACCACGGCGCAAGTGAAAAAATAATTCCCGCGCAATAAGGGAATTACCTGCTCGATGATGGTGCGATCTTGTTTATAGCGAGTGCGGAGCGCACCAGAGGGGCGTTTTGGGGTGGGTTTTGGTGCGCAGCGAGAGAACTATGGCGTTGGCACCCGGCTTTGGTTTTTTGATTCGGCTGCGCGGTCACGGAGGGCTTTATCGCGAGCGTCCAATTCCTCTGGACTCAGATAGACACGCCCGATGGCAAGGCGACGCAGATTCACCGCCCTGCGGATAATGCTCAGATCCCATGGGCCCTTCTCGCGAACCAGTTCAGCCAGGTAGGTAAATCCGGCATAGATGTCATAAGGCGAGTCGTCCGGAAGAAGCTGCCGGTAGGCAAAGGAAATGGTATTGAGCGGCGTATGGCGCATCGGGTCACCCATAGCGACCGGGAACATGAAACCACGCGACTCGCTTCGAACACCATCTATTTTTTCGCCATAGACCAGGCGATGAAGTCCAAGTTGGTCGAATGTCTCGTAAGGCAAATTGGTTTGCACATCACCGTAAACGTCGATGCTGAATCCAGACGGAATTGACTCACCGCTCGCCCCTTCGTCGGGCCTACGAAATTCAAACGTCACCTCCATCACATCTTCAACGAAAAATGTAAGCTCCAGCGTCCCAGATTGATCGAATTGATGCTGGGGATCTCCTATCCTTCTTTTGACATCTTCAAATGGAATGTCGCCTTTCACCCATTCAAGCCCAAGCCTGGTCAAGCTGAAGAGCATGGCATCTTGCTCCGCCGTCATTTGTCTATCCGGCATGTTAGTTCCCACCGCTTGCGCCCTTGCGCCGGTCATGAGCATAGTCAAACTCATAAGCGTAACTGCACTGATCAGCCGGATACGTTTTGAGAAGAAATCCCATACCCTCCTGCCAATAGGCTGTTGCCATGTCGCCGCACGAGAACGCATCGTTTTCCCACGGACGTTGCGTGTAATCGCAGCGACAATTCCACGGTTCTTCAACCATCGCGTCAACGTCAATTGCGGTTCCCCCAAGTCCAACGTGCTGCAGCAGATCAAGCGCCATGGCACGAGCGTTCCGATACTCGATATCAAACGTGGTGTCATCCTGCATGTATTCAGGCCTGTAGCCCACCTTTTTCCATAACCACAACGTGGAGAAATACATTCCCACGGCCATCCTTTTGATACTGATGAGCGCTGCCATGTCGCCAGGTAGACTGGCCTGCCTGGCTAATGCGATTATCGACCTGGAAAAATTATTTTGATTACCTTCCGAGACGCAATTCATCTCGGGCCACTTTGCAATATATTGAAGTGATTCGAAATTGTCAGGATGCTGCATAATCAAGGCGTATATCCAGAAAAACTGCTGGCAGTGCCTTGATTCGTGATATATCGTGTCAGCCAGCTCCCTGATCCAGTGCGTCTGCTGCTTTCTACCCGCCATATCGCTCGCCACAGCGTCAATCGAAAAGACCTCACGCAAAGCATCGAAATTCAAACTCATTTGCCATGCGTTTGGCTCAAAACAGCCTTGCTCGGAAGGATTTTTCGGCGCATACGCGATAATTTTCGGGATCGCCCCGACAGGAAGGCCAAAGCCACCGAGTGAACTCGTAAGGGACACAGACATCACCGGTTGCAGGAGATCAAACAATCCCTTGAGATCCATCCTGCTAACAGGCCACGTCAACCGCAGAGCCGGCGACGCACCCTTTGGCCCAAAATACGCATTCCCCCATTGAACCTGATTGAGCAACACGTCCTGCATTGCCTTCGCATAGTCACGCGCCAACGGATACATGAGTTGGCCTGGCCGCATGGGATCACGATCCGAATAACGCATCCCCCATCGATCCGGCGTGCAAATCGCGTACGTAGGCTCGATACCTGAAGACGCCAGTCCGGGTTTCGCTTTCCGCAGTAGGTAAGGACCGAACTTGTGCGTTTCTTCTTCGTCCTGTTCAGGCTTGTCACTCATTCGGCCTCGCTCCCCGGGAAACAAGTCTGGAATCAGTCGTTCTTGCAAGCATCGGTCGAACAAGCGACATAAGCGAGCCATCCGCACGCAGAAACTCAACCTCCGCGATTTGCACGTGCATGCTCATCACCAGAGACGTTTCCCCGCGCGCATTTGAAGTGCCTTCTATGACCTGGCCATCATGCAATCTAATACGATAGGACTGATGCGCCATCACCATCCCTGCGCCGCTTTCCGGAAGGACATAAAGATCGGCATGCATCGACGATATCCTGCATGGGAGCCTTAACTGGCACGCTAGCAGGCGCGTCTGTCGCGTGATTGCTCGCGTGGACAAGAAACGCTCCAAGGGTGCGCCCCACGATTCCAGAAGCGTCAATCACAAGCTCGGAACCCCCTCCGCTCAGGACGATTCGTTGTGCTGTCAACCGAACTTCGTCTTTTGTGCTCACCATGTTGACGGTACGCTGAGCAATCAAATTGAGGCTGTCGCGCTGCGATTCGATATGCACCGCGCCCGGCGTAACAATCGTCACTGCCTTTTGCGCAAAGAATGCGATCTTTTCGCGCACCGACGCGAACAGCGATTTTCCGGCTGCGATAGACGCATGCCCCCCTGCAGTCAACGCGATATGTCGTTCGCTCGCAATGTGTGCACTCCCCGCCGCCGATGCATGCAGATTAGCCGCACTCGATAGCGCCATATCGGGCCGCTCGAATTCGGGAAAGTCGTCGCTGCCCTGGGCCGGCTGACCTTTCAACCGCGCATTGGCGTCCTTGATCTCGTTCGCCACTTCGTCCTGTTCGCCTGACGCGTGTTGCGCGCCATGACGTTGCGCCTGCGCCGCCAGGGTTTCGTGCAGATCGCGCGCGGCCGTCATCTGGCTGACGGTGTCGCCCATGTCCTTGACCTTGCCCGCCGCACCGTGCCGGCTCCATGTCGTCAGCAACAAGCCAAGCGCCGCACGAATCACGCCGTGTTTGTCGGTACGCAATTCGAAGCCTTCGCCACGCGCATCCTGCCGCCCCGCATTCCCGTCGATGCGCGTGATATGGCCCATGCTCAGGCTCGATTTGCCGTGATCGCTGGCCAGTTGCACCTGCATCCGGTCCTGTGTATCGTCCAGCGCCAGATGATTGGTTTGCGTGCCCAGGCCCAGACTTTTGCTCACCATGCCGCTTAGCGCCTGATTCGCAGGCATCTTCCACGGCGTAGGGTTGTTTTCGTCCACCACAAACGCGGCAATCACTGGCCGGTCGGGATCGCCGTGCACATAGCTCACCAGCACCTGCTGCCCGCACCGCGCGTGCATGACCGTGCCCATGCCATTGCCCTGCCACGACGTGGCCAGCCTCACCCAGATGGCCGACTGACCGTCATATTCGCTCTGGCGATCCCAATCGAATTGCACCAGCGCACGGTTATATTCGTCGACGAACATTTCGGCATTTTGCGGACCGACAATCACCGCATATTCGGTTCCGCTGATGACAGGACGCGGCGTGACCTGGGGCATACAAAACGGCTCGCCCAGCGGATGCAGGTCGAATGTCGCCGCAATGTCGTATTCGGGCACCGAACTGGACGTGCTACCCGTTGCCCGTACGTCCATCTCGCAGCCCGTCACCAGGTAGTCGCCATTCGCCTGTTGATGCGGATGGTGCGTAAGCGTCAGCGTCTTGCCGGCTTCGATGCCACGCAGTGCGCCGCGCGCCCGTGCGTGGAGTCCGCTCGCGCGCAATGCCACCAGTTTCACGCGTGCGAATTCGCGTGCGTTATCGCGCCAGTCGCTTTCATCGCAGGGCGCGTCGCGACGCGTTTTCGGCAACGCGAAATCGGCCCGTGCATAGACTTCCTGATCGGCGTTTGCGGTGTTGCGCGGCTGTTCGTATTGCGCGCGGAACGGCGTCGAATGCCGGTTCAAATGCGGCTGGATATAACTATGGTCCTGCACCGTGACGATGCCAGGCGTGACCGAACTGCAGAGCGTCAGTTCGCGAATATGCTCTTCATCGATATGACCGCCGCCTGGGTGATAGCGAAGCGTCTCATAGGCACGCTCATGCTTATGCCAGGCACTCGCGTTATCGGCGATAACAAGGATGTGGTCGCGGTCGCGATGCTCAAACCAGACCACGAAGCCCCATTCTTCGCAAAGCCGCAAAAAGAAATGCCAGTCCGTTTCCCACGCCTGGCGGATATAGTCGCGTTGGGGATTATTTGACGATTGGACGCGCCATTCAAGCTGCCCATAAGGGCTGATAACGTCGTGCAGGATATCGACAATCGCGCCGGTAAAGAAACGCGAGTCCTGCTTTAAGGAGGCGAGCCAGAAAGATGGCCGCACCGCGAATTCATAGACGGTGCCGTGCGCGTCGGCGCTCACCACGCGCGCCGACGCGACGATCCCATTGATATGCCGTGTGCCCGCGCCGCTTCGGGTTGTCGTCACGCCTCTGCGACCGCGCACGCTCGGTACGCCGGCCACATCGTCCAGACGCTCGAGGTCGATCGTCAGCCATATTGGTGTGCCGGCGATCCGGTCGAGATGGATCGCCTCACGCTCGTCTTCGTCGAAGTTTCCCGGCGCGATGCGTGCGCGCGCGCTGGCCTCGACACGATATTCGAAGAGTTGTCCGATGCCTTCACGGCCAGCGATGCGGCGCGGCGCGAGCACGGTTTCAGCGTGCTCGCGCCCGTGCGAGACGAGCGTCTGCCGTTCGGGCAGCGCGGGCCCGCGCATGCCCAGCATTTGCCAGTGCGTCCCGGTCATAACACGGCTTCGAACAGGGCTGCGCCGCCCGGGGCGACAGCGCCAATGAAGGCGTTCGCGTCTCGCATCGTTCACTCCAGTCGTGCGCAGCGGCAATGGCGCCGCCCGCATTAGCTAGAATGAGCCTGTGTGAGATAAATTTGTATCCGAAAAGTCCGAATTTGCGGGACGCCCGCTCACGGCCAGGCGGCGGCAGCGACACCGCTCATTCGCCAATCCACGATCCACGCAGATCGCTGTCGTGCAGCAGTTGCAATAGCGTTTGCGCCGGACGGCTCAGCCGTTTTGCCGCCAGCGCGATGAATTCCACATCGGGCAGCACAGGCAGACTCCCCACGTTGACGGGCGGCGCCAGCCCACGCGCGGCCAGATATTGCGGACGCACCGTAATGCCCAGCCCGCCGCGCGCGGCGGCCACGCAGCCCGAGTGGCTGCTGCTCGTGCACACCACCTGCCAGCGAAAATCGGTCTGTGCGAGGGCGTCGAGCACCACCGCCCGCGTCACGCTCGGCTCGGCCACGAGAATCAGCGGTAGCGGCTGCGTAAGGTCCACCGCCGTGCCGGCGCGCGCAAGCCATTCCAGCCGCCCCGTAAACAGCGCCGTACCGCGCCGGTCGCCCAGCCGCCGCTTACCCACCATCAGCTCGATCGCGCCCGCATCCAGCAGCTCGTAAAGTTGCCCGGTCATGCCGATGTTGATTTCCAGCTCCACGTCGGGATGCGCGTTGCGAAAAGCCGTGAGCACGGCGGGCAGCGGCCCGAGCGCGATGTCGTCGGAGCAGCCCAGCCGCACGCGCCCGCGCAGACGCGGCGCGCGAAACTGCGATTCGGCGCGGTTGATCGCCTGCAGGATCGCGCCCGCGTGTGCGAGCATCGCCTCGCCGTCGGGTGTGATGGCGAGCGAATGCGTATCGCGCACGAACAGGCGCCGCCCGATTTCCTCTTCAAGACGGCGGACGTGCTCGCTGACGCTCGACTGCGTGAGGTCGAGCTGGCGCGCCGCCTCGGTGAAGCTGTGGCAGGCGGCGACGGTCGCGAAGGATTTGAGCCAGGTGGGATTGAGCATGCCGCATTGTGACGCATTTCGGCCTGGTTATCGCCAATGCCGATAACAGTCAGCGTCCTCAGTGGGGTTCCCGATTGCGGGCGATGACAATATCATGACGGGATTGCAGATCATTGCGCCGCGGGTCCGCGCTTCACCAGCCACCCTGAACCCCGCGCGCGCCCAAGAAGTCCCCGATGAACAAGGATTCAAGCCAGACGGCCTTGCTGTGGATCGTCGCCGCAGGCTTTTTCATGCAGGCGCTCGACACCACGATCGTCAACACCGCGTTGCCCACGATGGCCCAGAGCCTGGGCGTCAAGCCGCTGGCGATGCAGCCGGTGATCGTCGCCTACACGCTCACCATGGCGATGCTCACGCCCGCCTCGGGCTGGCTGGCCGACCGCTTCGGCACGCGCCGCGTCTACTTCACCGCCATCCTTATTTTCGTGCTCGGTTCGCTGTGCTGCGCGAGTGCGCACACGCTCGGCCAGCTCGTAATCGCGCGCGTCCTGCAGGGAATCGGCGGGTCGATGCTGATGCCGATCGGCCGTCTCGCTGTTCTGCGCGCCGTGAGCGGCGAGCAATATGTTTCGGCGCTGGCGCTGATTTCGGTGGCCGGCCAGGTGGGCCCCATTGTCGGGCCGACGCTTGGCGGCTGGTTCGTGCAGGCCATTACATGGCACTGGATTTTTCTTATCAATGTGCCGATTGGCCTTGCGGGCATGCTCGCGGTGCAGCGCTATCTGCCGCGTGCGTCGGCCAGCGCTGCGCCGCCCTTCGATCTGGCCGGCTGCGCGCTGGTGTCGCTGTGCATGATCGCGTTCTCGCTTGCTTTCGATGCGCCGGTGCAGACGCATCGCGCCGCCTGGTCGGCGGGACTGTTCGCACTCGGCCTTGCCGCCGCGCTCGTCTACGTGCCTTATGCACGCCGCCGCCGCGATCCGCTTTTCAGGCTCGCGCTCTTTGGTGAGCCCAATTTCAGTGTCGGTCTGATCGGCAATCTGGTGTGCCGGATCGGTTCGAGCGCGGTGCCGTTTCTGGTGCCGCTGCTCATGCAGCTCGAACTGGGTTATTCGCCGCTGCATTCGGGTCTCATGATGCTGCCAGCCGCGCTCGCGGGCACGGTGGCCAAGCGCTGGATCGCGCCGTTGATCCGCCGCTATGGCTACGACGCCTTCCTGCTCGTGAACACGTCGATCGTGGGTGCCTCGATCGTTGCGTTCGCACTCATTTCTCGCGGCACGCCCGTCGCCGTCGAAATCGTCGTGCTGGCGATTTTCGGCGCGGCCAATTCGATGCAGTTCGCGGCGATGAACAGCGTCACGCTCAAGGGCCTCTCGCACGAGGACGCGGGCAGCGGCAACAGCCTGTTTTCGATGGTGCAGATGCTGGCGATGGGCTTGGGCGTGACGATTGGCGGTGCGCTCGTGAGCCTCGTCGAGGCGCACGGCGGCACAGTGGCGCTGGGCTTTCGCGTAAGTTTCGCGGCAGTAGGCGTGATTACGCTGGTGTCCGCGCTGATCTTCCGGCGCATCGATGCGCCGGCTTCCGTCGCCGCGCCGGCGTCTGCGGTGCCAGCGGGATCGGCGCGCCGCTGATCGGCGCGTGCGATTTGCTTACTGCGTTTTACTTACCGTGTCGAAGCGCGTAAGTTTTAGAAAGCGGTAGTAAACGGTCTCGGCGTTATACACGGCGATAATCAGCCCCGCGCGTCCGTCAAGAAAGCCGCGCCGCAGCAGATAGGTGCGAATGAACGCCCATGCGCCGCGTCCAAGCGCCTTGCGCACGCTGCTTTTTTTGCCGCCCGCACGCCGTTGTTCGGCGCCCAGCGTCGAATACGCGTCCATCTTGCGCAGCACAGTTTCGTAGCTGTCGTAGGAGTAGTGCAGCAATTTGCCTTCGAGCCGCTTGCACGGCACGTCATAAACAAGGCGTTCGTGCACGAGGTCGTTGGAGAATCGAGCAAGCTCGCGCGGAAAGAGGCGCGGAATCCAGTCGGGATACCAGCCCGAGTGATAGATCCATTCTCCGCAAAAACTCGACAGGCGATCGACGGCATACGTCGCAAGCTCCGGCTGGGAGACAGCGGCGCGGATCGATTCGGCCAGTTCGGCCGTGACGATTTCGTCGGCGTCGAGCGAAAGGACCCACGGCGTGGATAGCTCGGCGATCGCACGGTTTTTCTGCACGCCAAAGCCGGGCCAGTCTGCGCTTTCGATCACGCGCGCGCCGTGCTGGCGCGCGATTTCGACGGTGTCGTCGGTGCTGCCGCTGTCGAGCACGACGATCTCGCCCGCAAAGCGCACGGATTGCAGACACTCCGCGAGATGCTGCGCGGCGTTCATCGTGATGATCGCGACGCCTAGCTGAGATACTTTCAAATCATTCTCGCTTTCACATTCTTACGATGTACTACTAAGCATTACAGGCGGCCGGCTACGTAATTGCATCGGCCGCGGCGGCTGCGGCGACCGAAGCCAGCCGCAGCGCTTAAAAGGGAATCGGGGAGATCAGGTCAGCGAGGAAGCATGCGGAACGACGACCGCGCCTTGCGGCCCGCCCGGACCGCCGCCGCCAGGGCCACCACCACCGGGGCCGCCGCCGTGACCGCCCCAGCCACCACCGCCGCCGCCTCCGGGGCCAGGCCCGCAGAACGGAAACAGGCAGCAACCACCAAGCGCCGTCACCAGCGCAAGTACACCCGCCAGGGCGATGCTTTTCTTCATGTTCGAACTCTTCATAAAAACAGGGTGAATCGTGCGAGCGCGGCGCAGCAGGTCCAGCCTCACGCCGTTTGGCTCGCGTCGTAGTGGCTCGTATGCTTGCAGAAACCTTGTGGCGCGTGTTTACGCACCGTTACACTCCCTTTCCCTGCCTTGCCGCTTTTGCGTGCGGAATATTCCGATCCGCACCGTGCTTACGGCCTTCGTGGCCTCATGCGCTTAACAAGGCGGAGCTTTCCAGATCACATTCCATTACCTGATCGCGTTGGGGCGCGGCACCGGAAAGGGTCAAAAAGGCATCGTCCGGGCAAAAGACATAGCCGTCGCGGTAGCGCGTCTGGATGTACTGACGCCCGCACGGCGACAGACCCAGCAGTTTGCGAAGGCGAAAGACCACGACATCGAGGCTGCGTGCATGCAGTTTCGAATTGCGGTCGAGCAGGCTCAGAATGCGTTCGCGCGAAAGCGGCCGCATGCGGTTTGCGGCAAACACGGTGAGCACGGCGAGCGCCAGCGGCGGCGCCGAAATACGCGCGCCATTCTTGAATAGTTGATTGCCAACCGCATCGATTTCAAAGCTGTCGAACGCGTAGCGCGCTTCCTTGCCCGGCAAATTCGGCAGATCGATCTTGCAGCGCAGCGCATGGCGCATGCGCGCCAGCAATTCACGCGGATCGTAGGGATCGACCAGAAAATCGTTGGCGCCCAGTTCGAACGCCAGCACTTTGTCGGCCACGTCGTTGGTGCGGCTCACGATGATCACGGGCACCGCGTATCCCGCCTCGCGCAGGCTGCGCAACGCGCCAATACCGTCAATCTCGCAGGCTTCATGGCGAAGAATGATCAGCGAAGGCATCTCGCGCGCGAGGCGCTGCTCCAGGCCCTGGGTGCCATACAGCACCGACATGGCGATCTGCTGGCGCTGCAGGTAGCTGCGCAGATTGTCCCGAGATACCTGATCAGGCTCGACAACCAGCACGTGAATATCCATCGATCTGTCCCTCACCAGGTGATTGCAGGCCATCGATCGTGCCTGCGCACAAGAGACGTCCAGGACGATTCGATGTGCGACGGATCATACGGAACAACGGTGCAGGAAAAAGTCGTGAAAACTGGAGAAAATGTGAATTCGCACCCTGCATGCGACCCTTACGGTCTGCTTCAGGCGAAAATAACGCTTCATTTCCCGCAGTCCTTACACCCTTTCTTTGGCATCCGGCTGAAAGCTTCATGAGAGCCAGCATCACATTCAAACTTTTCCTCGCGATCCTTTCGGCGTGCGTAGTCGTGGCCGTGGCCATGGGCGTGGCGATCCGGGCGAGTTTCGAATTCGGCTTCGTGGACTTTCTGCAGGAGCAAGCCGCAACCGAGCTGGCGTCGCTCGAACGGGAGCTGGAGACCGCCTATGCACAGCACGGCAACTGGGATTTCATGCGCAACCCGATGCCGGGGCCGCAGCCCTTCGATGGTGGCCCTCCGCCCGACGAGCCACTCGGTTTCGCCAGCGCGAACCCTCCGGGCGCGCCTGGCCCGTTGAATGGGCTCGGGCCGAACGATATGAATCGCCCAGGCGGGCCGGTTGGCCCTGGCGGCCCCGGCGGCCCCATCCTGCCGGACGGTCTGCTGCCCGACGGCGGCAAGCCATCCCCCTTCGGGCCCGACGCTTTCGGTCATTCGCGACCGCATCGTCCGCCCTTTTCGCTCTACGACGCGAACATGAATCTCGTCACGAAAGCGGGGCCCGCGCCGCCGCCCGAGGCGGTGCGCCACCCGCTCAAGGTCAAGGGGCAGATCGTGGGCTGGATTGCCGTGACGGGTCCTGCCGCGCTTATCAATCAGGCCGAAATCCGCTTCAAGGATCGCCAGATCCAGGCGACCTGGATCATCGTGGGCTTCACCGCCCTGCTCTCCGCCGCCATCGCAATGGTGCTCGCACGCACCCTGCTCACGCCTATCAAGCGCATCGTCACGGCGACGCACCGGCTTGCGGGCGGCGACTACGCCACGCGCGTGCCCGCCAAAGGCAGCGACGAACTGCAGATGCTGGCGAGCGATTTCAACCGTCTCGCCGCTTCGCTGGAAAAAGCCGAGGGCGACCGGCGCGATTTCATCGCCGATGTATCGCATGAATTGCGCACGCCGCTTTCCGTGCTGCGCGGCGAACTCGAAGCGATCGAGGACGGCGTGCGCCGCCCGGACGCTGCGACCATTGCCTCGCTACAAGCCGAAGTCGCCATGCTCAGCCAGTTGATCGACGATCTGTACGAACTCTCGCTCGCCGATATCGGGCAGCTCTCGTTCGAGAAAGTGCCGCTCGATCTCGCGCCAATTGTGGAGGCGTCATGCGACGCCTTTCGCGAGCGCCTGGCCGCCAAGCAGATCGCGCTGGGTTTCGAATCGAAGGTCGGGCACGCCACGCTCTCGGGCGATCCGTACCGGCTCACCCAGCTCTGGAAAAACCTGCTTGAAAACGCGCTGCGTTACACCAATGCCGGCGGCCAGGTGCACGTCGCCATTACGGAAGACGACCACGCTGTCTATGTGGATGTTCAGGATTCCTTCCCGCCCGTGCCCGCACCGTTGCTTCCGCATCTGTTCGACCGCTTCTTCCGCGTCGACCCATCGCGCAGCCGTCAAAGCGGCGGCGCGGGGCTCGGTCTCGCGCTATGCAAGCGCATCGTGGAGACGCATGGCGGCACCATCGAAGCATCGCGCTCGCCGCTCGGAGGCCTGCGCGTGCTTGTCCAACTTCCACGCCTACACCAACAATGATTGATCCGACCACCCGGCCCTCCATCCTGATCGTCGAAGACGAGCCCAAGCTCGCGGCGCTGCTTGCCGACTATCTGGCCAAGGAAGATTTCACCACCACGATCCTCGCGGACGGACGGGAAGTCGTTCCCTGGGTGCGCGAGTACGCGCCGTCGATGGTGTTGCTCGACCTGATGCTGCCGGGACGCAGCGGGCTTGAAATATGCCGTGAATTGCGCTCGTTTTCAGCGGTGCCGGTGATGATCATCACCGCGCGCGTCGATGAAATCGACCGCCTGCTCGGACTGGAACTCGGCGCGGACGATTACGTCTGCAAGCCGTTCAGTCCGCGCGAAGTGGTGGCGCGCGTCAAGGCGATCCTGCGTCGCGCCGAACTGCTCGCGCGCGCCCATCAGGAAGCCGAAGGTGCGGTGCCCACGCCGTTTTCGATCGACGTCCCGCATCACGCCGCGCGCCTCGACGGACGGGATCTGCACCTCACGCCCATCGAATTCCGTCTGCTGGCGCTGCTGCACGCGGGCGCGGGCCGCATTTACGCACGCGACTATCTGCTGCGCGCGCTTTATGAAGATCATCGCGTGGTAGCGGATCGCACGATCGACTCGCACGTCAAGAATCTGCGCCGCAAGATCCAGGCGATCCGGCCGGATCAGGACATGATCCGCTCGATCTACGGGGTGGGGTATCGGCTGGAGATGGAGCCGATCGAGGAGTAAAGCGGGAAAATAAAAGACACGCGCCAGCGTCGGGAATGAACGCTGGCACCGTTGCCACTACGCCTCAGTCATGCGCGCGAAGGCGGACAACACACGCGAACAGGTCAGCGTCTCGCGCCAGAAGCGCTCCTTGAGCGAGGCACCCGGCAACCACTGCCACGGCAGCACCACTTGCGCATTGCCCCAGGCCGGACGCCAGCGCTGCGCCACCGCACGACGCCGGAACAGGCTCAAGGTGGGAATGCCAAGATTCGCGGCCAGATGGCCCACGCCCGAATCGTTGCCGATGAACCAGGCGGATTCGTAGAGCCACGCCGCCAGCCCGTCGAGATTCGAAAATGTATGGACTGCGAAGCGGCTAAGCAACAAGGCGTCCCAGCGCGCAAGCTCGTCGGGCGCCATGACAAACGCCACCTCGTAACCCCAGCGTTCGAGATGGCGCGCCAGCCGCAGGAAGCGGTGTGGCAGCCAGCGCTTGTCCGAACTGCTCGCCTCCGGATGGATCACCACGCGGCGGGTGTAGCGGCGATGCTGCAAGCCTGCTCGCGGCACGATGCCGTTGCCCGTGCCAACTTCGTCGAGATCAAACTCGGCGCGGCAAAAGTCCGTGAAGCGCGTCACCATTGGCCGATTCCAGATATCGGTCGTGAGCGTCTCCAGAATCCGCACATTCGCGTGGAATGCGTTCAGGTTGCGCACCGGCTGATGATCGTGCATCTGCAACACGATATCGAAGTGCGCGAGTTCAGCGCACAGATGGCCTTCATCGGGAACCGGGCGAATATCGACATCGGGAAACCAGCCGCGCAGCGCGTGAGATACGCGGCCGAACACGGCAACCTCCACACCATGATCGAGCAGATTCCGCGCGATCACCATCAACAGCAGCGTGTCACCCAGCGCATGCGACGTGATGAGGGCGACGCGATGCACGCGCCCGGCACGGGCGGCACGCGTCATGCGAGCGCCTCGCGCGCTTGAGCCTGGATCTGCTCGCGCAACTGATCGAAGGCTCGCGCCACGCGCGTCACTGAAAGCGTGTATTTCCAGTAACGCTCGCGCAGGCGCGCGGTCGGCAGATAGCCGCCCACCACCACGCGCCCCGCGCCCCAGCCCGGCTGCCATGTGCGCGCAAGGCCGCGCCGCATGAAGAGCGAAAGCGTCGGCACCTGCAGGCACGACGCAAGATGGCCGATGCCGGAATCGTTGCCGATGAACCAGCCCGATTCGTACAGCCACGCCGCAACGTTTTCCAGCGAACCCAACTGCGGCAAGCCAATGCCATGTGCTTGCACGAAGGTCCAGGCGTCACGTTCCGACGGCGCCACCACGAATTGCGGATCGAAGCCAAGCTTGCGCAGCCTGAGCGCCAAGCGCACAAAACGCGACGGCAGCCAGCATTTGTCGCGCGTGCTGGCGGTCGGATGAATGGCGATGCGGTTGCGATGGCGGCGATGTTCAAGTGCGCCTGGCGCGCTCATGCCGTTGCTTTTTCCGGCCTGCGCGAGGCCCAGTTCGTCGCGGCTGAACTGCATGAGGCGCTCGGCCATCGATTTCGACGAACGCGCGCGGCACGCCACTTCGAGCAGCACGACTTCGGGAAGCTGCAAGCCGGGATCGGCGATCGGGCCGTCGCGGCGCATCGCGATTACGCGTTCGTAACGCGGCAGGATGGCCTGCGCGGTATCGCGCGTGAGTTCGGGCTGGATGTCGAGATCCGGAAACCAGCCGTTCAGCGTGACGGCGTTTCGGCCGAAGGCCGTGACGGCGACGCCGCTTTCGTGCAGATTACGCACGACAATCATCATCAACAGGGAGTCGCCCAGCGCGGGAGACAAGACCACGGCCACGCGGGCGGCCGGCTGCAAAGATCGCATGGTGATTCCAGTCAGAGCGACCTTCTGCGACAGTTGACCCGCAACCACCGTGTGACGTCCGCTCAGTTGAACAAACACGTTGAACATGAACGGCGGCAGCTTAGCGCGCGCAAAATTTCAGGCGGTTACCCTTTAGTTACGGCGAATAACGCTGAAAAAACGCCAGTTTTCGCACGCACAGCCGCAAAAGACGCGAAAACACCGTGGCGCCAAAACGGCGTTGAAAGATACGTTAATAAGAACCACAAGTGCAGTAACCCAATGCAAGGCGCGTTTCGTCTATCGTGACGCCATCGCAATCTGCCAGAGACCTGTCATGCTCACGCACCGTCCTTTTACTTGCGTTCGCATCGCACACGCTGCGCGCGTTGGAGCGCCCGCGCATGGCTGAGGGCGTGACGGCCGTTGTGCGTCAGATCAGCTCGGCCGACCTGAGCGCGGACGGCGAATTCCTGCTGATCCACGACGGCGACGCCACGGCAGCGCTGCACCGCTCGGTTTTCAACGACCTGCTGGTCGCGCTGCCCAATGCAATGGAGCAGATCCAGCGCATCGACAACAGTCCTGCGCCGTCTTTTACGCTCATGCAAGCACGCGGCTGCGAGATCGGCAGGCTAGACGGCACGCACCAGCTCGTGATCCGCTTCCGGCTCTCGCGCACCGCCAGCCTGTCGTTTACGGTGCCGTGCGAGCAGATCCCCGGCATCGTCGAAGCGCTCGAGTCCGCCGCGCATCACGAAGCCGCGCTGTCCGCGCGCGCGAAGTGGCTGCAATGAGTGGCTGCAATGAAGCGGCGCAACGGCGCGCGCGTGCGTGCCCCCAGCGCACGTTCCCCGGTTCTTCCGCAATCCCCTGCTGACCTCGCCCATCTTGATCCTGCGTGACGTAGTGCGCGGCTTCCGTCTGAAGCCGCTGATTTCCCTGTTGCTCGTCGTGCCCGGATTCGCGCCGCCGATGGCGCTCGCACAGCTTGCGGGCGCGGCCTCGCAGCCGGCCTCCCTGCCTGACGCCCTGGGCGACGCGTGGGCCTTGCGCGTCGACCCGCAATTGCAGGAGCATCCGCTGCAGGCCGGCCAGAAAAGCGCGACCGCGGCGCTTGCGAATTCGATGACGGGCACCGCCGACACCGACTATTCGCTGCACGGCAACGCCGAATTGCGCCGCTACGATTCGGTCATTAAAGGCGACCATCTTCACTACTTCGAAGACACCGATACCGCCGACGCCTATGGCCACGTCAACCTGACCGACAGCGGCGCAAGCTTCTTCGGACCCTACGCGCATATGCGTGTGGAGGCATCGCAAGGTTATATCAGCACACCGAAATATCGCTTCGTGGTCAACGGTGGCTGGGGTTCCGCCGCGCGCGCGGATCTGATCGACAACGAGCGCACCGTGATCCACCAGGGCACGTATTCGACCTGCCAGTGCGATGGCGAACCCGCGTGGTATCTACGCGCCTCCCGCTTCGACATGGATAGTGGCACGGACACCGGCGTCGCTCACAATGCGGTGCTGTTCTTTCAGGGCTTTCCGCTGTTCGCGAGCCCGTGGCTATCGTTCCCGCTTTCGAGCGATCGCCGCAGCGGTCTGCTGCCGCCCACGTTCTCGTTCAGCTCCACGGGCGGCTTCGATCTGGCGACGCCGTTCTACGTCAATCTCGCGCCTAACTACGACCTCTCGGTGACGCCGCGCATTATCAGCCGGCGCGGCGAGTTGCTGAGCGCAGACTATCGTTATCTGGGCAGCAATTACAGCGGAGAAATCTCCGGACTGATCCTGCCACACGATGCGCTCACCAACACGCAGCGCTATTCGCTGTCGATCAAGCAGGACTGGCAGATCGGCTCGGGCTTTTCCGCCTATGTGAACTACAACCGCGTGTCGGACGGCAACGTCAATACGGATCTGGTTTCGGCTGGGCAAACGCTGCTGGGATCAACCACGCTCTACGATCAGGAAGCGGGCCTGCGCTACTCAAACGGTCCGTGGTCGGTGTTGCTGCGCGAGCAGCATTGGCAATCGTACTCGGGCGATTCGGTCTACAACCGCGAGCCGCAGCTTAACGTGAGCTACGCGCGCTATAACGTGGGCGGCCTGGACTTCGGTGCGCAGGCTGACGCTTCGCGCTTCACGATGTCGGACAGCACCGTGGCCCAGGGTAACCGCTTCGTCTTCGACCCTTACGTGTCGATGCCGATCGTGCGGCCGTCGTGGTACATCACGCCCAAGGTGCAGTGGCACTTCGCCGCGTACGATCTCTCCACGCTGGGCAGCGATCCGATCGCCGGGCAGCCGCGTAATTTCTCGGTCAACGTGCCGACCGTCAGCCTGGATTCCGGCATGACGTTCGAGCGCAGCATCACACTGTTCGGCCACTCGTACATTCAGACGCTCGAACCGCGGCTCTATTACGTCTACACGCCGTATCGCAACCAGAACTACGCGCCGCTGTTCGATACGGCGCAAAGCGATTTCGGTCTGGCGGAGATTTTCAGCCCCAATAGTTTCGTCGGCGACGATCGTATTGCCGACGCCAATCGCGTGACCGCGGCCATCACCACGCGTTTCATCGATTCCGCGACGGGTTCCGAGGCCGCGCGCTTCGTGCTCGCGCAGCTATACAACTTCACCACGCCGCGCGTAACGCTGCTCGCGGACGGCAGCACCAACGACCTCACGCGCACCGGCGTCATTGCGGGCGGCTCGCTCAATATCGGCAACAATTTCAAGGCCGAACAGGCGTTTGAATACGACGAATCGAACTCCTACCTGTCCCATACGAGCACGGGCGTTTCCTGGGCGCCTGCAACCGGCGAAGTCGTGAACGTGGCCTATCGCTATACGCGGCGCGACGCCACCGACTCGACCGACGATACCGAACCGGTCAGCCAGTTCATCGTCTCCGGACAATGGCCGCTGAGCCACCGCCTG
>NZ_DASZJJ010000291.1:0-3544 GCF_035948235.1 Paraburkholderia sp. | reverse complement strand
TCGCCCTGCGTGCGCGTGGCGAAGTCCACCTCACGCGCCGTTTCCCACGACGCCATCTTGCGCACGGTCGCTTCCAGGTAGTGCGCGAAGCGCGCCTCGCCGCCGGGTTCCATGAGGCGCTCGATCTCGTCGATGTCCCAGGTCAGCGACGCGTTCAGCGCATACGCATAGGGATGCCGCTCCTCGCCGGGCTCGCCACGCAGACGCACGCGCGTGGGACGGCCATGTCCCGCGCTGGGCACGACATCGACCTGCACCGTCGGTCCGAAATGGCTCGCGAGCTTCGCGGCGATGCGCGGCGCGAACGCCTCTTCGAATCGATGCACGGCTTCATGACTCATGCGCGGGTGTCTCCGTTCGTCAGGCGCTGATGGGCTTCGGCACATCGTCGCATACGCCTGCCGCATCGGCCAGCCTGAACGTGAACGCGCGCGCCTCGCGCCTTAACCCGCGACGCGTGCCGACCGCGCGGCCCGCGCAGCCGCCAGCGTCCCGCGCAGCCCTTCGAGCGAATAGAGCGCGAGCGCGACCCAGATCGCCCCATAGCCGATGAAACGCACCCAGCCGAACGGCTCGCCGTAGATCAGCACGCCCGTGAGCAGTTGCAGCGTGGGCGTGACGTACTGGATCAGCCCGAGCATCGACAGCGGAATGCGCCGCGCGGCCGCCGCGAACATCAGAAGCGGCACGGCGGTGACCGGGCCCGCCGCGGCCAGAAGCAACTGCACGCCCAGCGTCGCATGCGCGAAATGACTCGTGCCCGCGAGACCAATCGCGCTCAGATAAACGAGCGCCACGGGAAACAGCAGCACGGTCTCGAGCGTCAGCCCTTCGAGCGCGCCCAGCTTCGCGGTCTTGCGCAACAGCCCATAACCGCCGAAGGTCGCCGCCAGCGCCAGGCTGATCCAGGGCGGCGTGCCGTTCTGCCAGGTCAGCCACGCCACGCCCAGCGCCGCGATCGCCACCGCGCACCATTGCAGCGGCCGCAGCCGCTCGCGCAGGAACGCGTAGCCGAACACCACGTTGATGAGCGGATTGATGAAGTAGCCCAGACTCGCCTCGACGATATGCCCGGCGTTGACGGCCCAGATATAGATGCCCCAGTTGGCCGAAAGCAGCAC
This sequence comes from Paraburkholderia sp., assembly GCF_035948235.1. GTDB lineage: Bacteria > Pseudomonadota > Gammaproteobacteria > Burkholderiales > Burkholderiaceae > Paraburkholderia. Next base: position 2,423 of record NZ_DASZJJ010000291.1, on the reverse strand, counting down.
GGCGCTAGCCGCGAAGCGCGCCACCAGGCGCCGGTCGCGCAGCGCCGGTCGCAGCCAGCTCCAGTGATGCCGCACCAGCAGCACGCCGAGGATGAACACGAGCGACCACGCCATGCGGTGCGCGAGCATTTCGAGGGCGGGGATCTGGTGGAGCGTCTTGAAGTAGATCGGAAAGAGGCCCCACATCACAAAGGCGGACAGGGCGTAGGCGATGCCGGAATTCATAGTCGTTCTGGTTGGATTGACGCTGGATTGCGCCGGCGGGCTCGCCCGTCGCCACAGTCGAAGAGGTCTCTGCGGGACAAAACCGTAGCACAAAATTTCAGGAAGATTTCATCGAGCCCTGCGCCAGGCCGCCGGTTTTGCGACAATAGCGGACTTTCGCCGATCCGCGCCGCCGCGATGCACCTACCTCATATCGAACCGCTGTATTCGCTGTCCGGCCTCGCGGTCGGCTTCCTGGTCGGCCTGACGGGCGTGGGCGGCGGCTCGCTGATGACGCCGATCCTCGTGCTGCTCTTCAACGTCCATCCTGCCACCGCCGTCGGCACCGACCTGCTCTATGCGGCCGCGACCAAGTCGGCGGGCACGCTGGTGCATGGGCTCAAGGGCTCGGTGGACTGGCGTGTGACGCTGCGTCTGGCGGCCGGCAGCGTGCCGGCGGCCACGATCACGCTGATCCTGCTGCATCGCTACGGCATGGACACGCCGCGCGCCGGGCATCTGATCCAGGCCGTGCTGGGCGCGGCGCTGCTGATCACCGCGGTGGCCCTGCTGTTCCGCCCGCAACTGGCCGCCTTCGCCGCGCGCCATCGCCATGGGCCGAGCGAGACGCGCACGCTGCTCTTCACGATACTCACGGGGGCGATTCTGGGCGCGCTGGTGTCGCTGACCTCGGTGGGCGCGGGCGCGATTGGCGTGACGGTGTTGTTGCTGCTTTATCCGGCGCTGCCGACGGTGCGCATCGTGGGCTCCGACGTCGCCCATGCGGTGCCGCTCACGCTGCTCGCGGGCGCGGGGCACTGGCTGCTTGGCTCAATCGACTGGTCGATGCTGCTTTCGCTGCTGTGCGGGTCCCTGCCGGGCATCGCCATCGGCAGCATGCTTTCGTCGCGCGCGCCAGAAAAGCTGCTGCGTATGCTGCTCGCCGCCACGCTTACGCTCGTGGGCGCGCGGCTCGTGCTGTCCTAAGTTTGATTTCGCTTGAGCCTGCTTGATTTCGCTTGAGCCCGGCGAGGCGCAGGCAAGTACAGCGCCTCCACCGCGCGGCGATGCCGCCGCGCGTCTTTCCCCGATCAATCGCCGTTCGTGCGGCCCTTCGGCTCAGGCGTAAGGCGCCCGGCTGAAGAAACGGCCGTTCAGATCGGTTTCGAACTGGCGCAGCCACTGGCCGCGGGGGTCGATGCGGTAGGCCTGGGCCCACGCGCCGCGCCGCACGATCAGCAGTTCGCCGTGCTCGGGATCGTCGGGATCGGCTTCACCGCTCACGTTGAAGTGGATGGGAGCGAAGCCGTGCCGCGCGCAGGCCAGCTCGAAGGCCGCGCGATCGACGAGCGGCAAGTCGGCGTAGGTATGAATGGTCATGACGGTGTCCGGCAAGGAGCCACAAGAGACTCGTGGGGTCTGCATGCTTACAAGGTATACCCCCAAACACGCGAAAGCTGTGTGTCAGTCCACATTTAAGACGCGCATCCGCCATTCCTTCTTCAGATTGTCCGAAAAAAACGGGCCCCGGCGCAGTGCCGGGGCCCGTTCTCGCGGTACGCTGCGCTCCGCCTAAGCGGAGCGGCTGGCCGTCGCTCAATCCAGCATTTACTGCCGCATGACCGTCAGCTTGTTCGCAACCGACTTCACGCCTGCCACGCCTTGCGCGACCTGGCCTGCCTGATCGATCTGCCCCTGATCCGGCACCGTGCCGGTCAGCGTGACGGCGCCCGAACGCGAGCGCACGGTGATGTTCGACACGTCGAGGCCCTGGGCCTTCGAGAGCGCCTTGCGCACGGTGTAGCCGAGCTTGCGGTCAACCTTCTTGGCCGACGGAGCCGGAGCCGCCGACGTCATGGCCGCGCCGCTCGCCGCCGAGTTGTCCTGGGCATACACGCTGCATGCGACCGTCACGCAGGCCACAGCGGCCAGAGTCTTCAGAATAGCGACCGATTTCATGTTTTCTCCTTGTACTATCGCGTTGTTGCTTCACACGTTGCTTCGCTCATGGCCCAAGCCACGTGGCGAAAATGGACCGCCTCTTCCTGTGGCTGGACGAAGTGGCCCGCCCGGCCCAGTCTGACGGCTTCGGTACGACACCCACGGGCAGGCATGCGAGCGCATGCGCGCGTCAAGACATAGCGACACTGCCATGGTCAGGACACGCTGATGCGAGAGGCAAGGATTCAGTAGCGCGAAGCGACGCGCGTGCGTCGATT
>NZ_DASZJJ010000290.1:0-56435 GCF_035948235.1 Paraburkholderia sp. | reverse complement strand
GCGCAGGCGGCCGCTTGGCTCGATGCCACTGTGGTCGAGCGCCGCCTCGGCGTTGTCGAGTTCGGCTAGTGCGCGCACGCAGCCTTCGTAGTACGACTGCCCTTCGGCCGTGAGCGACTGGCTGCGCGTGCTGCGATGAAGGAGCCGCGCGCCCAGGCGCGCCTCCAGCCGGCTGATGGCCTTGCCGACCGCCGAGCGCGTGAGGTTCATGCGTTCGGCCGCCAGCGCGAAGCTGCCCGCCTCCACCACCTGAACAAAAGTGGCCACGCCGTCGAGATTGTCCTTCATCTGCTGCCCCGGTTATTGGTTCCACACAGGAAACCATAGTGGGAACGAAACGCGTCAATCGGAGAATTATATTCCTCTAGACTGCTCTGGAACATCCGGTGACGCCCTGCACGCTGTTCAGCGGCGTCACGCACTCTTTCTGGAGTCCGTCATGCAGGTCAGTGAAATCGAGCGCGACACCCCCACCGTCGCTACGCCACCCATACCGTTGCGCACGCAACGGAATACCCTCGCATTGATCGCCGTCTGTCTCGCGGCGATGATGTTCGCGCTGGAAATCTCCAGCGTGCCGGTGATCCTGCCGACACTCGAAGTCGTGCTGCACGGCGACTTCAAGCAGATTCAATGGATCATGAATGCCTACACCATCGCCTGCACGACGGTGCTCATGGCGACCGGCACACTCGCGGACCGCTTCGGGCGCAAGCGCATCTTTATCGGCTCGATCGTGCTGTTCGGCATTGCGTCGTTGCTGTGCGGGCTGGCGTGGAATTCGGCCATGCTGATCGCGAGCCGCGTGTTGCAGGGCGCAAGCGGCGGCGCCATGCTCATCTGCCTCGTGGCGGTGCTCTCGCATCAGTTCCAGGAAGGCGCGCAACGGGCACGGGCATTCAGCGCGTGGGGCATTGTGCTTGGCATTGGACTGGGCTTTGGGCCGATCGTGGGCGGTGCGATTGTCGCGCTCTCTAGTTGGCAATGGGTGTTCTGGATTCACGTAGGACTTGCCGTGGCGACGCTCGTGCTTGCCGTCGCCGGCGTGCAGGAATCGCGCGACCCACAGGCGCGCAGGCTCGACGTGTGGGGCATGGTTACGCTCTCGGCGGCGATCCTCGGCTTTGTCTGGTTCATCACGCAAGGCGCCGATGGCGGGTTCACGAGCGCATCGGGCCTCGCGATACTCGCCGCCAGTGCGGCGAGCCTCGCGGTGTTTTATGGCGTGGAAACGCGCATCGCGCACCCGATGTTCGACTTCTCGGTGTTCAAGGTGCGCAACTTCTCGGGCGCGTTGCTGGGGTCGGTCGGGATGAACTTCAGCTTCTGGGCCTTCATCATTTATCTGCCGATTTATTTCCAGCGTGCGCTCGGCGAAGGGCCGGTCGCAGCGGGGCTTTCGTTGCTCGCCTATACGCTGCCGACGCTTGTGTTTCCGCCAATCGGCGAACGGCTCGCGCTGCGTTATAAGCCTTCACTCGTGATTCCTGGCGGCCTGCTCACCATCGGCCTGGGCTTCTTTCTGATGTGGGTGGGCAGCCGCAGCGGCCCCGCAGGCGCACTGGGGGTACTGCCCGGGTGCCTGCTCGCGGGAGCGGGCCTAGGTCTGACCAATACGCCGGTGACGAACACGACCACGGGTTCGGTCAGCGCTGCGCGCGCCGGCATGGCATCCGGAATTGACATGAGCGCGCGCATGATTACGCTCGCGATCAATATCGCGTTGATGGGCTTTTTGCTGGTGGAAAGCGTTTCGCAGCGGCTGCAAGCGGCGCTGGGCGCCAATTCCGCTGACGTATCGTGGAACGCGTTGGCGAGCCGCGTCGCCGCGGGCGACCTGGTGCCGGCAATTGCGGCGCCATTCACAGGCGCAACCGCGACGAACGCGCAACGTTTCGAAGCGATCAGCCGCGATGCGCTCATTCACGGCTTCGGCGTACTCATGCTCTACGGCGCGACGGCCGTGATCCTGCTGGCCGCATTGAGCTTCTGCATTTTCCGCTCGAAGCGGGCGTCAGGCTGATCGACCGGCCGATTATTGCAGGCCGCGATGTTGCACATATGCGACTCACGGAAACGCCAAAGAAGCGCCAAAACACGCGCTCGCGACGCCGCAAGGCCTCGCGAGCGTTATTACATCTACCTTTACGAGATTTATTTCAGTTTTTTGAATCGATTCTTCCATATTCTGGAAGAGACCGTGCGCCAGCCGCAGAGCATTTCCGTCACAGCCCTTTTCTATACTCGCCGTCGTCTCAACCCAGCGTACCTATAGAACTGGAGTCACACAGTGAAAAAAATCTCGATCGCCGTGGCATGCCTGAGCGCATTTGCCGCTGCATCCGCCCACGCTCAAAGCTCGGTCACCCTGTACGGTCTCGTCGATGCCGGCATCGCCTATACGAACAACGTGGGCGGTAGCGGCCGCGTTGCGCTCGCGAGCGGCAACATCAGTGGCAGCCGCTTCGGCCTCAAGGGCGCCGAAGACCTCGGCGGCGGCCTGAAAGCCATCTTCGTGCTCGAAAACGGCTTTAGCGTCGCCAACGGTACGCTGGGCCAGAACAGCCGCATGTTCGGCCGCCAGGCTTATGTGGGCCTGAGCAGCAACGCCTTCGGTACGCTCACGATGGGCCGCCAGTACGACGACGTGGTGGACTTCGTCTCGCCGCTGTCGGCCACGGCCGGCACCTTCGGCGACTCGGGCTTCGCGCACCCGTACGACAACGACAACCTCCAGCACAGCGTGCGCTTCAACAACTCGGTCAAGTACACGAGCCTGAACTACGGCGGCTTCAAGTTCGGCGGCATGTACGCGTTCAGCAACAGCACCGAATTCGCCGTGAGCCGCGCCTACAGCGCTGCCGCAAGCTACACCTACGGTCCGTTGACGGCAGCAGCCGGCTACCTGCAGACCAACGGCTCGGGCTCGAAGACGGGCACCGCGTTCACCAACACCACGGGCGCAGTCGACCAGGCCGAAGTCAAGGGCAGCCTCACGTCCGACGTGCAACGTACCGCCGCCGCCGGCCTGAACTACGCGTTCGGCCCGGCTGTCGTGGGCTTCGTCTATTCGCACAGCCAGTACCAGGGCACGAGCGCCTTCGGTCTGAGCAACGGCTCGGTGCGCTTCGACAACTACGAAGTCAACGGCATGTACAACTTCACGCCCGCCTTCAAGGCCGGCCTGTCGTACACGTACACCGACGGCCATCTGAACGGCGCGACATCGTACGGCGCAGATCCGAAGTGGAACCAGGTGAACGCGATCGCGCGTTACTCGCTGTCCAAGCGCACCGAAGTCTACGCAGAAGCGATGTACGAGCACGCGACCGGCAACAAGAACGTCGCGAATATGTACAACTCGGGCGGCGCTTCGTCGACGGGTAATCAGGTGATGGGCGCCGTGGGCATGCTCACGCGCTTCTGATTTTGCTGTAACGCTGCAAGAGGGAAACGGCGGCGCAGGCTTCATTGCGAAGCCGCTGCCGTTTCCCTTTCGATGTGAGTCTTTCTTCTCCGGATGGAGTGCGGGATATATTCAGGATCGCTATGTAATGGCGATGCGAAGTCATATCGCACACTACGTCCTTTGCGCCCGTCCTTTCAGGACGGGCTTTTTTATGGCGCCAGGCGACTCACAACGATGCGAGTGCGACAACCGCGTCGGCGCGATTGAGCATACGTGTGAGCGACAACGCAGCGGCTTCGGGCGCATCGACGAGAAAGAGCGATGCGTCCAGCGCGTGCGCCATGTCGAAGCGGCCTGCCAGCCAGCCACGCAAGGCCGCTTCGGACGTGACGACGATATTGCTGCGCCCCGCGTCCTCCGTTGCGTTGACGTCCGGCATGGGCGGCACGATATCGGGATCGAAGCCTTCTGTCGTCGCGTGAAAAAAGCCCCAGGTGTCGTTCTCGATCAGCAGCACGTAGAAGTCAGGCAGCGCCAGCAAATCCTCTGTGCCGTGGCCTTCCTCCACGCGCGCCTGCAACAGGTTCAAGGTATCGACAGCGGCCATGCGCTTGCGCGCCGCCGACAGCGCGCCCTCGTCGATCGTCATTTCGTCCACCATTCCGGCGTCGATCGCTTTTCGCGTGGCGACCGCCACGCTCAGCGCAAGCGGGTGGCCAATGCTGAACTCGATCTTGAACTCGCAGATTGCACACATGGGCCACCTCAGGGCGTGACGATGTTGAACCAGAAGTCGAAGGTATCGAGCCACGAGACGAATTCGCCGAGTCTCTGGCTGTTGCCGTCGATCTTCGCATTGCCCGCCATCACGAGCTTCTGCATATTGGTCTTGCCCATCATGATGGCGTTGAGATCGGCGCGCGTCATCGTGACGGTGGCATCCGCCGAGTCGGAGCGCGTGTTGCGCGAGTAATGCAGCGCGCTGTTTTCCACGCCAAGCACATAGTTCTCTTTCGTGTCGGTCAGCACGAGATTAAAGGAGGCGGTTTTGCCGGCTGCCCGATCGCCATTGAGCCGGATGCCCAGATAGTCGAGGAACATGTCGAGCGGCATGGCCTGAATGGTGTCGGGGCTTTGCGGTTGCGGCGCGGGAAGCTGCCTCACGCCGTTGCGCAACTCCATCGCGCCCGTCAGATAGAAGTTGCGCCAGGACGCCGATTCGGACTGATAGCCCAGTTGCTCGTAGGTATCGGCCAATAGCTGTTTGGCCGCCGCATTCTGCGGTTCCGCGAACACCACATGATTGACGACCTCGGCGACCCAGCGATAGTCACCCTTGCTGAAATAGCCGCGCGCCTTACTCAGTACCGCGGCAGACCCGCCCATGAACTCGACGTAACGCTTGCCGGCTTCGGTGGGTGGCAGCCGGTGCAGATTGGCCGGCACGCCGTCGAAGAAACCGAGGCGCAGGTTGTATTGAGCGACCGCGTCGTGATAGACCGTTCCGTAGTAGCTGCGGCAATACCAGTGCTTCGCGAGGCTGTCCGGCAGACGCATTGCTTCGCCGATTTCCAGTGGCGTGAGGCCCTGATTGGCCATGCGCAAGGTCTGGTCGTGCAGATAGCGGAACATATCCCTTTGCGCACGCAGGAACGGGACGATCCGTTCATTGCCCCATGTTGGCCAGTAGTGCGAAGCAAATAGCACCTGAACGTCGGCGCCGAACATATCGAGCGACGTCTGCAAATATTTCGACCAGAGCAGACCGTCGCGCATTTTGGCGCCACGCAGCGTGTACAGATTATGAAGCGTATGGGTGGCGTCTTCGGCGGCGCAAAACGCCTTGTACTTCGGGATATAGAACATGAACTCGGACGGCGCCTCGGATTCCGGCGCCATCAGGATCACAATCTCCACGCCATCCAGCGTCAACTTCTGACCGGTCTTTTCGGCGAACTGGGTCGGCACCGCCAGCGTGATTGTGCCCACCGAAGTTGTCTTGCCAAGGCCGCCATCCACGATGCCGGTGGCGCTACGCGGCAATAGCGAGCGGTACATGAAACTCGCGCGCCGCCCCATTGCGTTACCCGCAATGATGTTCTCGCCAACTGCGGCCTCCGTGAAGCCCGCTGGCGCCACGACCTGCACTTTGCCTGACTTCAGATCGTCGTCGCTGGCGAGACCTCGCACGCCGCCGTAGTGGTCGACGTGGCTGTGCGTGTAGATGATGTGCGTAATCGGCTTGTCGCCCAGATGCGGAATGACGAGTTGTTTCCATACCGTCGAGGCCACCTCCGTCGTGATAAACGGATCGACCACGATATAGCCGCGATCGCCACGAATGATGCTCATGACCGACAGATCGTAGCCACGCACCTGCCAGATGCCATCGACGACCTGAAACAGACCATGATTCATATTGAGCTTGGCGTTGCGCCAGAGGCTCGGATTGACCGTGGGCGGCGCGTTGTTTTCCGGGCCGCCACTGACAAAGGCGAATTGCTGCAAGTCCCATGCGTTGACGCCGCCCGGGCCTGGAATGACGACCGGTTCGGGCAGCGTTGCGATCAGGCCGCGTTTGGCGTCCTCGAAATCCTGCGCATCGGCAAAAGAAAGAAAATCGGCGTATTGCTTGTTCAACCCCATCGTTGCAGACGTAGCGGGTTTCGATGCCGGGGTGGTGGGCGTGGCGGCACTCGCGGCCTGGGCCAGCGATTCGCCAACGACGCCGGAGAATCCACTCGCGACGCTCGCCACCGCGACGTTGCGCAGGAATGCTCTTCTTCCTTCTGATCTGGCTTCCTCGTCAAATTCAGACATGACCACCTCCAATGATTTGCGAACTTTCGGTGTCCGTATGAGTGACCGCGTGACTTTGATACAGCCGTATTAACCCGGACAATTGTCTGTAGTTTTTGCCGACGGAGGATATAGGGACTTCGGGCAGCGTCATTGCCCCAAAGGGCAACTTTAAAAATCAATCGAAGCGGCGATGGCGTATGCCCCATTCACCTTCGCCACGATGTTCTGCGGGTAAACACCGCCCGCCCAACAATTAATTTTTCACCCAGACCTGCCGTTATACTTTCCATATACGGTGTATCGTTTCGCATATGGAACAATAATGAAAAGCTTGACGATCAATCTGCGCCTCGCGCTGACGGTGATGACGCTCGGGGCGCTGGTCATCGCGATGGGTGTCGTAAGTCTGTTCGGCATGGACATGACCAATCGCGCGCAGCACGACGCTTACGCGGTGCATTTCGCTTCGGCGGTTGCGCTCGGCAAATCGGGGACAGCGATGTCGCGCGCCCGCTTCGGTCTCGACTGGGCGATGGCCAATCCGCATTCGCCTCAACTCGGCGCGCAGCTCGACCGCGCGCAGGCGCTGCTCGCCGAATCGGACCGCTGGTGGCAGCAGTTTCGCGCGCTGCCCAAAACGCCCGAACTGCAAACGCTCACCGACGATCTCGACGCGAAGCGCACCGCCGTGCGCCGCGATGCCATCGATCGCCTGATCGCTGCGATCCGCAGCGGCGACTCCACCTGGATGGACGAGCGCCGCGCCGCCGAACTGATCGGGCTCTATACGGCGATGAACGCAAGCCAGGGGGCGCTTGAGCACTATCTCGACGATGCCGCGCGCCAGGCCGATGCTGATTCCAGCGCGCGCTTTCACACGCTCGGCGTGATCTGCGGCGCGAGCATTGTGCTGGCGCTACTGATTGCGTTTCTGAGCTGGCGTGGTTTGCGCCGCGCCGTGATGGTTCCGCTGCGTGCGGCCATGGCGCATTTCGATGCGATTGCGGCGGGCGACCTGACAACGCGCGTGAGCGCGCATCGCAACGATGAAATGGGCGCGCTGCTCGTTGGACTTGCGGCGATGCAGACGCGTTTGCGCGAGACGATGGATCAGGTGCGCGTGGGCGCGAATGCGATGGCGACGGCCACGCAGCAGATCGCGAGCGGCAACCTCGATCTGTCACAGCGCACCGAGGAACAAGCCTCGTCGCTCGCACAGACGGCGTCGGCCATGCAAGAGTTGATCGGCACCGTGCAGGCCAACGCGCTCAATGCGCAGCAGGCGCGCGAGCTGGCGCTGGGCGCCGCCGACGTGGCCGGTCGCGGGCGCGACGCCGTCACGCGCATGGAGCACACCATGCATGAGATTCATGCCAGCTCGTCGAAGATGACCGACATTATCGGCACGATCGAAAGCATCGCATTCCAGACTAATATTCTCGCGCTCAATGCAGCGGTCGAAGCCGCGCGCGCCGGCGAAGAAGGACGCGGCTTCGCCGTGGTCGCGGGCGAAGTGCGCAGCCTCGCGCAGCGCGCTTCGGCGGCGGCCAAGGAGATCGGCACGCTGATCGCGGGCTCGACCGGACGCGTCGCCACTGGCGCGACGCTCGTCACCGAGGCCAGCGGCGCGATGGAGGCGATCCAGTCTTCCACCACGCGCGTGGCCACGCTGATCCATGAGATCGCGTCCGCATCGCGCGAGCAGAGCGACGGCATCGAGCAGGTGGGTCTCGCGGTCACGCAGATGGACGAGGTCACGCAGCAGAACGCGGCGCTCGTCGAGCAAAGCGCGGCGGCCGCGTCGTCGCTTGCCGATCACGCGCATTCGCTCAATGCGCTGGTGGCGGCGTTCAAGGTCGAAGGGGCGCTGGCGTGAGGCCGCGCTAAACGCTGCTCGAACGCTCGCGCCGATCCTGCGCGCGCCGGTAATAACGCCGCAACACATAGCCCGCCGTCGATCCGTGCAGCGCCACCGAAATCACAATGGCGTCGAGCGCCGCGGCGAGCACCGGCTGCAAGGTGTCGCCTGCCTGGTCGAGTCCCCATATGGCGTAATAGAACGCGCCCACGCCGCGTATGCCCATCCACGCCATCAGGCGGCGCTGCTGGCCGTCGGCGCGCGCGCCAATCATCGAGCCCATCACCGCGAGCGGCCGCACCACGAACACCAGCGCCAGTGCGATCGCAAGCGCCTGCGGCTCCAGCATGTCGCGCCAGTGTGCGGAAACCACGCAGCCGATGATGAGCAGCAGCGACAGCTCCGCGAAGTGCTCGATTTCCAGCGTGAAGCCCGTCATGCCTTCCGCGAGCCAGACATGCGCGCGGCGCGGATCGGTGGCGACTTCGGTACGCTCGCCCAGTTGCACCGTTTCCAGTGTCTCGGCCGGGCTGTGCTGCTCGCCCGTGGCGCGCAATTCGGCATGACGCAGCGCGACGCCGGCCGCGAACACCGCCACGAAGGCATACGCGTGCACGAGGAGGGCCGCGCCATATGTCACCGACATCAGCCCGATCGCAATGAAACCATCAACCCCGACCGCCTCGCCGTAACGCGTACGCAAGTGAAACACGAGCCGCGCGCATAACGTCGCCAGCCCCGCGCCGATCAGCAATGCGCCCGCCACGCCCCAAAGCAGCGACGCCGCGAACATAAGCGCGCTTTGCGTGGCGGCAGCCGGCACGCCGCAGAGCGCAAGGCCGAGCAGTGCAAACGGCAGCGCCGCGCCGTCGTTGAGTCCGCCCTCGCCCGAAAGCGCGAAACGCACCGGCTCGGCGTCGCCCGCTTCGTGCACGCGCAGCTCGTTGGCAAGCACCGGATCGGTGGGCGCGAGCGCGGCGGCAAGAAAGAGCGCCACACCGGCGGGCATGCCCATCGCCCATGCCAGAGCGAACGTGAGCGCGACGCTCAATATCATCGCGAGCACGCCAAGCCTTAAGGGCAAGCGCCACAACGGATCGCGCAAACGCACGCGCAGATGCATGCCGACCGAAAACAGCGACACCACCAGCCCGGCCTCGGCGATCACGGTGAGCGTACGCACCGATTGCGCAAGGTCCGCATTCACGAGGCCAAGCACGCCGGGGCCGACAATCACGCCCGCCACCAGATAAATCATCGCGCCCGTGAGCGGCAGGCGCGCGATGGGACCGCGCGCAAGCGCCACGAACATCAGCAACACGCCGACGATCAAAAACCAGAGTGCTTCGTGCGGCATCGCGCCTCGTGTGGTTCGCGCGCCCCACGAATCATCGTGGGGCGCAATCGCAATGATGCGCAACGGCCGTGCCGGACACGAGCGGGGCCGCGTCGGGTCCGCGCGTTGCGCAAACAGGCATGCAGTGCCCACTGACCTATGACGACCTGTGATGCCCGCAGCGTCAGCGATTCAAGGAGCCATCATGTCCATTCCCACTCAATCGACTCGACCTTCAGCAGGCGGCGCGCGCATCGTCGGCGCGAGCGGCGAGAGTTCCGGCGGCCCCGGTCCGTATGTCATGGCCGCCAGCACCCTGGAAGGCGACCGCGTATACAGTTCGGATAACGAAGAAATCGGCAAGATCAAGGAAATCATGCTCGACGTCCAACAGGGCCGCATTGTCTACGCGGTGATGTCGAGCGGCGGCTTTCTCGGCATCGGCGACAAGTTGCTGGCCTTGCCATGGGTGGCGCTCGCACTCGATGCGCAGCGCAAGTGCTTCGTGCTCAACGTCACCGGCGAGCGCGTCAAGAATGCGCCCGGTTTCGACAAGGACCACTGGCCGGCGATGGCCGACATCGGCTGGGCCACTACCCTGCATGAATACTACGGCGTGCGTACGCAGTGGCAGAACGATCCCGCCGAGCCGCCCGAGGCCGGCGGCGTCAAACTGTAAAGCACGCAGCGCGCGGTCTACTGTGGCGGGGTGACGGCTCAACCCCGCTCAACCCGCGGCTCATGCCTCCGGACTGGCGATATCGAGCCGTACCAGTTCCTCCGCCATTTCGCACGCCGCGCGCCGGGCTTCCTCGCCGGTCGCGAACGGACCGGGCACCTGGCAGCCGTCGAACGGATAGATGATCTTGCCATCGGGCTTTCTGCGAATGCGCAGATAGCCGATATAGCGGCCAAGGGCGTTGACCTTCTGCCCGCACACCACGTCGTAATCCTCGGGGCCAAGGCCGCCGCCGGAAATCGTCGATTTATCCATGTCCACTCGATTCACGCGCGGCGTGCTATTGGCTCGCACCGTTCGCCGCGCCGGCCTTTTTCTCGGCCTTCTGGATATCGTCTGGATAATTGACGTTGTTTCTCGATGGGTTATAGCCGTTCTGTTCAAGCTTCTTCAATTCCGCGTTCTTGTGCGCGCGCGCCTGCTTGCGCGCCTCTTTACGCTGCGCCTTGGTCGGGTTCGCGCTCATGGACGTGTCGCTCGACGCGGTTTGCGCCTCGGCCTGCGCCGCCATCAGCATGAACGAAACGGCGGTCACGGTAACGATCATCAGGGAAGGACGGGTGGCCATTGCGGTTCTCCAGATAGATGAGGTGGGGATACGTTTGCTGGGGTCGATGCAAAATGGCCTGCGCAATCGGCGGGCCTGAACCATGGGGGCGCGGATTGATCGGAACGTTTGCCGGGTAGGACTGCGCCTTGCGAAAACGCTGAGGCCAGGGTGAACCACGCCCGGCTTTCCTGCCAATCACGCAAAGTCACGCATAGTCACGCAAGGAGGAATCCAATGAGGATCGAATTTACGAACCGCCGTCACGCCGTAGCGGCTTCGCGCATCGCTTTCGAAGCCCAGGTGGACGATCGGCCCGTATGGTGCAGCGTGTCGATGGACGCGCTCAACGATCGCTTCGACCATGAAGCCACGTCGTCGCATGCGCTGCTAAGCGCATTCGATGCGAACCGCCTGCGCATCGAAAAGGCCGCGCGCAACGCGCTGTCGAAGAACGGCGGCCAATCGGTCGAACTCGAAACGAACGACATCAAGTAGTGTTCAACGGGGCCAGGCGTTCGCGCGGTTCAGCTTGTGGATATGCTGATACAGTGCGTCCTGGCCCCTGTTTTGAGCGGTCGGATTTTCTTTTCGACTGCCGCAATCTTCATGTCCCCTTGCGTTCGGCTTACCTTCGACGACGGTCCTGGCCCTTCTACGCCGCATTTGCTGGACGTGCTCAAGCGCGCTTCATGCGAGGTCACGTTTTTTGTGCTCGGCAAACACCTCGCGCAACACCCTGAGGTTGGCGCGCGAATACTGCGCGAAGGACATGCGCTCGGCAATCACACATGGACGCATGCACGTCCCGGCGATCTGCGCGAAAAAGAACTGATCGAGGAAATTGAAGCGACCGACGCGCTAATTCGGGCGGCCCATAAGCAGGCGGATCTGAGCGTTGCGCCGGCCATCGCGCTACGGCTGCCCTATGGCCTTCAAGCGCAGGACCCGCGCGCGCCTGTGCTCGAACATCTCTCGCGCGCGCATTCAGGCTGGACGCTGATTCCCGACGACTGGCAACGCCCCGCGCCCGCGCCTCAAGCGCTCGCCGACATCATGCGCGGGCACATCGCCACTCAAACCGCTCAAGGGCACGAAGCCGTCATCTGCCTGCACGATGGCTCACGGCATGGCGACGCGCGCCCCGCCACGGTGGAAGCCGTGCGCTTACTTCTGGGCGACGCCCACTGGCGCATCGCTGCGCGTGGCGGTGCCCAGTAGCTCGCGCCAGCATGCCAGAAAGCCCATTCCGGGCCCGGCCGACCAGAGGCCACGCTGCGCGGCCTCCAGATGGATCAATACCTGGTCGGTGCAAAACAGACGCATCAGCGCGACGGATCGGGCGCGCAACCAACCCGGAGGTTCTTCGGCGCTCGTCCCTGCATAAGCCTCAAGGCCCGCACGCCAGATCGATTCGTCGAAAACAAAGCGATCTTCCACACTCGCGTCGCGCGACAGCGCGAACAACGCAAACGCCGCTTCGAGCCAGCGCGAACCCTGCCCGACATCGTCGAAGTCGATTACGCCCGCCAGCATCTGGCCTTCGAATAGCAGATTGCCCGCGTGATAATCGCCGTGCAGCCATTGTGCGGGGTCATCGACCCACTCAGCGGCTTGCGCAAGCAACGCTTCCATACACGCCATCAGCGGCGAATACTGCGGCAGTAAAGCGGCGTTTAAATCGGGCGTCTGGCGCGCGGCCACGCGGGCGTGGCGCGCCTGCAACCACGCCACCGGGCTGGCGTCGTGCGCGCGAAGCGTCGCCATCGCGGCATGCAGTTGCGCAAGCGTACGCATGGCGACAATCGCTGCTCGCCGCGCATCGTCGGGCATGCCTGGTTCGCCGTCGATCGATTCGAACAGATGCAGCCAGCCGCCATACGCCGCCTGCGCGCCGGGCTGACCGGATAACGTCGGCAACAGGCGAGGCAATGCCGGTAAATGAGGGCGGCTGGATAGATGCGTCAGCATCATGGCCTCGCGCTCGATCTGCGCGAGGGTTTTGCCCGGCCATGACACGCGCAGGATCGCTGCGCGCGCAACGTGATGCACGCGATACGTTTTGTTAGTATGGCCCGACGACAACGCCTGCAGATGCACGGCGCGCACGTTCCAGTGCTCCAGCAGCATCGATTCGAGCATTTCCGGTGTTTCCACGACTCTCATTCTCCCTGCATTGACCATGTCTGATCGCATCTCGACCCGCATGCGGGACGTCAATATCGAATGGCTCACGCGCGCCGCCGAATTCGATCACCTGTTCCAGACGCGCTGGTTGGGCGAGCGCTTTTTCCACCTGCCCGGCGACATGCTCGCCATCCAGGAACTGGTCTGGCAGGTGCGGCCGCGATACATCGTGCAGACCGGCATCGCGGCGGGTGGCGGTGCGGTCTTTTCCGCGTCGATGCAGGAACTCGTGGGCGGCGAAGGTCGCGTCATCGCCATCGATCCGCGCCTGCGCGCCGAGGTCAAGGATCGCCTGCAGGCTCACCGCCTCGCGCATCGCATGACCCTGATCGAAGGCGAATCCTGCGCACCGGCCACGCTCGCCGCTGTGCGCGAGCATATCGGCGCCGATGCACCGGTTCTCGTGATACTCGATCTCACGCACACGCACGACCACGTTTTGCGCGAGCTGGAATGCTACGCGGAACTCGTCACGCCCGGCAGCTATGTGATCGTGATGGACACCATCATGGAGTATCTGCCCGAGTCGATGTTCGATGGCAAACCTTATGGACGTGGCAACAATCCCGCCACGGCAACCCAGGCCTTTCTCGAACGCGACCATCGTTTCAACGTCGATGGCGATATTGAGGACCGCGTGCTCATGACGCTGTCACCGGGTGGCTTTCTGAAGCGAGTACGCCAATGAGACGCGCGGCCTGCGCCGAGCCGTCGCGCGCGTAGCTCGCGCGAATCTGCGCGGCATGCTCGCGCAGCGGGCCAGGCCGCAGCAATATGGCCAGCGCAGCGGCAATCTCCGCAACCGTCGCCGTCTGCAGATCGAGGCGAATGCCCGCGCCCGCGCGCTCGACGAAATGCGCCGAATGAAACTGGTCGTTGCAGAACGGCGAAAGCAGCATCGGCACGCCGCACGCTAGCGATTCCATCACCGAATTCGCGCCGCCGTGATTGACGAATACCTGAGCGCGCTCCAGCACCGCGAGTTGGGGCGCATAGCGCACGGCAATCACACGCGCATCGTCGTGCGGCAGCAGATCCGTATCGACGAGGTCGCCCACGGAAAGCACCAGTTGCACGGGCAATCCGCGCGCCGCCGCAATCACTTTATTGAACACTTCAGGATGCCAGTAAAGCTGGCTGCCGAGCGACATATAGATCATCGGCAGCGTGCCATCCAGACGATGCCAGGGGAAATCGGCCTCGTCGCCGCGCGCTCCCGCAGGCATGGCCGGCCCGACCAGTTCCACGCCTGGCGGCGGCGCGCCCACCAGCGCTTCGGTCGTCAACGCCAGCGTCAGATAGGGCGAAAGCACATCGCAGCCGCGAAAACCCGCCTGCATGCCATACGAAGCAAACAGGCGCTCGCGCTCGGGTGCGATCCAGCGCACCGTGTTCAATAGTTCGGAATCCAGATCATCAGGCAGTACCGGATTGAGCGAATTGGACAGCGCAACCCACGGCTTGCCCTCCAGATGCGCAGCAATCGCCGACGCATAGTGCAGCGGATCGATCACCACCACGCCGGGCTGCCAGTCGCGGATGATCGCGCGGATGCCCTCCACCTGCCCCGGCGTTTCGTCGATCAGCAGCGTGCGGATCCAGTTGCGCAGCCACGCGGCGTCGCGGATCTTGTCGGCAAAGACCGCGCCGCGCGAAAGCTCGTGGCGCTCACCTTCCGCCGCTGGTGGATGTTCCTCGGCTTGCGCGCGCGGACCGAGAAAGGCGAATGCGCCAGCGCCTTCGAGTTGCGCGGCGATATCGGCGGGCGCGTAGAAGCCCACTTCGAAGCCCGCCGCCTGAAGCCGCTGCGCCGGGCCAATGCAGGGGTTGAGGTGACCTTTCTCGGGCACCACGCAGAAAAGGATACGTTTCATGGGTCTTTAAGCGGGGATAGGGCTCGCGCCCAGGTGATCGAGAATCAGCGACAAGGTCGTCCACAACACGCGTTCGGTGTCGGCTTCGAGGGTGGGCGCGGGCAGACCGAGCGACGCCGCCAGCTTGCCAATACGCGTGCGATCGAGCAGCGCATCCAGATTCATGGCGGGCGCAAGACGTCCGCGCTTCGGGCCATGCACGAGCCGATCAGGCAGTGCCAGACGCGCGCCCAGGTCGCGCAGACACTGTTTGTTGGGATCGGGATCGATCGCCAGCAGATGGGCGACCACGGCGCTATCGACAAAGGGCGGGTGCAGCGTCACGCCTTGCGCGTCGAAGATCGCGTGGCACAAGGGCAGATAGTTGGCCGACTGGTCGCGGCGCAGCACCTGGTCCGCGCCGTCGCCAGTGATGGCCAGTTCGATGCCGTCGGCGGCCATGGCTTCGGCCAGCAGATGCTTGGCGACGGGATGCAGATTGAACATCGGCTCTTCGACTGCATACGTAGTGCCCGGCAGCGCGTTCACAAAATCGGCTTCGTCAAAATGCACGATTTTGACGCGCGCCTGCATCTGCGTGGCCAGTTCGAGCGCGGCGTCCTGCTCGCAATAGTCGGGCATGCCGGTCGCGAGAATATAGGCCGTCACCTGGTCGAGCGCGTCCAGTTCGCGCAGCAACGCCAGCAACAGCGCGGAGTCGAGTCCGCCGCTTAGTGCCAGCGCCACGCGTTTGCCGCTGTGAAGCGCGCCTTGCAGCGAGGCGCGCAACAGGGTTTCCAGATCGCCGCGCAACGCTTCGCTGGGCGCGGCGTGCACGTCCAGCCCTTGCGCCGATTTCACCAGCGCAAAACCGGGCGGCACCGCGCGCACGTCGCGTAGCACGGTGCGGCCCACCAGCCGCGCGCCGCTCAGATAACCGGCAATGGCAGCCGCATCGGGCTCGCCGCCAGTGCTTTGTCCCGCAGCACGCAAGGTCGAATCGATATTGCCTGCCCACACGCCGCAACGCGGGTGGTAATGCAGGCGCTCAAAGCCAAAAAAATCGCGCGCGCCAACGATATGGGAAACGGTCATGGATAACAGGCCTTCAGGGTGTCGACTTCAATGCGCTTGAGAATGCGATGCGGCGCTTGCGGCGCGCTGCCGCCGTGGCAATGCAGGCAGGCTTCCAGCGGCGTTTCGCGTTGCAGGTAGGCCAGCATCGCCTCAAGCATGCCGTCGTTGTCGTGCAAGGCCAGGCCATCGGCGTGGAAGTCCCGCGTGCCTTGATACAAGGTATGAAAATGCGCGGGCCGCGTGCAGGTATAAAACATGCCGTCGCGGATCATGTGGCAACGCTCGCGAATCCAGCAGTCGTGGTAGATGCGCTGCGCTTCGTCGCGATCGGTCGAGGGTTGCGCGCGGTTCATCACCGTGAAGGTGTCCTGCACCTTCCAGTTCAGGCGCACGTTGAAGCGCGCCGCCTGCGCCTCGATATGCGCGACAAGATCGTCCGCAAGGCGCGGCTTGGGATAACGCGAAATCGTCAGCGCATCCACGGCCTGCCAGAACGCGTCGGCCATCTCGCCCAGCTTCAGGCCATTGGTTGTCACTGAGACCATCGGCGCGATGCCGGTCTCGCGCACGCAGGCGACGATATCGACGATGCCGGGGTGTAGCAGCGGCTCGCCGCCCACCAGCTTGAACACGCCCGGTTGCAGCACTTTCGCGGCCATGCGCAGGTCGTTCGCCAGGGCGTCAGGGCGTGCGTACCATTCGGGCAGCAGCGGCGAAAGCGAGCAACATTCGGAACACGTCAGATTGCAGTGATCGACTATATGCGCTTCGAGCGAACGCGTCTGCACGCGGCCGTTCTGCACGCGATAGTGCCGCTCCATCGGCGGCGGAAAGACGTGTTTGCGCGCGGGGGTTTCGTTGGTCGTGGTCACGTTGGCGTCCCGCCGTCGCCGTGATCGAGGCAACGGGAATAGAAGTCAATCAAGCGCTCGCGCGCGCCGTCGAATGCCGCGACCATCGTCATGGCGCCGCGCAGATGCGCCGCGAAGCGCGCCCGATTGTTCAGCCAGCCCTGTGCGATCCAGAGCTTGAGCGCGTGCTGCAGACATGCGGCATCGACGGCCCAGGCAAGATGATCCGGGCGCGGTGCTCGCACGCTCGCATAGGCGCGTAGAAAGGCGGCGGCGTGCTGCGGCGCTTCGAGCGGCAAATGATTGAGGCAACGCACCAGTTCATATTCGCGCGGCGCGCCGATGGCCGCTTCCCAGTCGAGGATCCGCGGTGGCAGCGTGCCGTCGAACAGATAGTTGAACTGGTTGTAATCGTTGTGAACCGGATGCTGTGGGTCGTCGGCGGGAAAAGCCGCGATGCTGCCCGGATAGTGCGCGTCGAGCAAACGCAGGCAGGTGTCCACGTAAGTGCCCAGGTTCTCGCGATCTTGGCCGAGCGCGTCGATCAGGCTACGGCGCACGGCGTCGGCGTCAATGGCGGCGAGTCGCTCGCGGATCGTGTCGAGTGCGGGCAGAGCGGAACGGTCGAAACTGTCGAGGCTCGAATGCAACGCCGCGAGGCTCGCGCCCAGAGCCTCCCATTCGGCGCACGTGAAGGTGTCGTAAGTGCGCATCTGCCCCGCGGACCAATGCGTGACCATCGCGTGAAAGCCCGCACCGCTGAATACGGTATCGCCCGTCAAGGTGCGTTGCAGCGTCTGCACGCGAAAACGCGCATCGGCATGCGTCTGCACATGCGTGAGTATGGCGGCTTCTTTTTGCGCGCGCGCCGCATGGTCATCGGCGTAGAGCTTTACGGCCACGCCGCCGCGCGCATCGGGCAGATGCCAGACACGCTCGCTGACCTGGCGCGGCGCAGACGCAAACTCGTTGCGCGCGAAACCATAGGCCGCACGGATCGCTGCGAAAGTCGCGCCGCCGTGCGCCATCTCAGATGGCCTCGGCAGGGCCATAGCGATACGGATGGCCGCTCACAAAGGTGTTGTGGCCGACATAACGAAGCTTGTACATCGCCGGGCGAAACAGCACCGATGGCGCGTTATTGTCGATGCCGAGCCGCGCATACAGATCGCGCCGCACGAAGAACGCGTTATTGCCCATGTCGTCACAGCACACCAGTTCATAGCCCAGGCGCTGGCCAAGGTGATAAAGCGATTCGAGGCTCGCACCGTAATAGGTCGAGCCGTCCCATTCGTGCGCCGGGTTGTAGCACATGACCCAGCGCTCGGGCGGCGCGTAGTACGGGTTGTATTCGATCACCACAATGCGCGGGCGGTAAGCCTCAAGCGCTTGCCAGGTCCAGTAATCGTTGCCGTCGATATCGATCGAGAGCAGATCGAAGTCCCGCGGTACACCCTCTTCGGCGAGCAGTTGCGCGACCGTATCGGGCTGCACGCGCTCATGACGCAGCGCCACGCGCCGCTCGCCGCCGTAGTTCGCCACGAGTTTGTCGTAGCGATACGCACTGCCTTCGACCAGCACGCCCTGCCAGCCGCCTTCGCGCAGCAGCAGCGCGGTATTGCTGTTGCGCAGGCCGTCGCTCGCGCCAATATCGACGCAAAAGCGGTGCGTGGGCGCAATGCGCTCCATCAGGCGGGACAGGATCGCCTCTTCACAACCCTGTGCGTAAAGGCTGGGTGCGAGAGCGGAAAGATCGAGCGGGACAGGCGTGCCTTGCATGAAGTTATGCGCGACTAATCGTTGATAGCGGACAGGAAGTGCGGCGGCGTGATGGAAGCGTAATGTACCGTAAAACGCCGGACGACCGCGCAGGGCAGGCTGTCACGGTGCGGCAGGCGATTCTCCTTATACTGGCGCGATCCCTTCACCAAATCGAATGCGCGAGATCGAGCATGCGGCTGCTTTCTTATGGCTTACGCTTTGCGGTCGCCGCCTGGCTGGTTGCGGCGCTGGTGCTGTTTCTGATGCAGGACCGCCTGCTGCTGCCCTCCACGCCCGACGCGCCCGATCTGCGCTCGCTCACGCACGCGGGCGACACCATCGGCGTGTGGCACGTACACGATCAATACGCGGGCTACGTCGTGACGCCGGCGGGCCAGGCGCCGCGCGGCACCTTCATCGTCTATCACGGCAATGAGGAATCCGCCGAAACCAAGCTGCCGCTCGCCGATATCTTCGTGCGTGCGGGCTATCGCGCCGTCATCGTCGAATATCCGGGGCATGGCAACCGCCCGGGTGCGCGCACGATGAAGGCGGCGCTCGCCGCATCGCGCGACGCCTTCGAGGCTGCGCTCGCGCAATGGGGCGGCCCGGTCTGGCTGGTGGGCGAATCGCTGGGCGCGGGGATGGCTTCGCAGGTTGTGAATGGCAACGAGGCTTCGATTGCGGGCGTTGCGCTCATCACGCCGTGGGATTCGCTCGCCGATGTCGCCGCGGAAAAGTATCCGATCTTTCCGGTGCGCTGGCTGCTGCACGACGGTTTCGATTCGATTGCCGCCGTGGCCCATTACACGGGGCCGCTCGTGATCGTCGGCGCGCAGCAGGATACGCTGATTCCCGTGGTGCATGCGCAGCACTTCGCCAGCGCGCATGGCAATGCGCATCTGATGATGCTGGGCAGCGCCGATCACGACGACTGGTTTGGCGCGATGACGATGGCGGACTGGCAGCAGGTGATGCATTGGCTGAAGGCGAGCTGACCCGGGCGAGCTAACCCGGACGAACTAACGCTGGCGAGTGGGCGCGCCGCACGCGCGGCGAAGCGCTCGTCTAAGATGCGAGTTTCGCCAGGCGAATAGCCTCAACCGCATCGGACCACCTCGCATGGACGCCACGTCCCCACTCGCCGCCCGTCGGCGGCTCGCTATCGCTCTGCTCGTCGCAGGCGTGTTCTTCATGGAGAACCTCGACGCCACCGTGATCGGTACATCGCTGCCCGCGATGGCGCGCGATTTCGGCACCGCGCCCGCGTATCTCTCGGTGGGCGTGTCGGCCTATCTGGTCGCGCTCACGGTCTTTATTCCCGTGAGCGGCTGGGCCGCCGACCGCTTCGGCGCGCGCCGCGTGTTCAGCCTCGCCATCGCCGTATTCACCTTCGCGTCGCTGCTTTGCGCGCTGAGCCAGGGCTTGTTGAGCTTCACCGCCGCGCGCGTCGTACAGGGCATTGGCGGAGCGATGATGGTGCCGGTCGGCCGGCTCGTCGTGATGCGCGAGACGCCCAAGGAAGGCATCGTGCGCGCCATCGCCCTGCTCACCTGGCCCGCACTGGTCGCGCCGATTCTCGGGCCGCCCGTGGGCGGCTGGATCAGCACGCACTGGAGCTGGCACTGGATCTTCCTGCTCAATCTGCCATTGGGCGTCATCGCGTTCGTGGCCGCGCGCCTGCTCGTGCGCAACGGCACGCTGATCACGCAGCGCTTCGACACCGTAGGCTTCGTGCTGAGCGGTCTGGGCTTCGGCCTTTTCATGGCGGGCATCGAGGCGATCAGCCGCGCCGACGTGCCCCGCGCCGTTTCGTTCGGCATCCTGATTGGTGGCATCGCCCTGCTCGCGCTGAGCGTGTGGCATCTGCGGCGCGCAGCGCAGCCTCTGTTTGGCCTGGCGCCGTTTGCGATCCGCACGTTTCGCGTCACCGCGCTGGGCGGCTCGCTCTTTCGCACCGCCATCGGCACCGCGCCGTTCCTGCTGCCGCTGATGTTCCAGATTGGCTTTGGCTATAGCGCGGTGCAGGCAGGCTCGCTGCTGCTCTGGCTGTTCGCGGGCAATCTGGCGATGAAACCGGGCACGACGCGCATCATGCATCGCTTCGGCTTTCGCACGGTGCTGCTGGTCAACGGCTTGCTGGTGGCGGCCGGCTTCGCGGCCTGTGCGCAATTGAGCGCGGCCACGCCGTACTGGCTCGTGTGCGCGTTGCTGTTCTTCACCGGCATGACGCGTTCGATGCAGTTCACGGCGCTCAACACAATCGGTTTCGCCGATGTGCCGCAACCGCAGATGCGCGACGCCACCACGCTCTTTTCAGTGCTGCAGCAGATGAATGCGGGGATGGGGATTGCCGTCGGCGCGCTGTTGCTGTCGCTCGCCGAGCAGTGGCATGGCACGGCCGCGGGGCACGCTACGCCAGGCGATTTTCAGCTGGCGTTCTGGATGATCGCCTGCGTGGCGCTGCTGGCCACGGTCGACAGCGTGTTGCTGCCCGCAAATGCGGGCAGCCGGGTGCTGGTGGCGCAGAAGCGGAAGTCGGAACAGGCGTCCTGAACAACTGCGCTCTTAAAAGGCGCTTACCCCTTCGCCAGTTCCGCCTCGATCGCGGCGACGAGCTTCGGATCGTCCGCCGCCGTATCGGGCGCGAAGCGTCCAACCACTTCACCCGTGCGGCTCACGAGAAACTTCTCGAAGTTCCACAGCACGTCGGGCGCCGCGTTCGGCTGGATGCCGTAGCCTTCCAGGCGCGTGCGGAACGGGCCGTCGCCAGCTGCTTGCGGCTGCGCCTGCGTAAGCGACCGATAAAGCGGATGCTGGTCGTCGCCGACCACCGAAATCTTCGAAAACAGCGGGAACTTCACGCCGAAGGTGCCGGTGCAGAAGGCCTGGATCTCCGCATCCGTGCCCGGCTCCTGGCCCTTGAAGTTGTTGGCGGGGAACGCCAGCACTTCCAGGCCTTCGGCGCGCTTGCCTTCGTAGAGCGCTTCGAGTCCTTCGTACTGCGGCGTCAGCCCGCATTTGGACGCCACGTTGACCACCAGCAGCACTTTGCCCGCGTAGGGGCGCAGCGTGGTTTGCGCGCCGTCGATGGCGTTCACGGGAATGTCGTAAATCGTGCTCATGTCTGCATCCTTGGTTTGATCGGGTTAGTTGAAGCGTTCGCTCTTACTCGCAGGCCTCGCGCACCATCAGCAAGGCCGCGCTGTCGACGATCGTGATCTGCCCATAGCGGATCTCGATCCAGCCGCGATCGGCAAACGCCCGCAATTCCTTATTGATGCTCTGCCGCGACACGCCGAGCAGCGCCGCGAGATCGTCCTGTGAAAGTTTCAGGCCGATCTCCACGCCCGCATCGACGGCATTGCCGTAGCGCTCGGCGAGACTGAGCAGCCGCTCGGCCACGCGCGCGCTGAAATCCGCCAGCCGCGAGAAGCGAAAGCGGTCGTTCAGTTCGCGGTTGCGCGAGCAGATCAGCTCGAAAAAGCCGCGCATCAAGGCGGGCTGCCGCTCGAACAGGTCGAGCATCACCTCGCGCGGGATATGGTACAGCCGCACCGTGCCGCGCGCATACATGTCACACAGCGAGCCTTTGCGGTCGAGCGCCGGAATGATGTTGATGACCGAATCGGGCTGGATGTACTCGCCGATCACGCGCGCGCCCGACGCGCTCACCCAGCTCGCTTCCAGCGCGCCGGCCAGCACGATCAGGATCTCCTTGCAGTCGGCCTGATACGGCACCACCAGTTCGCCATGCAGCCAGGTCTTTTCATAGCCAGCATCGACGAGCGTGGCCGCCGCGCCCGCAGACCAGTGCTGCAGGCTCGGATTCGTGAGGAAGGCGCTAATGACGCGCTGGCGCGTGAGCGGGTCGAGCGTGCGCCGCGACATCGCGTCGTGGCTGGACCAGCCGAAAGAGGTGGACGAGGTGGGCGGTACGGGCGGCGCAAGCGCTGCGCGCCGCTCGGGCGTAGCGAACCGCTCCGCTAGCCTGGCTATGGCGGCCATGATTCGTTCTCCGGGGACGATATGTTCAAGCCATTTGAGCATCTGATCCCCGCCCGCCCAAACCATGATTTGCTGCTATCCATATCTGCACTGCGGCGCTAATGCGATGTGGATCGCAGGAATGGTCGTCGGTGCTTCAAACAGGCGCAAACTCAAACGCCTGCACGCCGTTTTCCTCCACATAGGTTTCCCAGTGCGCCAGCAGCGTTTGCAGCCGGGCCGGTTCGGCTGCGGCCAGATCGCGGGTTTCGCCGGGGTCGCGCGCGAGATCGTAGAGCTGCCACACGCCCGGCCCAGCCGGCGCGGGAATGAACACGGCTTTCCAGTCGCCCTGGCGCACCGCGCGCCGCCCGAACAGTTCCCAGCCGGTCACGTGGGTGTCGTCGTGCACGGCGTCGGCTTCGTTGCGCAGATAGGGCAGCAGCGAGCGGCCCTTCACGGCGGCGATCTCGCGCCCCCGCCAGTGCGTGCCGGGATGCTCGACGCCTGCGAGTTCGAGCACGGTCGGCACCACGTCCATGACCGTCGCGAACGCATGGCCCACACCGCGCCGCGCCGTCGCACCGAGCGCCGCGTGATGCGCGAACGCCACCACGCGGATGCCGCCTTCGGTCGTGAACGCCTTGTAGAGCCGCGACGGCGCCGTGCCCGCCTGGGCCCAGCGCGGGCCGTACCAGACGTAGGAATTGCCGCGCCCGACGTTATCCAGGCTGTTGTCGTAGTAATCGCGGATAAAGCGTTGCAGATCCGGCCCGAAGATCGGCAGCGCTTCGAGCAGCGCGCCTTCAGCACCGTTGTCGGAGAGAAACAGCACGAAGGTGTTGTCGAATTCGCCGGTCTGCTTCAGATGTTCGATCACACGGCCCACGTTCCAGTCCAGCCGCTCGACCATCGCCGCATAGACCTCCATCGTGCGCGCCGAAAAAGCCTGCTCCTGCGGCGACAGCGCATCCCATTCGGGCGTGGGCGCGACAACCGGGTGAGCACTCACTTCGGCGTCGAGCAGGCCCAGCGCCTTCTGCCTGGCGAGGCGTTCGGCGCGCAGCGCGTCGGGGCCCGCGTCGTAGCGGCCACGGTAGTGCTCGACAATATCGGCGGGTGCTTGCAGCGGCCAATGCGGCGCCGAAAACGGCAGGTAAGCGAAGAAGGGGCGCTCATCGTCAGCGCCGCGCTCGCCCAGGAACTGGATCAGCTTGTCCGCGAAGGCGTCGGACGAATAGAAGTCTTCGGGCAGGTTTTCGGCGTACAGGCCGTCTTCGACATACAGGCCGCGCGTCGAGCGCATCAGGCGCGGCTGTTCGTCGTCCTCGCCGACCGGTTCGAAGCCATAGTGATTGGCCGCGCCCGGCAGCAGCGCGAAGGAGCGCTCGAAGCCGCGCGCCGAAGGCGCACGCTCCAGCGTCAGCCCCAGGTGCCACTTGCCCGCCATCGCCGTGAAATAGCCGGCGTCGTGCAGCAGTTCGGGCAGCGCCGCCACGCGCTCGTTCAGATAGCCCTCGTAGCCTGGCTTGTCCGCCAGATGCGGCGGCAGCGCCTCGGCCATCGTGCCGATGCCGGCGACGTGATGATCGGTCCCGCTCAGCAGCATCGCGCGCGTCGGCGAACAGGCGGAGGCTGTGTGGAAGTCGGTGAAGCGCACGCCCGCGTGCGCCAGCGCGTCGAGGTTAGGCGTGGCAATCTCGCCGCCGAACGCGCCGAGGTCGGAGAAGCCCAGATCGTCCGCGACGATCACGAGAACATTGGGACGTTTGCCAGACTGCTTTGTCATATCGAGGTTTCCAGTGAGATTTGAGGCGTCCAGTCAATGCCGCGTGCGCCAGCGCGTAACCGACGCTTCCAGGCGGCTGCCAAGCCAGCCGAACAAGGCCCCCAGCGCGCCGATCGTGACCGCGGCGGCCAGCAGGCGGTCGGTACGAAACAGTTGCTGGGCGTCGATCATGAACGTGCCCAGGCCCACGCCCGAGGGCATCAGATACTCCGCGCCAATCGCGCCGAGCCACGCATAGACGAGCGCGAGCCGCAGCCCCGCGAACACGCCAGGCAGGATCGCCGGGACGATCAGCCAGCGCAGCCGTTGCCAGGCGTTCAGGCGCAGCGTGAGCGCGACTTCGACGAGCGCGGGGGGCAACGCTTCGACGGCCCGGCTCGTTGCCAGCACGACGGGAAAGAACGCCGCCAGCGCGACGAAGATCACCTTGGAGAGATCGCCCAGCCCGGCCCACGCGGTCAGCAGCGGAATCCACGCGAAGATTGCGACCTGACGCAAGGCCGTGAGCGTCGGGCCGAACGCGCGCCGTACCCACGTCACCGCACCCAGCGCAATGCCGAGCGCCAGGCCCGCGAACGCGCCCAACGCCAGGCCCTCGCCCGCTCGGGCGAGCGTGTGTGCTAACGGCACCGGCAGCGCGCCGCTGCGCAGATCGTCGAGCGCGCTTCGCAGCACGGCGCCCGGAGCGGGCAGCAGGTTCGTATCGACGAGATGCGCATGCGCAGCCAGCACCCAGAGCGCGAGAATCAGCGCAGGCAGGCTCGCTCCACGCACGTAGCGCGGCCAGCCGCGTCGCGAGGCAGCGACACGCGCGCCCGGCGCTTCATGCGGCCAGCGCACGAGCCGGCGATCCAGCCGCTGCACGCCCTGATCGATCGCGTAACCCGTCAGCCCGATCGTGACGATGCAGACGAACACCACGTCGAGCTGGAACATCTGCCGCCCATACACCATCAGGTAGCCGATGCCCTCCGACGAGGCCAGCAACTCCACGGCGATCAGCGTGAGCCAGCCCTGCGCGAGCGCCTGGCGCACGCCGGTCAGGAACGCGGGGAGCGCGGCGGGCAGCACCAGCAGGCGCACACGCTGCCAGGCAGACAGACGCAGCACGCCCGCCACTTCACGCAGCCGCCACGGCATGGCACGCACGCCCGCCTGGGTGTGGATCGCCACGGGGATCGCCACGGCCTTGAAGATCAGCACCAGCTTGAGCGCCTCGCCAATGCCAAGCACCACCATCAAAAGCGGCAACAGCGCGAGCGGCGGCACCTGCGCGATGGCATAGAAGAGCGGCGAGATCAGTTCTTCCGCGACCACGCTCGCGCCCATGAGCGCGCCGAGCAACGCGCCGCCCAGCGTGCCCAGCACGAAGCCAATCGCGAGCCGCTCCAGGCTGATGAGCAGATTCGACACGAGGCCGTCGCGCAGCAGATCGCGTGCGGTCTGCCAGACGAGTTCGGGCGCGGGCAGGATCTGCGCCGACATCCAGCCCGCGTGCGCCGCTTTCCACCAGAGCAGATAGACGAGCACGGGCAGCGTCCACGGCAGCAGTGCGGACCAGGAGAGGGCCTCGCCGCCCGCACGCTTGAAGCGGACCGCACGCGGCGGGCGCGCCGCATCGTCATCCTTGTCGTCGAGAATCGTCGAATTAGCGGTATTGAGCATGTCGGCCTCGCAGCCTGTTGGAGCCTGTAACAAGCGGTTGAATCAATAAGTAAAACGAAGCGTTGCGCCGACCATGCGCGGGTCGCCCGCCATCGCCGTATAGGTGTTCTGCACGCTCGCGAAAGACGCCAGGTAATAGTGGCGATTGAACAGGTTGTGCGCCCAGATCGACAGGTCCCACTTGTGCGCGCCACTGTTCAGGCGCCAGCCCGTCGCAAGATTGAAGATTCCATAGCCCGGCAGGCGGCCGTAACGCGAATCGTCGAGCGTGCCGTACTGGTTCGAGCGTAGCGACCACACGCCGGTGACGTACTGGTCGATGTCGTGGCCGAGTGAGAACTCGTATTGCGCGCTGAGGTTGGCGATCCAGCGCGGTGCGCCCGAGACCGGCTTGCCCGTGAGGTTGCAGGTGGTCGCGCCGGTGGCGAGCGTGACTTCGGCGGCGCACGGGCCGTTCGTGTACGAGCTGTAGGTTGCGTTCACATACGACGCATTCAGGCCGAGCGTCAGGCCGCGCAAGGGACGCGCGCGCAGATCGAGTTCGGCGCCGCGCGAACGCACATTGGCGCCGTTGGCGAGCACCTGGCTGACAAGTCCGCTCGACGGCACCGTCACGTAGGTGGTGGCCTGATAGCCGTTGATCTGCGTCCAGAACAGATTGGCGTTGAGCACCAGCCGATGGTCGAGCCATTCGCTCTTGATGCCGAGTTCGGCGTCGTTGGCGCGCTCGGGCCCGAACAGCAGCGAATTCGCGCCAAGCGTGGGTGCGGAACCCACCGCCATATTGATGCCGCCGGACTTTTCGCCGTGCGAGAGCGTCGCGTAGGCAAGCACGTCGGAAGTGAGCTTGTAGCTGAAGTTGAGCATCATCGACGGGCTGATGCTGTGCTGGCCGAGTTGCCCCGACTGGTAGGCGCCCACCGCCGCATTGCGCAGCGCGAGCAGCGAGCCGGTAAGTTCCTCGCCGCCCGAAGGCGCGAGACGGTTCACGTAGCCGGTCTTGTCCTCGTAGGTGCCGCGCACGCCAGCGGTAAGATCGGCGCGCGTGTTGATATGCCACGTCGCCTGGCCGAACAGCGCGGCGCTGTTGGTTTCCACCGAAGCTGGCGACACCGCCGTCACGCCATTCAGAATGCCGCGATTGACGCCGTACTGGAACAGATCCGCATCGGGGCCGAACGCGGTGAAGGTGTTGGTGTTGGTCTGCTCGTAGAAGTAGTACGCGCCCACCACCCAGTCGATCGGGCCGCCTGTGGGCGAGGCGAGGCGCACTTCCTGCGAGATCTGGTGATCGTCAACGCGCACGCCCGTGTCGGTGATCGCGGGCACGGCCAGGCCGTCGCCGTCGTTGGTTGGCGAGAAGTCCCAGAAGCGCGCCGCCGTGATCGACGTAAGCGAATAACCGGAGGGCAGTTTGTAGTTCACCTCGGTCGATACGCCGCCCTGATGGACGTTCATGTGCGGCGTGGTGTCGGTGTTGACCTGGGACTGCGAAGGATTGAGCACTGGCGTCACGCCCAGCAGCGCCGCGCGCGACGCATACGTGCTTCCAGTGGGCACGCCGTAGAGCAGCATCGCGCCCGTGTTCGAATTCTGCGTGTTGTAATCGGCGATAAAACGCACGCTTAGATCGTTGTTCGGCTTCCATAGCAACTGGCCGCGTACGCCGTAATTCGAAACACCGTTCAACTGGCTGCCGTTATACAGATTCGTCACGCTGCCATCGCTGTGCGTGTGTTCCAGATCGAGCGTGCCCGCCAGCGTTTCGGAAAGCGGCCCGCTCAAATGCGCCTTGGTCTGCGCATAGCCGTCGTTGCCGACCGATTGCTCCAGATAGCCTTCGGTATGAAACTGGGGCGGCCGCGTCGAGATATTGAGCACGCCCGCCGTGCTGTTCTTGCCGAACAGCGTGCCCTGCGGGCCGCGCAGCAGGTCCACCTGCTGGATATCGAGCAGATCGAACACCGCCATGCCGGGGCGGCCCAGATAAACATTGTCGAGATAGACGCCGACGCTCGGCTCCAGATTGTCGCTGGCCGGATTGTTGCCGATGCCGCGAATCGAAATGCTCGACTGGCGCGGATTGATGAACGCGACATTCAGGCTCGGCAAACACTGCTGCAGGTCCTGGATGCGATAGAGGCGCTGGCGCTCCAGATCCTGTCCGCTAACGGTGGAGATCGGCGCGGGCACTTTCTGCGCGCTTTCCGAACGGCGGCGCGCCGTGACCGTGAACTCCTTCAGTTGTACGGGGTTTTCGGCTTTTGCCTGGGTGGTTTCGGTCGTCGTTCCAGCTTTCGTATCGTCCTGAGCCCATGCGGAAGTCGTCGCCAGAACCGCTGCGGCAATCGCCGTCAGCCGATAAAAGGTGTGGTGGTCCTTCATATTGTTATAGAAACCTTTTAATTCGTCTTTGCCGTCTTTTCGACTTCACCGAACGTGTGCGAGGGTTGCCAGCGCCCGGCAAGCTTCGTCTGCGCAAGCGCCTGATTCAGATACGTCGCATCGACCCAGCGATCGACGTCGAAGGTCTGGCGGATCATGCCCTGCTGCTTCGCTGTCTCCACATCGCGCTTGAACGCGTTGACGAAGTACGGATCGAGCAGCGGAGAGAAAAACGTGGCTGGATCGCTGTCGCCGATTTCATTGCGCCATACCGAAGTGGGCGTGCCCGCGCGGGTCTGCTCCAGTTGCAGATAAGCGTCCAGATTTTTACGATCCGATACCCAACTGGACGCTTCCAGCACGCTCGCCACGACGCGCTGCGCCCATTCGGGATGCGCACGCAGGAAGTCGCCCGACGCCACCGGTCCGGCCTTGAACGTGCCCACGCCATCGCGGTCACGCGTGCTCACCGGGATATCGACCAGACCCTTGTCCTTGAGAATGAAGAGCGACGACGGCCCCCATACGGCATCGATGCGATGCGCGGCAATCGCGGCAGCGGCACTATTGAGGTCGAGATTGACCACGCGGAAATCGCGCTCGCTCAGGCCTTCGCTGCGCAGTACGCTATCAAAAGACAATTGCAGCGCCGTACCGCGAAAGAGCGCGATCTGTTTGCCCTTGAGGTCCTTCAGATCCTTGATGCCCTGCCCCGGCTGCACCGCTAGATAGCCGTTGACATCACGCGCCAATGCGGCGATCAGGCGCGTGTCGAGCCCGTTCGCGCGGCCGATGATGCCGGCAAGATCGCCGAGGAAAGCCAGATCGACCTGATGGTTCGCGAACGCCTCGTTGACGGCCGGACCAGCGCCTTTGAAGAAGGTCCACTCGATCTTCTCGCCGTCTTTCTGGAAGGCCTTTTCCAGCGTCTGGTTCGCGTAAAGCACGTCGACCACGCCGCCGCCCGCGGGCTTCGACGCCGCGCCAATATCGGGCACCGCGATGCGGATCACGTTCTGCGCGCGGGCATGCGGCGAAACCAGCGCCAGCAGCGCAAACGCGATAAGGCAAGCGCCATAAAAATGTGCAAAAAATCGACGTCCCACGAGAACCCCCACAAATAAAGCACTTTCAATACGTATTGCCTGACGCTGCCGCGCGAAACACGCGGCAGCGTGGCGCGCGCGTTGTGTTTCAGGCCGCAGCAGCCAGCTTCGGATTCTTTTCCACGCTGCGCGTGACGCTCCTGCGCCCATCCACGCTCACCGGCACGTCGCCCGCCAACGTCACGCGGCGCACGACACGGCGTGCGTCGCCGTAATCGTTCACGGCATAGTGCTGGGTCGCGCGGTTGTCCCAGATCGCCACATCGCCGCTCTGCCAGCGCCAGCGCACGATGTTTTCCAGGCGCGTGATATAGCCCTGGAATACCTCGAACAGATGGTTCGAGGCGGAACCCGGCAGATCGACAAAGCGCTTGAAGAAATGACCCAGCACGAGGGTTTTCTCGCCGCTTTCCGGGTGCACGCGCACGAGCGGATGCTCGGTTTCATAGCGCGTGGAAACGAACACTTCGCGATAGCGCTCGTAGGCGGCCTTCGCCTGCTCGGTGAGCGTGTTGCGCGCGTAGCTCGCGGCGGCCGCGTAGTCGTAATCGTTGCTGTGCACGGCCCAGAGTTGTTCGGCCAGCGTCTTGAGCGCGGGCGGCAGATCGTCGTAGGCGGTGGCCGTGTTGGCCCAGACCGTGTCGCCGCCAATCTCGGGATTCGTCACGCCGCGCAGGATCGAAGCCTTGGGATAGGCGTCGACGAACGTCACGTCCGTGTGCCACGAATTGGCACGGCCGCCGTGCAGCGAATCGAGTTCGAGCAGATACTCGGTGCCTTCGCGCACGGGCACGGTGGGATGCGCCACCGGATCGCCCAGCAGTTTGGCGAACGACTCCTGCTCCTGGTCCGTCAAATGCGTCTGGTCGCGAAAGAAAATAACCTTGTGGCGCAGCAGCGCCGCATTGATCGCTTCCAGCGCCGCCGGTTGCAGATCGCCGGACAGGCGCACGCCGCGAATTTCCGCGCCAATACGGCCCGTGATCGGGTGAATCGATAGCTCGCCGGTTTCCACTACGTTGAGTTTTGACATATCTTCTCGATATGAAAAGGAATCCTTATGAATAAAAACGCAAAGGCGGTTGAGAATCGTCGCCTTCTTCGTCATGCTGGTCGTGATCGCTTGCCTGCCAGGGTCGACAAAAGCGCGACGACGACCGTTACAGCCATGCTACCGGGGCACTGCGCGAATATCTGTCGATGCCTTGACAGTCCAAAGCACGCATTCAGCTATGTGAATTCGCTGCGTGAATTAGCTGTGTGAATTAACGCCATGACCCAGCAAAGCGTGCAGACGCTCGCGCTCGTGCTGGAATGCGGTGTCGGCGCGATTGCGCGGGTAGGCAAGATCGATGTCGACGGTGGCGCGCAGCGGACCCGGACGCGGCGCCATCACCACCACGCGGTCGGCCAGATAGACGGCCTCTTCCACGTCGTGGGTGACCAGCAGCATCGTCAGATCGGCGGCGGCGCGAATACGCAGCAGTTGATCGTGCATCTGCGAGCGCGTGAGGGCGTCGAGCGCGCTGAACGGTTCGTCCAGCAGCAGAAAAGCGGGCCGCGCGACGATCGCGCGCGCTAGCGCCACGCGTTGCGCCATGCCGCCTGAAAGTTGATGCGGCAGCGCGCGCTCGAAGCCCGCGAGACCGACCAGCGCGACGTGTTCGCTCACGCGCTGGCGCACTTCGCTGGGATCCAGTCCGAAGCGCGCCAGTCCTAGCGCGATGTTCTGTTCGAGGGTGAGCCATGGGAACAGGCGCGGGTCCTGAAACACGATGCCGGCTTCGTCGTTGCCGATCCTCGGCGCGACACCATCGACAAGAATCGGCCCCTCATAGGCGCTGTCGAATCCGCACAGCAGGCGCAGCAAAGTGGATTTGCCGCAACCGCTCTCGCCAAGAATGGCGACGAATTCCTTGCGGTGAATATTCAGGTCGAGATCGGCAAGAATGGCGCGCGTGTGGCCGGCAACCTGGAAGCGCTTGCTCACGCCATGGAGATGCACGAAGGAATCGGGCGCGCCGCGGCCATACGGCGATTGCGACGCCAATGCGGGAGGGTGCATAGGAAGCCTGATAGTGGAGCCGTGGGCGTCGCGCGCTTGACGCGCAGCGACGGATCAAGGCATCCATTATCAAAAAGGCTACGCCGGGCTGTCTGTCAAAGAGTGGTCAGATTACCCGGCGATTTGACGCTATCGATATTCCTGGGCGGGCTTTACGAGCCCGAAAAATGAAAGGCTATCGCAAGGCCGCCGGATGATTGGCCACAGAATGCGGCTCCTCTTCGGGGGTATCGATAACATCGAATTCGCACTCGCGATTGAGCACCGCGCGCGCCCGATCCATATCGAGCGCCCCTTCCCATCGCGCCACGACAATCGTCGCCACCCCGTTGCCAATCAGGTTGGTGACGGCGCGCGCTTCGTTCAGAAAGCGGTCGACGCCCAGCAGCAGCACCAGACCCGCCACCGGAATCTTGTGCATCGAGGCAAGCGTCGCAGCCAGCGCAACAAATCCCGCGCCCGCCACACCGGCCGATCCTTTCGAAGTCAGCAGCAGCACGCCAAGCACGACAATTTGATCCATCAGCGTCAGATGGATATTCATGGCCTGCGCAACGAACATGGCGGCCATCGTGAGATAGATCGCGGTGCCATCGGCGTTGAAGGTGTAGCCGGTGGGCAGCACCATGCCGACCACGGGACGCGAGCAGCCCAGTTTCTCCATCTTGATGAGCATTTGTGGCAACACTGCTTCGGTAGATGCCGTGCCCAGCGTAATGAGGATTTCGTCGCGGATATAGCGCAGGTACTTCCACAGCGATAGACCACACAAGCGCATGACGAGGCCAAGAACGAGCGCGACAAACAGAATCGAGGTGAGGTAAAGACAAAGCATCAGTTGTCCGAACGATGCGAGCGTGCCCAGGCCGTACTTTGCGATGGTGAACGCCATGCCGCCGAATGCGCCCACCGGCGCCACATACATGACGATGCGCACGACGCCAAACATGCCTTGCAGGAACATGTCGAGCATATCGACTAGCGGCGCGGTGCGGGGTCCAAGCTTCGCCAGTGCGATGGCGAATAGCACGGAGAAAAAGATGATCGGCAGGATTTCGCCGTTTGCGAAGGCGCCGACTATGCTGTTCGGCACGATGCTCATCAGAAAGCCGAGCATGGTGTGTTCCTGCGCGGCGTGGGCATAGTTCGCGATCGAGGAACTATCGATATGCGACGGATCGATGTTCATGCCGCTGCCGGGCCGGACCACGTTGACGACCACGAGGCCAATGACAAGCGCAAGAGTCGACGCCACTTCAAAATACAGCACCGCCTTGACGCCTACGCGCCCCGCTTCGTGCAGATCGTTCATGCGCGCAATGCCCACGACGACCGAAGCGAAGATGATCGGCGCAAGCAGCATGCGGATCAGCTTGATGAACAGATCGCCCAGCGGTTTGAGATCGACGCCAATATCCGGGTAGAAGTGGCCGACAAGAATGCCGGCCACGATGCCGATCAGAACCTGAACGTAGAGCTTCGAAAGATAGCGTTTGAGCGTTGAGGGCCGCATGTCTGTCTCCTGAGCATGGCGTCCATTGAATTGCGGGCGACCGCCAACCGCCGTACATGCGGCGGCTGTGTTTCCGGTCGCGATTGCGCTTCGAATTCAGGCAGAAAGCTTCTGCATTTCAGCGTAGAGATCGGCCTTGCCTTCGAAGCCGATGCCCGGCAGATCCGGCATCGTGATAAAGCCGTTATCCACCTTCACGCCATCGGGGAAGCCGCCATATGGCTGGAACAGATCGGGATACGATTCGTTGCCGCCCAGCCCCAGGCCCGCAGCGATGTTGAGCGACATCTGATGGCCGCCGTGCGGGATGCAGCGGCTTGGCGACCAGCCGTGCTGACGCAGCATGTCGAGCGTGCGCAGATATTCGACCAGACCATAGCTCAGGGCGCAGTCGAATTGCAGCCAGTCGCGGTCTGCGCGCATGCCACCGTAGCGAATCAGATTGCGCGCGTCCTGCATCGAAAACAGATCCTCGCCGGTAGCCATCGGCTTGTCGTAGTAATTGCGCAGCGTGGCCTGCAATTCGAAATCGAGCGGGTCGCCCGGCTCCTCGTACCAGAACAGATCGTATTGCGACAGCGCCTTCGCATACTGGATCGCGGTGTCCAGATCGAAGCGGCCATTCGCGTCGACCGCCAGTTTCTGGCCGTCGCCCAGCACGCTGAGAATCGAATCGATCCGGCGCAGGTCTTCATCGAGCGACGCGCCGCCAATTTTCTTCTTCACGACCGTATAGCCGCGATCGATATAGCTGCGCATTTCGTCCTTGAGCTTGCCGTGATCCTGGCCCGGATAGTAATAGCCGCCCGCCGCGTAGACGAAGATCCTGCGGTTCGGCTGGCCATCGCCATAACGGTCAGCCAGCAACTGGAAAAGCGGCTTGCCTTCGATCTTCGCCACCGCGTCCCACACGGCCATGTCGATCGTGCCGATCGCAACCGAGCGCTCGCCGTGGCCGCCCGGCTTTTCGTTGGTGAACATCGTCGCCCAGATCTTGTGCGGGTCGAGATTGTCGCCCGCGTCGTTGACGAGCGAGGCCGGGTCGGCTTCGAGAATGCGCGGGATGAAACGCTCACGCATGAGCTTGCCCTGCCCGTAACGCCCATTCGAATTGAAGCCGTAACCAACGACAGGTTTGCCATCGCGGATCACGTCCGTAATCACGGCGACAAGGCTCAGCGTCATCTTGCTGAAGTCGATATAGGCGTTGCGGATCGGCGAACTGATCGGAACGGTTTTTTCGCGAATCTCGACGATTCTCATGGTGCTCTCTCCTGGACTGGCGCGTTTGCTGGGTGTCTCGATTGCATGGATACGCTGCAATGGGACGTAGCATAGCCGCGGCAGAACGGCCTATACTTCACCTCGATTCATTTCATTTTTAACCAAAAGTGAGCGCTGACCGGTGAGAACCGACTCCACATCCGACTTCGAGTTCTTCGTGCAACTGGCGAAACTCAAGAGCCTGTCGGGCGCCGCGCGTGCGATGGGCATCACGCCGCCCGCCGCGACCAAGCGCCTGGGGGTCCTTGAAGAGCGCTTCGGCACGCGGCTGGTGAACCGCACCACGCGCAGCGTGAGCCTCACGCCCGAAGGCGAAACGTTCGCGCGTTACGCTTCGCAGATCCTCGAACAAGTGCGCGAAATGGAAGATGCCATCGCAGGCTCGCCGGCCGATCCGCATGGGCGTTTGCGCATCAATGCGACCTTGGGTTTTGGACGGACCACCATCGCGCCGCTGGTGTCGGAATTCGCCCGACGTTATCCGCATGTCGATATCCAGTTCGTCGTCACCGATAAACCCATCGACCTGGTCGAAGGCGCGTTCGATATGGCGATACGCTTCGGCGAGCTGCCGGATCAGCGACTCAGGGCGCGCCGCCTGATGAGCAACCGGCGCTTTTTATGTGCGTCGCCAAAGTATCTGGAACGGCACGGCGTACCGCAGCGAAAGGAGGATCTGGTCAATCACCGCTGCATCATCCACACGCAGAACGACGACGCGTTCGGCGTATGGCGCTTCATGCAGGAGGATCATCTGGAGGCGCTCAAGGTGAGCGGCTCGCTCTCCAGCAATGACGGCGATATCGTGTTGCGCTGGGCGCTGGACGGTCACGGCATTCTGATCCGCTCGGAATGGGATCTGGCGAAATATATCCAGAGCGGCAGGCTCAAACTCGTGTTGCCGGAGGTGGCTCTGCCGTCGGCGGATCTGTTCGTGTATTACCCAGGGCAACGCAACGAATCCACGCGCGCGCGGGCGTTTATCGACTTTCTCGTCAAGCACTTCGAGGCGCCGTTCGTACCCGTCGACGTGAGTCAGGCCGGGCCAGCAAAGAAGAAGTCCGGGACGACTACGAGCTCACGCGCACGCAGCAAACGTGCTCAGGCGCGCGCGTAGAGGGCCAGCTTCAAGCCGCGCTGGCAACACCTGGCAATGTATTGGCGAAGCGCTTGTACATCCAGGCGCTACCCGCGCCGAGCACCACGAGCATCGGCCCGTATGCGAGCATCTGGAGCAAGCCGAACACGGGGCCGTGGCGCCCCTCGCCGAGGGTGATCGCCACGACACCGCCGACCAGCGCGACAGGCACTGCAAACGCGCACAGTGTCAGCCAAAGTACAAAATGAAAGCTCGCGATACGCAAGGTATTGTGTCGCGAGTCGCGCCAGGCGGCAGGCAGATTGAGCGGCCGTCCCACTGCGATGTGGCAGGGCAACAGACTGAGCCGCAGGTTGAGCCAGACCGCCAGCATGACGAATGCACAGGCGCTGGTCATGGTTAAGGCGCGCGCGTGTGCGTGTATGCCGATGTTGGGCAGAAGTTTCGCAACGATCATCGAGGCGGCGACGACACCCGTGGCAGACACAAGCAGAATGCCGAGCGTGATGCCACAGTAGCGCCACAGATCGCGCCCTATGATTGTGGCGGTGTCGCCATCGCCCAGCAGCACAAAGCGCATCGCCTGCACCACGATCAGATTCATGACCCAGAACTTGAGCAACGGGACAACAATCAGCAAAAGCAGGATCGCCAGGGAACGCCGCCCGGGCGCGCGATGCAATTCTTCGAGCACGAACTGCAGCAGGAAAATCGCCATGGTGGCGGCGGTCACGAACATTGGCCGCTGCCTGGCCAGTTTCCATGCATCGCGCCATGCGCCCGCAAGGCACTCCTCGAACGTTATCGCTGTCATGGCTGACGCCCCCGTTTGCCGCACCACGTCGTGGCCTGCGTGGCGCAAACCGTTATATGTGTTTGTCGACCGCTGCGGAATATTGCCACGCGAAACGTTGCGTGTACGCTGACTTTGCCAGGGTTGTGTGATTTAGCTAACGCTTATGCATGGCGGCATGCCGCGCCATTGTTGGCGCGGGCGATTGGCGTGGGCAAGATCGAAGATGTCTTTCACGATGGGGCGGCGCGAACGCCCCGGCTGAAGCTACGGAGTCAATCATGCAGCGCATTCTCGCCATAGGTGGCGGCGGTTTCATGATGGAAGACGGCGCGTCGCCCGTCGATGCGCTCGTGCGCGATCTCACCGGCAAGGCGCATCCGAAGGTGTGCCTGCTCGCGACACCCAGCGGCGATCTGCCGGCCCATATCGGGAAATTTCATCAGGCATTCGGTGCGCTCGGCTGCGAAACCGCCCATCTCGCCTTCTTCCGCCAGCCCGACGCGCGCTCGATTCCGGTTGCCGACGCACGCGCCCATTTGCTGCGCCAGGACGCGATTTACGTGGGCGGCGGCAATACGAAGTCGGCGCTCGCGGTCTGGCGCGACTGGGGCCTGGATAGGGTACTGCGCGAGGCATGGGAAGCCGGCGTGCTGCTCGCGGGCATGAGCGCGGGCGCGATGTGCTGGTTCGAGGCGGGTCTGACCGACTCGTACTGGAGCGAAGGTCACCGGCCGCTCGACTGTCTGGGTTGGCTGCCGGGCGGCAGCGCGGTCCACTACGGCAGCGAGCCGAAGCGGCGCGCGACGCTGCATGCCGCGCTGCGCGCCCGGGCCGTTCCGCCTTCCCTCGCCATCGACGACCACGCTGCGGTGTTGTATGCGCAAACGTCGATCGAGCGCGTCTACGCGTGGCGCGACGGTGCTACGGCGTTTCGCGTCGGCATGGAAGAGGACGCGGTGGTGGAAAGCGCATTGGCGACGCAGCGGCTCTGAACTCGTGGGCCCATTACTCCAGCGGCTTTGGCGCTGGCGGCGCGTCGGTCTTGCCGTCTTCATGCCGCGGCCTGCGTACCGCACGAATCTTCCCGCTATTGCCGCCGCCGCAGAAAAAGCGTTCGCCGCCATCCGACTCCAGCCCGGATACGGCAGTGCCCTCAGGCATCTCCAGCCGCTCCAGCACCTTGCCCGTTTGCGGATCGATGCGGCGCAGGTCGCTTTCATCGCCTTCCCAAGTGCCGTGCCACAACTCGCCGTCCACCCATGTCACGCCGGTCACGAAACGGCTCGACTCGATGGTGCGCAAGATCGCGCCGGTCTGCGGGTCAATCTGATGAATCTTGCGCGCGCGGTATTCGCCCACCCAGAGCGTGCCCTCGGCCCACGCGAGGCCTGAATCGCCGCCGTTGCCCGGCGCCGGAATCGTGGCGAGCACGCGGCCGCTTTGCGGGTCGATCTTGTGGATCTGCGCCTCGGCGATCTGGAACAGGTGCTGGCCGTCGAAGGCCGTGCCCGCGTGCGCCGGCATGTCGATGGCGCGCTGCGTCTCGCCGCTTTGCGGGTCGAGCGAGGCGAGCCGGTCGCCCGCCGCAAACCACACGCGGCTGCCGTCCCAGGTGACGCCGCCCACCTGCTCGACGCCTTCGAAGGGTCCGTATTCGCGCAGGATGCTGGCCGTGGAATGCTTCATTGTGGGCTCCTTGCCGGTCGGTTCATGCGCTCATCCTGCTCGCCTGGCAGGGGCGCGGGGAGTAACAAGCTCGTCGCGAATCCGGGCAGCGGCGGCATGGTCCAGCGGCGCGCGCGGCCCACGCCCACCGGCTGCACCTTGCGCGCCGCCGCCAGCGCGTCGAGCGCGCGCTGCACGGTGCGCTGGCTTGTGCCCAAGGCAAGCGCGAGCGCCGAACTCGACCACGCCTCGCCATCCGCAAGCAGCGCCAGCACGGCCGCGTGCGGCTCTTCCACGACGTGCGCCAGCACGGCCACCTCACCCGCGGCGCGCGGCGCGAACGCGAAGCCCAGCGGCGTCGCGTGGATGCCGGCCAGTTCGCCCAGCAAAGCGCGCAGACGGCCGATTTCCACGCGCAGCCGCGCACGGTGCGTCTCGTCCATATGTCTGGTGCGGAAGGCACGTGCGATCAGCACGTCGCGCGGCGCGTCGGCGGGCCACGCTTCGGCGAGCGAGCGCGCCAGCACGAACAAAATCGGCCTGCGGGCGAGCGGCACCTCGATATCGCCCTTGCGCACGGCGTAGCGGCAGGCGTCGATCACCAGCGTGTTCGAGGCCAGCACGGCTTCCACTTCATCGAGCAGCAGCGGGCGTGACGCGCCGTTTGCGATAAGCCGCGCGGCGGGCGCGTCGAGCGACTGCGCGGCCCGCGCAACTTCCGCGGCCAGCGGGGCAATGCCCGCGATGCGCGCCGCGCGCGCGGCCTCGGCCAGCGCGAGGCGGGCCGCCTGTGGCCGGATGCGCCGCATGGCGATGCCCGCCGCAATCAGTTCATGCGATGCCCTGAGCGCGGGCGGCAACGGCGCGGGGTCGATATCGGCGAGCAACTGCCCGGCTTCGTTCAGACGCCCGATCAGCAACAGGCGGCGGATCACCAGATGACGCGCGTGCGCGGCGTTGAGGGCGTCGCCGTGCGCGTCGAGCGTTTGTCGCGCCGCATCGAGCGAAGCCGCCGGCCAGCTGAGATCGCGCGAAGCCAGCGCGATTTCTGCCTCGGCGACGATGCAGCGGGCGCGGGCCACGGCCTCGCGCGCGCCGAACGCGTGCGCGGCGCGGCGCAACAGCGCCTTCGCACGTTCGAGATCGCCAAGCTGCGCCATGGCGATGCCGCGCAAGGCGAGCGCGGGCGCGTCGTCGCGCAGGGCGACGCGGTTCAGCGCGCCCAGCGCGTCACCGGCGGCCAGTGCGCGCGCCGCAGCGGTGATCAACGAGTCCATGCGCAGCCCAATCCCGACACACTTGTCACTCCCCTCGCCTGGCAGTCCGGACCTAATCTAACACGGCAGTCACAGGCCACATCTCCACGGTTTCCCGCTATCCATCCCTTTCAGGAGCACACCATGACCACCCATGCAACCGGCACCCGCGAGCAATGGCTCGCCGCACGTCTCGACCTGCTCGCCGCCGAGAAAGACCTCACGCGCCGCAGCGACGCACTCGTCCAGCAGCGCCAGGCGCTGCCCTGGGTGCGCGTCGACAAGGACTACGCCTTCGATACCGAACAGGGCCGCGCCTCGCTCGCCGATCTGTTCGCGGGGCGCTCGCAACTGCTCGTTTATCACTTCATGTTCGGCCCCGACTACGCGGCAGGCTGCCCGTCCTGCTCCGCGCTGGCCGATGGCTTTAACGGCAATGTCGCCCATCTGGCCCACCACGACGTCACGCTGATGGCGGTGTCGCGCGCGCCGCTCGCGAAGCTGCTGGCCTATCGCGAACGCATGGGCTGGCGCTTCCCCTGGGCCTCGTCGCACGGTACCGATTTCAACTTCGACTTCAACGTC
Organism: Paraburkholderia sp.; assembly: GCF_035948235.1. Lineage (GTDB taxonomy): Bacteria > Pseudomonadota > Gammaproteobacteria > Burkholderiales > Burkholderiaceae > Paraburkholderia. Next base: position 16,820 of record NZ_DASZJJ010000290.1, on the reverse strand, counting down.
TCGTTCACCGCCGGGCAGCAGCGCGAAGGCGATGTCGAATACAACTACGCGCGCGGTGCGCACGCGATGGATGCCGATCCGCCGCCCGCGCCCGTCGCCGAATTCGCGGCAAGCTGCGGCACCGATGCCGCGACCTACACCCGCGACCGGCCAGGAATGAGCGCCTTCGTGCGCGAGGACGGTGCGATCTGGCACACGTATTCGACCTACGCGCGCGGTCTCGACGCGCTCTGGGGTATGTATCAATGGCTCGACCGCGCGCCGCGAGGCCGCAACGAGGCCGGCGTCTGGTGGAAACGCCACGACGAATACGCGCACCAGTGAGGGCGCCATGGATTCCGTCGCAAGAACGCGCGTGATTTTCGCTGTGATGGCCGCGTTGCTGTTCGCGGCCAGCGCGACGGCGACAGCGCTGCGTTTCACGTCGATGGCCGCGATGGGCGGCACGCCGATGCCAGGCGGCTGGACATTGTCGGCCGCATGGTTGCCGCTATGCGGGCAGACGTGGCTGCACACCGCCGCGTCGTTCGTGTCGATGTGGGCCACCATGACGCCCGCGATGATGCTGCCCGCGCTCGCGCCGATGCTCTGGCGCGAACGTCGCTCGCTGACGCTTCATTCTGGATGGCTAATTATTTTGAGTGCTGCGGGTTATTTTTCGGCGTGGCTGTTGGCGGGCGTGTTGCTCTTTCCGATCGGCGCCGCAGTGGCGTCGCTTGCCGTGCGCGTGCCGCTGATAGCGCGCGCGGCGCCCCTCGCGACGGGGTTGATAGTCGTTGTCGCGGGCGTGCTTCAATGCTCAGCGTGGAAGGCGAACCAGCTGCACGCCTGCCATTCGATTCGTCATTGTCAGATGACGTCGCCCGTGGACGCGCTCGCCGCATGGCGCTCGGGCGTACGCTTCGCCGTGCGATGCGCAAGCTGCTGCGGCAACTGGCTAGCCGTGCTGCTCGCGACCGGCGTGATGGATCGCGAAGCGACGCTCATCGTGAGCGTGGCAATCGCCGTCGAACGGATCGCAGCTTCGCGCGGGCGGCTTGTGCGTCTGGTTGGCGTGTCGAGCGTCGCTGCGGGCGTCATGCTGATTGCGCGCGCCCTATAAAAACCGCGAATCTTGTTCCAGCGCATTCCGCACGCGTACCTGTCATCGAAAAATCATATTAAAGCAGGACGCCTCGCCTAGAATTTACGCATTCAAGTGACGCCCGCCAGCCTTCACGCGCGGGCCGCCTCCTCCCGCTACTTCCCGTGAGTTCCTTGCAGCCGCCGCTCCGCGCGGCGCGCCAGGGATTTGCTTCGCCTCCCTTGCCCCCATCCTCCACCGGAGAGCGTGACCATGAGCGACATCGAATTGCAGGCTTATCGCGGCACCGACAGTGTGTTTCTGGCGTGGTGGCACGATACCGCGATTCCGGATTGCCTCGGCTATGCCGTTCTGCGCCGCGTGAACGGCCGCAACGCCACGCCGCTGAACGCTTACGTCGGGTTTTCGACTCAACATGCGGTGCAGTCCAACGCCGATGCAAAGCCCTCTACGGCCTGGCCGTTCCAGCGCTTCACATGGACCGATTTCGAAGCGCCTGTCCAGGGCAAAATCGAATATCGCGTGGTGGCGATGACGGGCAACACGGCGAATCCCACCGAAAGCAGCATCGAATCCGAATGGTTCGAACCCGCCACACCGCAGCCGGAAAAGTACCGGCCGTTCTTCAACGTGGGCATCGTGGGCGCGCGCTGGTTCGCGAAATGCGCCGAGGTCTATCCCGAGCAATTCGAAGCGCTGCGCGCCGCGCTTGTGCCCAAACATTCGAAGACGAACAGCGACGATACCAACGATCCCGATATCGCCACGCAAGCGCTGGAAACCGTGCTGCAACTGCCCCTGCCTGCCGATGCGATTCCCTCTGCCGCGCACACCCGACCGAAGCCAACCATCGGCAGCGAACTGGGCGGCGAACTCGCGAGGCAGATGCATGCGCTGCTCGACGAAGTCCAGCACAGCGCGGACATGCATCTCTATCTCGTGCTATTCGAACTGTCGGATAGCGACCTGATCGCGCGGCTCGCGAATCTGGGCCAACGCTGCCATCTGGTGCTCGCCAACGGCACGCACGAAAAAGGCAGCGACGAGAATGCCAGCGCCGCCGCCGCGCTGACCGGCAAGGTCGATCTCTCGCGCCGCATCCTCAAACCTTCGGGTGTGTACGCGCACAACAAGTTCGCCGTGTTCGTCACGGGTGGCGCGATCGATCAGAAAGGCAAGCCGCAGAAGGTCTGGACCGGCAGCACGAACTGGACGCCACACGGACTTTACACGCAGGTGAACAACGGGCTATTGGTCGATGACGCGAAAATCGCCGCCGCTTATCTCGCCGAATGGCAACGTCTGCGCGAGGCCGATTTCCGCACGCCGCCGCCCGCCTCCAATGGCCAGGTCAACACCTTCAAGCACGGCAAGCAGACAACGTCGGTGTTCTTCAGCCCGCATCTGCCGAAGTCGATCGGCGCGAATTCGCCCGATCTGGCCTACGCGCGCTCGCTGATCCAGAACGCGAAGTCGGGCATTCTCACGCTGATGCTCGATCCCGGCTGGCAGGGCAGTCTGCTGCAGGACATCCGCGAACAGGCCGAAGCCGACGCGGGCCTCTATATCCGCGGCGTGGTCAACACCGATCCGACCATCCACGCGCACGCGGGCGACACAACCGCCGTGGGCTTTCTGCATGGCGCCGAAGCGGTGCCGTCCAATTACGACATCGTGCTGCCCGCCACGCAGCACCAGAAAGGCGCGCCGATTCTCGATTATCTCGGGCGCGTGGGCATTGTCGTCGTGCATAGCAAGATCATCGTGATCGATCCGCTCGGCGATCATCCCGTTGTCATGACAGGTTCACATAACGCGGGCGTAAAAGCGGCCACGGTCAACGACGACAATCTCATCATCATCGAGAACGACCGCGATCTGGCCATCGCTTACGCGGTGAATGCGATCTCGGTGTTCAATCACTTCTGGTGGCGACACAATATGGCGCCGCCCGCGAAGCGCAAGAACGCCAAGGCCAGCGAGGCGACCATCGGCGGTCCCTCGCATCTGAGTTCGCCGCACGAATGGACGGGACTACGCCCGAACGACAGCTGGCAGAACAAGTTCTATGCAAACGATGCGAGCGCCGGCGAAGCGCGCTTCTGGGGCCTGGAAGTCAAGGAAAAGGTGGACTGAGAAAGCAAGGACCAGGACAGCGCGGCGCGTGCGCCGCGCGCCTTCAACGCAGACTCAGCAGGCGAGCGCAGTGGCCGCGCCGGCCGGCATGGTATGGAGCACGCGATCGCCGTCACGGCGAGCTTCGCTTTCGCCGGAAAACGTCGTATCGCTATAGGCGATGACCTTGAAGCCACCGCCCGCAGCGCGCGGAATGGTGATGCCCCAATGCCAGCCGCCTTCCTGTTCGAAGACGTGCAGCTTTAGGGCCAAATGCGATATTGGCGATTGGGATGCGCTCACGACACGCCCTCCTTTTCGAAAATGTTTCGAAGCGATTTCGAAACGCCTGGCGACTGAAGCAGTGTAGACATTCGTTTGTTGCAGTGCAATAAGCGTTAATCTCTATGCAGAAGTTTTCTAACTCGGGAAAATCCCGTATTTTGGGCATTTACAGGTAATCAAGGGGACGCTGTTAGTCGCTTTCAGGATATCTGGGTAAAAACTACTAATAAACTTCTGGAGAAACAAAGACGGCGATCGACAGGCCGGCCCCTGCGCAGCGGCGCGGCGAGCGGGTATGATCGAATCCCGTAAAAACCTCCGCCCGATCCGCTTATGAATACCCCTGCCGATGCTCCCTCGCCCCGCGCGCTGCGCGCGCTCACGCCGCTGGAGGCCCGCATCGTCGGCGTGCTGATCGAGAAACAGCACACGGTGCCGGACACCTATCCTCTGTCGCTCAATTCGCTGGCCTCCGGCTGCAACCAGAAAACCGCGCGCTCGCCGGTCATGAACGTGAGCGAAGCCGAAGTGCTGAGCGCAATCGAAGACCTCAAACATCTGAGCCTTGTGTTCGAAGGCAGCAGCAGCCGTGTGCCGCGTTTCGAGCACAACCTGAACCGCGTGCTGGGCGTGCCCGGCCAGGCTGTCGCCCTGCTCACCGTGCTGCTGTTGCGCGGCGCGCAGACGGCCGCCGAATTGCGCCTGAATTCGGCGCGCCTGCATGGTTTCGCGGATGTCTCGTCGGTCGAGGCGTTCCTCGCCGAACTGGCCGAGCGCGAGCCGCCGCTCGTCGTCAAACTGCCGCGCGCGCCGGGCGAGCGCGAAAGCCGCTGGATGCATCTGCTGTGCGGCGAAGTGAGCATACCGGCGGGGGCGTTCGATGCCGAGTACGCGGGCGCATCGGCTGGCTCCGGTGTGTCGGGCGCCGATTACGAGTCGCTGCGCGCCGAACAGCAGCGTCTGGCCGACGAAGTGGCGCGCCTGCAAGCGCTGGTGCATCGCATGGCGGCCGAACTGGGCATGTCGATCGAAAAGCTCGAAGACGAGGAGTGAGACGAATCGCTTCGTCCAGCTAATTAATAAAAGAAACGCGGTCGAACGGAGCATGCCGTTCGACCGCGTTTTTTCTTTCCGCTGCAACGTCACTGCCCAATCTGGCGGCTGACGTGGTTCTCCTGCTGATTGAGCGCACGGTCTTCGGCACGGGTGATATGGCCGTTATTCTGGCTGGCCATCAGGCGCTCTTCGCCGCGAATCTGGCGGTCGTCGCGATGCAGACGCGCGGCTTCGCCGTGGGACATCTCGCCTTCGCGCACTTCCTGATGAATGCGGCGATCCTGGTTGGAAAGACGGTGATTGACTTCGACGCGGCGCGGGTGCGTGGCATCCCAGTGCGTACGCGGCGTGGCCGAGGCGGTGCCCGCGAAGGCGAGCGTGAGCGTGGCGAGAGCAGCAAGATAAACGGGCAAGCGGCGCATGATGGATCTCCCTGAGGTCTGCGGCGACGGCACGATGCCGTCTATCCGCTCAACGCATCGGTCAAAGACGCTGTTGACCCTGGGATTGTGAGTTCTGCAACCGGATGTATCCGCAGACGTATTTCACTGCACCTTGCGCGCCGCCGCGATGATCGCATCGGCCACGGCTTGCGGCTGGCTCACGAGCGCAACGTGACTGCCATTCACCTTTGTCACCTGCGCGCCGATATGCGCGGCCATCTGCGCCTGCAACTGCGGATCGATCATGCGGTCGTGCTGGGGAATCACGAAGTACGATGCCTTGTCGTGCCACGCGGCCCTGGTCACTTTCTCGTCGATACAACCTGCGAACCACGGTGCCTGGGTCGCCGCAATCAAACGGCGCTGCGCCACCGGCAGATCCTGCGCGAAATCGTCGAGCACGCCTTGGGTCGATAGCGTGAGATAGCCCACCGAATCCTTCTGCAACTGGTCGGCCCACACGGGCGGCGGCAGCCCCTTGGTGATATCGCTGATCGACTGGCCGTTGTCGGGCGCGAAAGCGGCCACGTAGACCAGCGCCTTGACCTTGTCGTCGTTGCCCGCTTCGCTCACCACTACGCCCGCCCACGAATGGCCCACCAGCACCACGGGGCCCTGCTGCGCGTCGATCACGCGCTTCGTCGCGGCCACGTCGCCCGCCAGCGAATCGAGCGGATTCTGCACCGCGACCACATGCAGGCCGCGCGCCTGCAACAGCGGGATCACCTTGTCCCAGCTCGAGCCGTCGGCAAAGGCGCCGTGTACGAGCACGACGTTCTTGCCCTGCAGATCCGCTGAAGGCGCGCTCTGCGCCGCGTGCGCGGCGGGCAGCGCGAACAGGGAACCGAGCATCATCGCGCTCGCAAGGGTCTGGCGAAGAAAACGGATCATCGAATCACTCCAGGCAAAGGGTTGGTTGTGGTGTTGTGGTTCGGGCCGTCGCGAGGCATCGCTCGCGACGGCAGGCGCCCTGCATTACGAATGCGCGTAGATGGGTTCGAGACCGACCACATCCTGCGGATCGGCGGCACGGCCGCTGTGCGAAACGCGGGAAACGTGCTGCATCGGCGATGCGGCGGCGGGCGCGCCCGCTTCCGAGGCGTTGGCGCTGCCGCCGTAAGCGGCATTGCCACCCTGCTGGTTCGCTGCGATGCGCGAGAGCGCGGCTTGCAGGTTCGTCGGGTACTGGTTGTTGTCGCTGGCGGCGTTGTAGCCGGCTTGTTGCAACTGGACGAGTTCGGCGCGTACTTCGGCGCGGGTGATCGTGTGGTCCTGGGCGAACGAGACGGCGGGCACGGCGGCAGCAACAACAACGGCGGCGGCAACGAGGGAGCGGACGAGGTTCATGATTTTCTCCAGTATCTGGCAACAAGCCATAAGGTCGGTTTGGGTACGGCGCGCTGCGTTGCGGTTTCGGGTTTGGGCTGCATCGCTGCGTTGGATGTATTTGACGCCCCGCACGTATCCCGCTTGTTTCTGCCACCCCGGCTTATTGCAAGCGAGTTTTTCAGATCGCCCCGTAGATACATTGCGGTACAAAACTCGCCGCCGCCCTGCGTCCGGCCGCGCAATCCGGCCGTATATCGGTCAATTTCGCCCCTCTTGCGCCGCTCGCGCCGGGACATCACGCCACCGACCATGAACCTCCTGCCCCAGCCTTTGCATTCGCGACCGTGTCAGCCAGCGCGTCGGCCAGCGGCGACGATGTTATATTTCGTCGAATCCTTCCGTCCCCCACGTCTCTTAAGCGCGGGCTTCGCACGCCCCCTCAGGCGCATGACCGACACGGCTGGCAACTCCGAGAGCATCAACCCAGGCGCGCCCGATCCGGCGCGCGACGCCGCGCGGCGTGCGCACCTGAACCAGTTGCTCACGCGCGTGGGCCAGGGCGACCAGAGCGCCTTCGCGGAGCTTTACCGCCTTGCCTCCTCGCGCGTCTTTGCCGCGATCGTGCGCATGGTCCACGACCGCGCCGAGGCAGAAGATCTGCTGCAGGACGTCTTCACCACCGCCTGGCGTCGCGCCGACCTGTACGATGCGGCGCGCGGCGGCGCGATGACCTGGCTCGTCACGCTGGCGCGCAACCGCACGATCGACCGCCTGCGTCAGCACCACGAAACGCCGCTGGACGAGGACAGTGAACTCGAACTCGCCGACGATCACCCCACGCCCGCCGCCCTCGCCGAGGCGAGCGAGGAGCGCCGCCGGCTCGAGCGCTGCCTCGAACAGCTGGCGCCGCAGCAGCATCGCGCGGTGCGCGAGGCCTTCTTCAGCGGCGCGACCTATAGCGAGCTGGCCACGCAGTTGAGCGTGCCGCTGGGCACGCTCAAAAGCTGGATCCGGCGCAGCCTGATGCAACTCAAAACCTGTCTAGAGCGATGAGCACGCCCGCCGACCACGACCCCGAACTGCGCTGCGCCGAATACGCGCTGGGCGTGCTCGATCGCGCCGAGCGCGCCGCGCTGGAACAGGCCACCCGCACCGACGCCGATCTGGCCGCCACGCTCGCGCGCTGGGAACAGCGCTTTGCGCCGCTGGCCGAGGACCTCGCACCCATCGCCGCGCCTGCGCGCGTATGGACGCGCATCGAGCGCGATCTGGGCTTCCTGGGCGCACGCCGGCCCGGCGCGCCGTCGGGCTGGTGGAACGATCTGCGGCTATGGCGCTTCGTCGGCATCGGCGCGAGCATGGCGGCGCTGGCGCTGGCCGCCGTCAACCTCGTGTGGATGCGCACAGCGCCCGAAGCCACCGTGGTGGCGAGCGCCAGCCCGTACATGGTCGCCACGATCGCCCGCCCGGATGGGGTCGCGCACTGGACCGCAACCTTCGATCAGCGCCGTCAGGACATCGTGGTCGTGCCGGCCGTGAAGCCCACCATCGAGGCGGGCCGCGCCACTGAACTCTGGCTGATCCCGCCCGGCGAAAAGCCGGTGCCGCTGGGCGTATTCCCCGCCGATGCGCCCGCCACGCTGGCGCTCGCGCCCGAGGTCGCCGCACGCGTGAGTGCGCGCGCCGTGCTGGCCGTGTCGATCGAGCCGCCGGGCGGCTCACCGACTGGGCAGCCGACCGGGCCGGTGGTCGCAACCGGGCCGATGAAAGGCGCTGTCTGATCGGCACGGGGCTTTGCACGGGGCTTACAGCATAAGTTAGCGCCCACTTCGACAACGATCACAAACGGCTCCACGCCCATTTGCGCGCGCTCTGCGCATCCGCTGCATCCGTTCGCGCCCCTCGCCCGTATCTCCGGCATCGACCTCCTGACGGAGCCCGCATGCCTTTCGCCGCCGCGTTCGCCCTCGCCTTCGCCGCACTCGTGCTCGCTTTCTGCATCGCGTGGCTCGTGCAGTTACGCACGCGCAATGCGGGCATGATCGATCCGCTCTGGGCAGCGACGCTTGGCGGCGTGGCCGTGTTCGCGGCGGCGGTGGGCCCAGGCGCTGGCCTCAATCGCGCGGCGGTGGCGCTTGGCGGCAGCGCCTGGGGCGCGCGCCTGGCGCTGCATCTCTGGCGGCGCAATCACGGCCAGCCGGAAGACCCGCGCTACGCCGCCCTGCGCGCCGCATGGGGCAGCGCCGCCGCGCCACGCATGCTGGGCTTCTATCTGGTCCAGGCGCTCGCCTCCATGATCCTGTCGATTGCCTTCTTCGTGCCCGCCTGGAGCGCCGCCACGCCCGCGATTCCGCTCATCGTTGCGGCGCTGGCCACGGGCTTTGCCGCCGTGCTCGGCGAGTCCGCGGCGGACCGTCAGCTACGCCGCCATGTCGCCGATCCCGCCAATCGCGGCCGCGTCTGCCAAAGCGGCTGGTGGCGCTACTCGCGGCATCCGAACTATTTCTTCGAATCGCTGCACTGGTGCGCCTATACGCTCTGGTCGATCGGCCTGCCGTGGGGCTGGGCCACGCTCGTGCCGCCCTGCGCGATGGCCTGGCTGCTGCTCAAGGTGTCGGGCGTGCCGATGCTCGAAGCGCGCCTCGTACAAAGCCGCGCGGGCTACCGCGAGTACATGCGCACGACCAGCGCGTTTATCCCGTGGCCGCCGCGCGCAAGCCACGCCGTCGATCATCACGAACCTCGCCACGACCATCACAACAGCGAGAGGAGACCTCACCCATGACCACCACCGCGACCCGGCCAGAGAGCCGAACGCCTGGAACCCCTGGAACGCCCACGGTAGCTGACGGGGAAAGCTGGCCGATCCGTTGCTGCGAGCGCGGCTGGCTGCCCGACTGGTTGATCCGCGCGGGGATGCGCACACTGATCCGCCAGCGTTTGCGCGACGAGCACGCGGGCGACGGCGAACTCAGCGCCGCCGCCTTCGAAGCGCTCGTCGCCGCCTTGCGCGGCAGCCCCATCGCCCTGCACACCCAGGACGCCAACGCACAGCACTACGAAGTGCCCGCCGCGTTCTTCGAGGCGCATCTGGGCGCGCGTCTGAAGTACTCGTGCGGCTACTACCCGCGCGGCGACGAAACGCTCGATCAGGCCCAGGACGCCATGCTCGCGCTCTACGCGTTGCGCGCAGGCGTCGAAGACGGCCAGCGCATCCTGGATCTGGGCTGCGGCTGGGGCGCGCTTTCGTTGTGGCTGGCGCAGCGTTATCCGCGCGCACAGATCGTCGGCCTGTCGAACTCCCATGGCCAGCGCGCCTTTATCCTGCAACGCGCCGCCGAGCGCGGGCTGGGCAATCTCAGCATCGTCACCGGCGATGTCACGAGCTTTGACTTTGCGCCGGATATGGCGCGCTTCGACCGCGTGATCTCGATCGAAATGTTCGAGCACATGAAGCACTACGGTCTGCTGCTCGCGAAGATCGCAAGTTGGCTCGCCGACGACGGCCAGTTGTTCGTGCATCACTTTGCGCACCGGCTGCTCGCCTACGCCTTCGTCTCGCGCGACGGCAGCGACTGGATGACGCGCCACTTCTTCACGGGCGGCACGATGCCCTCGGCGAATCTGCTGCTGCGCTTCCAGGACGATCTCAGCGTTACACGCCAATGGTGCCTCGACGGCCATCATTACGAGCGCACGGCGAACCACTGGCTCGAGGCACTCGACCGCACGCGTAACGACGTATTGCCGCTGCTCGCACAAAACGGCGGCGAAAGCGGCAACGCTCGCCTGGCGTTGCAACGCTGGCGCATGTTCTACATGGCCGTGGCGGAATTGTTCGGCTATGCGCGCGGCCAGGAGTGGGGCGTGGCGCATGTGCTGATGCGCAGGCGGACATAAGCGGCGCGACGGCGCCTGCATCCGTTTCGCCGCGCGCCGCGTATTTGCCTGCATTGGGGAAACAATCAAAACGACAAGGCAAAAATCAGGGAGCCCACCACCATGCACACCACGCCAGAAGCACCCGCCGCCTTGCCGCCCGGCCAGCGCGTGGCGGTGGTCGGCGCGGGGATTGCCGGACTGGCGAGCGCGTGGCTGCTTGCACGGCGCCACCGCGTCACGCTGTTCGAAGCCGCCGACTATCCGGGCGGCCACGCGCACACCGTGGACGTCGAGCTGGAAGGCCAGCGCCATCCCGTCGATACCGGCTTCCTGGTGTTCAACGACCGCACTTACCCAAACCTCATCGCGCTGTTCGACGAACTGGGCGTTGCCACGCATCGCAGCGATATGTCGTTTTCGGTGTCGGTGGATCGGGGCGCGCTCGAATGGGCGGGCACGAGTCTGAACACCGTGTTCGCCCAGCGCCGCAACCTGATTTCGCCAAGCTTTATCGGCATGCTGCGCGACATCCTGCGATTTAACGCCGCCGCCGCGCACAACTACGAGACCGCGCGCCGCGAGCGCCTGTCGGTGGGCGAACTGTTGCTGGCGGGCGGCTACGGCGCGCCATTCCAGCGTCACTATCTATTGCCGATGGCCGCCGCCATCTGGTCGAGCGCCGCCGACGACGTCCTGCGCTTTCCCGCCGCCACCTTCCTGCGCTTTTGTATCAATCACGCGCTGTTGCAGGTGAACCAGCGCCCGCCGTGGCGCACCGTGGTGGGCGGCTCGCGTGAGTATGTGGCGCGCCTCGTGGCCGGGCTCGATGATGTGCGCCTTTCGACGCCGGTGCGGGCGATCCGGCGTCACGACGACGCAAAGCACGACGTAAAGCACGACGCGGGCGTCACGATCGTCACCGACGAGGCCGGCCCGGAACGCTTCGACGCCGTCGTGCTCGCGAGCCACGCACCCACAAGCCTCGCCCTGCTCGCCGATGCCGATGCTCACGAACGCGAAGTGCTCGGCGCGCTGCGCTACCAGCGCAACGTCGCGCTGCTGCATACCGATACCGCCCTGCTGCCGCGCCGCCGCCGCGTCTGGTCGGCGTGGAACTATCTGAGCCGGGGCGCGCTGGCGCATGGCGGCGACCAGCCCGTCTGCGTGAGCTACCTGATCAACCAGTTGCAGCCGCTGCCGTTTCGCACGCCCGTCGTCGTCACGCTCAACGCTGTGGATGCGCCAGCGCCAGACACGGTGCTCGGGCGCTATGTGTACGAGCATCCGCTGCTCGATCTTGCCGCCATCGACGCGCAGCAGCGCCTGCCCGCGCTGCAGGGCCGCCGCCAGACCTGGTTCGCGGGCGCGTGGACGGGCTACGGTTTTCACGAGGACGGCCTGAAATCCGCGCTGCGCGTCGCGCGCGACTTCGGCGTCATGCCCGCGTGGGCGACGTTATGAGCGCGCTCGATACCGCTCACGCGGGCCTGCTGCTCACGGGCCGCGTGGTCCACGAGCGGCTGCGGCCCGTGCACCATGCGTTTGCGTATCCGCTGTTCCAGCTGTGCTGCGATCTGGAGCGCCTGGATACGCTGGCCTCCTGGTGGTTCGGCGTCGATCGCTGGCGGGTGTTCGCGCTCGCCACGCGCGACTACGGCCCGCGCGACGGCAGCGCGCTCGCGCCGTGGATGCGCGCGCGGCTGGCCGAAGCCGGCATTCCCGCCGATGGCCCGATCTGGCTGCAAACCGTGCCGCGTCTGTTCGGCCATGCCTTCAATCCGGTCAGCTTCTGGTACTGCCACGACCGCGCGGGTCATCTGCGCGCGCTTTACGCCGACGTGCGCAATACCTTCGGCGCCCATCACGGCTATCTGCTGAGCGCGCCGGGGCACGGCGTCATCGGCGCGGATACGGCGCTGGTCTGCCGCAAGGTGCTGCATGTCTCGCCGTTCTGCCGCGTCGAAGGCGACTACGCGTTCCGTGTGATCCAGCGCGCCGACACGCTAGCGGTTCGCATCGACTATCAGGATGACGAAGGTTTGTTGCTGCGCACTGCGCTCGCCATGCGGGCCGCGCCGCTCACCGCGCCGCGCGCGTGGGCGGCACTTGCGCGCATGCCCGGCAACGCCGTCAACGTGCTGTTGCGCATTCACTGGCAGGCGCTGCGCCTCTGGCTCAAGCGCGTGCCCTTCCTCGGCAAGACGCCCGGCGCAAGCGCGCCGCATCCCGGACACGAGGCCCGCCCATGACACTGTTGCGTTTGTTGCGCCTGCCCGGCCTTTCCATTCGATATTCGCGCCGGCCGATTCCGCTGACGTCGCGGCTCTCCGCGCGCCTGTTTCTCGCGCTGCTGCGCCGTATCCGCCACGGCCATCTCTCGCTCACGACGCCCGATGGCCGCCAGCATGTCTTTGGCGATCTGCGCGACGGTTCGGGCGCAACGCTGCATCTGCACGACTGGCGCGCCTGCGGCGCGATCCTGCATGCGGGCGATATCGGCTTTGCGCAGGCGCTGCGCGAACAATGGCTCGATTCGCCCGATCTGGTCGCGTTGCTGCGTCTGGCGATCCGCAACGAAGCCGCCGTGGCCACGACCTTGCACGGCGGCACGCTCGCGCGCCTGTGGTTCGGACTGCGCCACCGGCTGCGCCCCAACACGCGCGAAGGCAGCCGCCAGAACATTCACGCGCACTATGACCTCGGCAACGCCTTCTACGCGCTCTGGCTCGACCGCACCTGGACGTATTCGAGCGCCTGCTTCGACGGCGACACGCAGCGCCCGCTCGCCGACGCGCAGGCCGCGAAGTATCAGCGCGTGATCGACACGCTCGGGCTGCGGGCCGGCATGGAAGTACTGGAAATTGGCTGCGGCTGGGGCGGCTTCGCGCTGCATGCGGCACGCCAGGGCATTCGCGTGCGCGCGCTGACGATTTCGCTGGAGCAATACGCGCTGGCCGTCGAACGGGTGATGGCGGCTGCGCTTGGCGCGCGCGTGAAAGTCGAGCTACTCGATTACCGCGACGCCATTGGCCAGTACGACGCGATCGTCTCGATCGAAATGTTCGAAGCCGTGGGCGAGGCGTTCTGGCCGGGCTACTTCGCCACGCTCGAACGTTGTCTGAAGCCCGGCGCGCGCGCACTGATCCAGTCGATCACTATCGGCGATGCGCAGTTCGAACACTATCGCGCGTCGAGCGACTTTATCCGCGAAACGATTTTTCCCGGCGGCATGCTGCCGAGTCCCGGACAGTTCGCAGCAGCGGCGCAACGTGCAGGACTCGACGCGCGCGCAACCTTCGCGTTTGGGCACGACTATGCGCAGACGCTGCGCCTCTGGAGCGCGGCCTTCGAGGCGCGCATCGACGCCGTGCGTGCGCTGGGTTTCGACGAAGCGTTCATTCGCATCTGGCGGCTGTATTTCGCCTATTGCGAAGCCGCGTTCGACGAAGGCCGCACGGACGTGATGCATATCGTGGTCGAACGCCCGCGCGAATGACGGCATACGCCGTTATTCCAGCGGAAACCCCTGCCTGAAAGTCTGCCGCAGGAACTCCGCGAAACTCGACACAGCGCGCGGCACATGCGCGCCATACGGGCGCACGACGTGCAGTTGCGAGGCGAACGCGCCCACTGGCCGCCAGTTGGGCAGCACCTGCACAAGCTTGCCCGCCTGCAAGGCCGCCTGCGCGCTGAAGTCCGGCAGTAGCGCGATGCCCAGATGTTCGAGCGCGGCGTCGCGCAGCGCCTCGCTGTTATTGGCCGAGAATGGCCCGTTCACCGTTACGTTCACGCGCGTGTTCTCCGCGCGCCGTGCGGTCTTTTCGAACGACCACGCGCCCGAGCCCATCGCGCGCGGATAGAACAGACAATCGTGCTGGGCGAGATCGGCGGGTATTTCCGGCGTGCCGCGCTGCTTCAGATACGCGCGCGTGGCGACGATCACCGAGCGCGTATCGCACAGCTTCCAGGCCACATGCGTTTCCGGCACCTGCGCGCTATGACGGATCGCCAGGTCGAAACCCTCGCTGGCGATGGAGGTGAGGCGATCCGACATTTCCAGTTGCACGCGCACTTCCGGATGCGCACGCGCAAATTGCGCCAGATGCGGCACCAATTGCTGGCGCGAGAAAGCCACAGGCGCCGTCACGCGCACCGTGCCGCGCGCGACATCGGCCATTTCGCGCACGCCCGCGAAGCTCGCCGCGATGCGCTCGAACTCGCCCCGCGTCTGCTCGACCAGACGCTGCCCGGCCTCCGTAAAGCGCACGCTGCGCGTCGTGCGCTGCACCAGCGCCACACCCGCCACGCGCTCCAGTTCCGCGATGCGCTGGCTCATCGCCGCCTTGCTCACGCCCAGGCGCGTGGCCGCCGCCGTGTAGCTGCCCTGCGTGGCAAGCACGTTGAGCCAGTGCAGATGGGTCCAGAGCGATTCGGCTTTTTGCGTATCCATCGCGTTTCCCGTTCCTTTCCAGCTTGACCAGACGCGCCGATGATAGCACCCCAATCCGCTATCTTTCAGGGTTTCCACGGGTGATTGTTCACTATAGAAAACAATCAATTCAGCCGCCGTGTCTTTGCAGGGGCGCCCGGCCTTCGTACACTGACCGTCATCGATTGATTCCACCCGGTTCAACCCATTTGGCGAGGAGATGACATGCAGGCCTTTACCGATTCCGCAGACGTAGTCCACTTTATCGGCGGCAAGACCGAGCGCGGCACGGGCGACCGTACCCAGGCGATCTTCAATCCCGCCACTGGCGCAGCAGCACGCCGCCTCGTGCTGGGCGAAGTCGCGGACGTGGATGCCGCCGTAGCGAGCGCGAAAGCCGCGTTCCCGGCCTGGCGCGACACGCCGCCGATCCGCCGCGCGCGCGTCATGCTGCGTTTCCTCGAACTGATGAACCGCCACAAGGACGAACTGGCCGCGATCATCACCGCCGAGCACGGCAAAGTCTTCGCCGATGCACAAGGCGAAGTCGCACGCGGCATCGACGTAATCGAATTTGCCTGCGGCATTCCGCAACTGCTCAAGGGCGACTACACGGAACAGGTCTCGACCGGCATGGACAACTGGACCGTGCGCCAGCCGCTGGGCGTCGTGGCCGGCATCACGCCGTTCAACTTCCCCTGCATGGTGCCGTGCTGGATGTTCCCGGTGGCGCTGGCCGCGGGCTGCACCTTCATCCTCAAGCCGAGCGAGCGCGATCCGTCGGCGTCGCTCTTCATGGCGCGACTGCTAAAGGAAGCGGGCCTGCCCGACGGCGTGTTCAACGTCGTGCAAGGCGACAAGATCGTGGTCGACGCGCTGCTCGCGCACCGCGACGTCAAGGCGGTGAGCTTCGTCGGCTCCACGCCGATCGCCAACTACATCTACGAAACCGGCGCGAAGCACGGCAAGCGCGTGCAGGCGCTGGGCGGCGCGAAGAATCACATGGTCGTGATGCCGGACGCCGATATCGACCAGACCGTCGACGCGCTGATTGGCGCGGGCTATGGTTCGGCGGGCGAGCGCTGCATGGCGATTTCGGTGGCCGTGCTGGTAGGCGATGTCGCCGACAAGATCGTGCCGCGTCTGGCCGAGCGCGCGAAGACGCTGATCGTCAAGAACGGCATGGAAGCCGACGCCGAAATGGGCCCGATCGTCACGCGCCAGGCGCTGGAGCGCATTGAAGGCTATATCGCCAGCGGCGTCGAGGAAGGCGCGACGCTGGTGGTCGATGGTCGCGGCCTCAAGGTGCCGGGTCACGAGGAAGGCTTCTTCACGGGAGGCACGCTGTTCGACAACGTCACGCCGGAAATGCGCATCTACAAGGAAGAGATCTTCGGCCCGGTGCTGGCCTGCGTGCGCGTGGACGACTTCGCGCAAGCCGTGCAACTGATCAACGATCACGAGTTCGGCAACGGCGTGGCCTGCTTCACGCGTGACGGCAACGTGGCGCGCGAGTTCGGCCGCCAGATCGAAGTGGGCATGGTAGGCATCAACGTGCCGATCCCGGTGCCGATGGCATGGCACGGCTTTGGCGGCTGGAAGCGCAGCCTGTTCGGCGACATGCACGCCTACGGCGAAGAAGGCGTGCGCTTCTACACCAAGCAGAAGTCGATCATGCAACGCTGGCCGGAAAGCACCGAAAAGGGTGCGGAATTCACCATGCCGGTGGCGAAGTAAAACTTCGAAACCGCTGCCCGCTGCGAGAAAACCTCAGGCGGGCAGCAGCGCAGCAGCAATCTCGGCGACGCGCAGCACATGCGCCGTCGCCGCTTCTCTTGCGCGCTCGCCATCGCGCGCACGGATCGCTGCGACGATCTCGTTCATCTCCGCCACGGCCTGACGGCCGCGATCGTCCGAAGCAATCGTCAGCGCGCGCAGACGCGTGATGCGCGCATTCAGACTCTGCACGATTTCCCACGCCACCAGCTTCGCCCCGCTTGCGAACATCTGCTCGTAAAAGTGCCCGGTGAGTTCGCGCACCGCTGCGTGGTCATGATCCGCGAAGGCGCGCTCGATACGGGTCACGCACGTGGCCAGCCGCTCCACCGTCGCGCAATCGCCGCGCAGCGCGCAGGCCATCGCCGCGTCGCCTTCCACCAGCGCGCGAATCTCGTAGATCTGCGCCGCCGTGCTGGCG
>NZ_DASZJJ010000289.1:0-2760 GCF_035948235.1 Paraburkholderia sp. | reverse complement strand
CGGCCAAGCAGACCGATCTGCGCCGTGCCAATATCGAGGCCCGAATAGATGACCGTATTCAGCGAATGCAGGACGAACAGCGCAGATCCGATGACAACAGCAAACAGCACGAGCAGCGCGCCGAAACCCACAGTGAGACGCGTCCCCACTCCAAGTCGCGAAAGTTGCATAAGAGACAAATCCTTTGAATTAAAAAATTGTCTCTTCCATTCACTGTCGCCGCCTGGGCCTGGGCTGTCGTTTTTCCAATCGTTCTGGCGGCGCATGCCCTATTCATTGCGCGCGAAACGACTATCGCAGCGCGACGCTTATTTTTGCTCGTCGCCGTGACAGCCGGACTATCGGCACCTGAAAGTAAAACTTTAGTTAAAAATTCGAAGGTGAATGCTTAACGGGATCAGAACGCGCAGGAACGTGCATTTTCTGAGGCAATTTGACAGGTATTTCAGCAGATCGGCTCAATGGGCTGAGGAATACATGGATGCTGACAAGGTTGTAATGCTCAAGCCCCAAACTAACCCCTAATCTCCCTGCAGATCCTTACTTCGACTTACCGCAAACCGCGCTATCGTTCAGTCTGACGCGGCTTGTCAGCTCGCGAATACAAGGATCCCCGCGTTGGACAGTACCCATTTCGATTGCGCGCGCTGCGGCAAATGCTGCACCGACCTGCGCCTGCCGCTCACTTTCCCCGAAGCCGTTCGCTGGCTGCAACGCGGCGGACAAGTGGATTTACTGTGCGAAGCCCTGCCGTGGCCCGTCGAGCCGGAGGCCGACAACGCCTACGCCGCCTATAAGCGCAAGCGCACTTTCGCGGCCAATAGCGGCGAATTACCGATTCGAGTGGGCGTTACGCTGGCCGCGACGTTCACCGGCCCCTGCCCGAATCTCGGCGAGGCCATGCGTTGCGGCATTTATGAAGAGCGGCCGCTTGTGTGCCGCGTGTACCCCGCCGAGATCAATCCGTTCTTTGCCTTGAAGCCGGAATTCAAACTCTGCCCCGACGAGGCGTGGCAGGCGCCGACGCCTTTCGCCATTGACGGCGTATTGATCGATGCCGTCACGCGCGATGCGATCGATGCAAGCCGCCGCGCCGATGAAGCGGCCGTCGAGATGAAACGCGCACTTTGCGAGCGTCTGGGACTCGATAAAGCCTCGGTCGCCAACGAAGGCTTCGTGATCGTGACGCCCCCGCGCGAGCGCCTGCTTGAAGCACTAATCGATGTCCAGCAGGAAGCGCTGGCGCACGAAGCGGCGCCACAGCCGTGGACGTTCGTATCGAACCGCCGCGCAACGGTGGATACGCTGCTTGAAGTGGGCGCGCTCGGCGCAATGGATGTCGATGCAACCCGTGAAGGTTGCCAGTACATAGGTCTTTAAAGGCCGCCTTTAAAACAAGGCTTTAAACCGCGCTTTAAATCAAGCCTGCGCGTCTGCCTCGTCAGGCGAGGCACCGACTTCATCGTCGTGCTCCGCAAACACGATCCGGTTACGGCCTGAGCGTTTCGCGCGGTAGAGCGCGCCGTCGGCGGCGTCGATCAGCGCGCGGGCCGCAGCGCCTTTGTCCGCTGTCGTCCCCGGCGTGACGGCTACGCCGATCGACAGCGTGACCGGTACTTCCCTGCCGTCGTTATCGCGCACGACCAGCGCTTCCACGGCGCGGCGCACGCGCTCCGCCACCACATTCGCGTTGGCGCGGTCGCCTTGCAGCACGGCGACAAACTCCTCTCCGCCAAAGCGCGCAACCGTTTCGCCCAGCCGCACTGCGGCGCGGATACACGCGCCCACGGCAGCCAGCGCGCGATCGCCCACCGCGTGACCGTGCGTGTCGTTCACCAGCTTGAAGTAGTCGAGATCCATGAAAAGGCACGCGACGGACACCGCATGGCGCGCGGCGCGCTGCAACTCCTCTTCCAGCCGCATTTCGAAGTATCGACGGTTGGGCAGTCCCGTCAGCGAATCGGTCATACCCAGATGCTTCAACTGCTCGCGCTGCGCGACATTGACCAGACCCGCACTGACGAAACCGGCGAAGCGCGCCAGCAGATCGGTCGCCATGCCTTCGACGAAGCGCTCGCTGCTCTCGCTCACAAGGCTCAGATAGCCGAGCAGTCCGGAACGGTGACGCAACGGCAGGATTGCCGCGCTCGCGTTCTGCGGCGTCGCGCCAAGCAGCGTCGCGCGGACTTCCTCGCTCAAGTTCTCCACCGGGCCGAGTTGCGGCGCCGTCTCAGACAGATCCAGGCCCGCCGTGCGCCCCCAGCGCAGTTGCTCGCTCGCCGGCGCGGACTGCGCGACGGCGGCATGCAGTTCGGCAGCCAGGCGCGCGCCGTCGTCGAGCCAGAGTGTCGCCGCGCACAGGTCGAACACCTGCGCGAGTTCGACCGTGAGGATCTCGAGAAAGGCGGCGAAATCCTCAGCCTCGATAAGGCGCAGTTCGATCTGCTGGAAGCGCTGCAGCGCACGCTCGTTGCGCTGGACGGTGTTCACGAGCGAACGCAGGCGCTCGCCGATGTTGAACGACTCGGTAGTCGACTCGCTAATCGGCTCGTTGGTTGATTCGGTCACAGGAGCACCGGATGTGGATACCCCTGCTTATCGGCAATTCTGCTATGCGGCTTTAGAGTCGCTAACACAACCTGGACATCAAGCCATGGACGCAATATCCTGGCGACATGGCAAGACGAAAAATCAGTAATGAATTGTGGGCGGCGCTGGAACCGCTGATTCCGGTGTTCACGCCGTCGCCCAAAGGCGGAC
>NZ_DASZJJ010000288.1:0-19426 GCF_035948235.1 Paraburkholderia sp. | reverse complement strand
CAAGCGGCGTGGACGTGCAGCTCGATTCGAGCGGCATCAAGGTCAACACGCAGTCGCTCGCCACGGTTGTGACGGGCGGCCTCGCCTTCCAGGCGCCGACCGGCCAGGCGAGCGGTCCGCAGGCGCCCGACAACGCCACCTTCACGCTCGCCACCGACGAAAGCGAAGCGATGCGCGAGCCGGACGGCGCGCCGGTGCGCGTGGTGATGTACTTCAACCAGTCGCTGCGCGGGCTGTCGGTGGGCGCGTCGGTGGACTTCCGCGGCATCGTGCTCGGCCAGGTGACCGACATCGGCATCGAATACGACCCGAAGGAGCACAACTTCACCATGCCGGTGACGATGGATCTCTATCCGCTGCGCCTGTCACGCCGCACGCGGGGCGAGCCGCCCGCGCCGCGCACGCCGCAGAGCCACGAGCTGATCAAGCGTCTGGTCGCGCGCGGGCTGCGCGGTCAGTTGCGTACCGGCAATCTGCTCACGGGCCAGCTGTATATCGCGCTCGACGTGTTCCCGAAGGCCGGTCCCGCGAAGGCGGATCTCGACCGCGATCCGATGGAACTGCCGACGGTGCCGAACTCGCTCGAAGAACTGCAGCAGCAGGTCGCCGACATTACTAAGAAGCTCAATCAGATTCCGTTCGACAAGATCGGCAACAACCTGAACGAGTCGCTCAAGAACGCGAACCAGCTGTTCGGCAAAGTCAACGACGAAGTCCTGCCGCAGATGCGCGACACGCTCAGCGAAGCGCAGAAGACCTTCAACGCCGCGCAGTCCACGCTGCAGCAGGATTCGCCGCTGCAGTCCGACGTGCATCAGGCCATGCAGGAACTCACGCGTACGCTGCAATCCCTCAACGCGCTCACGGATTACCTGGAGCGCCATCCCGAATCACTGTTGCGCGGCAAATCAGGAGATAAGCCATGACGTTTCGCCGGCTCCCCCTGGGGCTTTCCGCCGCCTTTCCGGCACTCGCTTCGGCGTTTGTTCTCGCTGCGGCGCTGGCGGGCTGCGCCTCGCCCAGCAGCCGCTTTTACACGCTGAGCCCGACCGGCGATGCAGCGCGCACGGCCCCGGCTGCGGCGGTGAGCGCCGGCAACCCGGCGTGGCTGATCGAGCTTGCACCGGTGGACGTGCCGCCGCAGGTCGCGAAGGCCCAGCTCGTCGTGCAGACCGACGCCACGCAGGTGAAGGTGCTGGAACAGGAACGCTGGGCCTCGCTGCCCGGCGACGAGATCCGCCGCGCGCTTTCGGGCGACCTCACGCAGCAGTTGAACACCATCGACGTGTATGGCTCGCCGCACCCCGACAACGTGCCGGTCTATCGCGTGAGCGTGAACGTGCAGCGCTTCGAGTCGTGGCCAGGCTCGCACGCGCTGATCGACGCGGTGTGGAGCGTACGCGCGCTCGACTCGCAGACCGTCATGACCTGCCGCAGCGTGCTCAACGAGCCCGTGGGCGACGGATACGACGCGCTGGTGGTGGGTCATCGCCGTGCAGTGGCCGATCTGTCGCAGGCGATTTCGAGTGGCGTGCGCGCGCTTGCCGCCGCGCCGCAGGTGAGCATGCCGGCCAGCACGAAAAGCGGCGCGAAATCCGCCACGCGGATGAAGGTGCCCGCCAGCATTGCCTGTCCGCAGATGGTGCCTGCCGCCGCTTCGGCGGGCTAAGGCGCGCTTCCTCAGTGCTAAACAACGCGGCGCGACAAGCGCCGCGTTTTCTTTGTGCTTGCCGAACGCTGGCCCAGCTCCAGCAGCTCAAATCGCGCGGCCCGCGATAATGTCGGCTTGCCTCACTGCCATGACACTCTCGTATGTTTCGTTCGATCACCACGCTCTGGAAAAAATGGCGCGCTTCGCGCAGCGCCGGACAGCAGCTCGACGCGCTGCTCGCCAGCGCCGATGCCGACGCCCCTTACGCTGAACGCAGCGACTGGCTCGTCGAGCTGGCGCACTGGATTCACCGGCGCGGCAAGCTGGACGCCGACGCGGCCGCCGCGCCCACACCCGACGACGCCCCGCAACGCACGCCGCCCGAGCACGTTCGCGTGCGTTACCTGCTGCATGTGCTCGACCGCAATCCGGCGTGGAAAGCCAATGTGGGCGCGATGGTGCGCAAGCTGCTGCGCGACAGCGACAGCATTTCGCTACTCTGCGACGCCGGCATGCCGGTGCATTCGGGCCTGCTGGGCGCAATGGTCGAGCGCGTGCAGGCGCAACTGATCCCGCCCGCGCCCAACCGCCGCGACCTCGCCGCGCTCGTCACGCTGATGTTCCCGGCCGCCTATGACCCCGAGTGGATCGCGACCCTGCCCGCCGATCTGCTCAAGCGCCTGCAGGCATTGATCGCCGAGCCTGCGCCTGTCCATGCGGTCGCAGAAGGCAACGGCGCGGCTGAACCTGCGGCCAGCGCCGCCGCCCGCCTGCCCGGCGACTTCTCGCTCGACCTGCTCACGGCGCTGCATAACCTGACTTGCCAGATCAGCTCGACGGGCCTCTCGCCGACAGTGCGCAGCCGCCTGTCCAGCGACGACGCGCGCGTCGCTGTCGAAAAGCTGCCGTTCTTTCGCCTCACGCGCGCGCTGCTCGCGGTGGAGAACGCGCGCGATGCTGGCGAGCCTGCGCGTCTGCTGCAGGAGGTGAGCTGGCTGCGGCTTCTGCTCGACGACTGCCGCAAAGCCACCGACGATGTCTTCGCGCATCTTTATCGCCATGGCGTGCGTGTGGACACCGTGTTCCAGGTCGAGCGCATGCGCATGCGGATCGTGCGCGCCGAGCGACTGCTGGACGCCTGGATGGCCGCCGACGATGCGCCGACCCAGGCGCGTCTCGTCGCCGATCTGGTGCGCGCGAACCAGCGCAGCCAGAGCGTTTCGCATCTGTTGCGCAGCAACTTCGCGCTGCTCTCGCGCAAGGTGGTCGAGCTGTCCGCCGACACCGGCGAGCACTACATCGCACGCGATCGCGCCGAATACCTCACGATGCTGCGCATGGCGGCGGGCGGCGGGCTCGTCACCGCGGTGACGGTGTACGTGAAATTCGGCGTGACTGGCGCGCATCTGCCGTCGATGATCGAGGGGCTGTTCGCGGGCATCAATTACGCGGTGAGCTTTCTGGTCATGCACTTCTGCCACTTCTCGCTCGCGACCAAGCAGCCTGCCATGACCGCGCCCACGCTCGCGCGCGAACTCGACGGCGCCAACGTGGCGGCGGGACGTGCGCGTTTTGTGTCGTCGGTGGTGGCGCTGATCCGCACCCAGGCGGCCGCCGTGCTCGGCAACGTGCTGCTGGTGTTTCCGGCGTGCCTGGCGATCCAGCTCGTGTGCGGCTGGCTGTTCCACGTCAATCTGATCTCGCCCGCGAAGGCGCACGCGACGCTGCAGTCGTTCTCGCTGCTCGGCCCGACGCCGTTCTACGCCGCGCTGACGGGCGTGCTGCTGTGGGCATCCAGCCTGTTTGCCGGTTGGGCCGACAACTGGTTCGTACTCCATCGCGTCGAGGACGCGCTCGCCTGGAACCGGCGTCTGCGCATGACACTGGGCGCCTCGGGCGCGGCGCGGCTGGCGCGCTTTTGCCGGGTCAACGCGGCGGGCGTGTGGGGCAATCTGGTGCTCGGCATGATGCTCGGTCTCGTGCCCGCGATCGTCTCGGCCGTGGCGTTCCACTTCGAGGTGCGGCACGTGACGCTGTCGGCGGGCTCGATCGGCGTGGCGATGGGGGTGCTCGGCACGCGCACGCTCGAAAGCGGCGAACTCTGGTGGGCCGTCGCGGGCGTGGCCAGCATGGCCGTGCTCAACGTGACGGTGAGCTTCGCGCTCGCACTGCATATGGCGCTGCGCTCGCGCGACCTTGGCCGCCGCGACGTTCGCCCACTCATGCGTGCGTTCTGGCGGCGCGTCAAGCGCCATCCGATGGCGCTGGTCTGGCCGATCCGGCGCGGCGAGTTGCGTGAAGACAACGATTAAGCGTGCGCTTTTCTATGCCGAACGGCCAATGATGAGGGGCCTTCTGAGGCTGACCAAATCGTGCGGCGAGCCTTGATGTGACGCTGAGGAACGCTCGCGCTCCACGCTTTTTATGGAGCGTTCCTCGAAGTTCTGCACTGTGGCACGCAAACTTGACATGCTTGCCGCGTGTAGTCACATAGGCTACAGTCGGATGATCAAAACGTTTCGGCATAAAGGTCTTCAGGCGTTTTTTCTGGACGGCAACAAGGCAGGGATTCAAGCGCATCACGCAGCCAGACTCCGCATTTTGCTCACCGCACTGGATGCTGCACATGGGCCGCAGGACATGAACTCGCCGCCCTTGCGCCTGCATGCGCTACGCGGCAATCTTCGCGATCACTGGGCCGTCTGGGTGAACGGCAACTGGCGTCTCACCTTCACGTTCGAAGGCGGCGACGCGATCCTGCTCGATTATCAGGACTACCACTAAAGGACAAGGCATGAGCAGCAGAATGCACAACCCGGCGCACCCCGGCGAGGTACTGCGCGAATGGATTCCAGCGGACATGACCGTGACCCAGGCCGCTAATGCGCTCCAGATCAACCGCGTGACGCTGTCGAATATCCTCAACGGCAAGGCCAGCGTGACGGCGAATATCGCGCTGCGCCTGTCCGCGTGGCTTGGCACGTCGACGGACCTGTGGCTCGGCATGCAGAACCAGTGGGATTTGTGGCAAGCCAGCCAGCTGCCCCGGCCAAAGATCAAGCCACTGATTCGAGACGTGGCGTGAGGTTTGTGAGGTGATCGCCAGCACACCGCCCGGCCCCGCGCCCTAACCCGCGTACAATAGCGCCTTCCCCCGCAGCGTCACCTCTCTCCTCATGTCTTTCGATTTCTTTGCTCCCTGCCCGCGTGGCCTTGAAGCCGCGCTCGCCGCCGAACTGGCCGAAACCGCGCAACGGCGTTTGCCGCCCGGCGCGCTCCAGGTCGGCGCCGAAGTCCCCGGCGGCGTGCATTTCCGCGGCAACTGGGCCGGCGGCATGGCCGCGAACCTGCATTCGCGCATCGCGAGCCGCGTGCTCCTGAAGATCGCCCAGCGTCCGTATCGCGGCGAACAGGACATCTACGCGCTCGCACGCGAGCAGCAATGGGAGAAGTGGTTTTCGCCCAACGAAACGATCCGCATCGACATCACCGCGATCAAGTCGCCGCTGCGCAGCCTCGAATTCGCCACGCTGCGCGTGAAGGACGCAATCTGCGACCGCATGCGCGACAAGGCCGGCTCGCGTCCGAGCGTCGACACCGCGTATCCCGATGTGCGCATCTTCGCCTTCCTCACCGCGACCGAATGCACGCTGTACCTCGACACCTCCGGCGAGCCGCTCTTCAAGCGCGGCTGGCGTCTGGACAAGGGTGCGGCGCCGCTGCGCGAGAATCTCGCCGCCGGCATCCTGCGCCTGACCAACTGGACGCCCGAGCAACCGCTCTATGACCCGATGTGCGGTTCCGGCACCTTCCTCGCCGAAGCCTGCCAGGTCGCGATGGACATCGCGCCGGGCCTGTCGCGCAGCTTCGGTTTCGAGCGCCTGAAGCAGGCCGATACGGCCGCCTGGCGCCATCTGAAGAGCGAAGCCAACACGGCGCGCAATTCGGCAATGAGCCGTGCGAAGGATCTGCAGATTTTCGGCAGCGATATTTCCGACGTCATGCTGGAGAAGGCGCGCGCCAACTTCGCGCGGGCGGGTCTGGGCAATGTGCCGCTCAAGCAGATCGATGCGCGCAACATGACGCCGCCTGCCGAGGGCGAGGGCGTCCTCGTGGCCAATCCGCCGTACGGCGAGCGTATCGAAGTGCGCGGCCGCAATGCGCGTGGCGAGTTGCGCGAGCGCAATCCGCGTGACGACGACGGCTACGACGCGCCGGAATCGTTCCGCCGCGCCCACACCGACGCGCCCGACGCCGAATTCTTCCAGGCGCTCGGCGACGCGCTCAAGCAGCGCTTCACGGGCTGGCACGCGTTCTTCCTCACCTCGGATCGCAAGCTGCCGGGCCAGTTGCGTCTGCGCGAAGCCGCCAAGACGCCGCTCTTTAACGGCGCGCTCGAATGCCGCCTGTTCCGCTTCGATCTGATCGCGGGCAGCGTGCGTCAGCGTCCCGCCAAGGACGCCGCAACGGGCGAAAGCAACCCGGGCTAACGCCTCTCCAGCTTAGGGCCGCCGCGCGCGCATCAGACGCGCGCGGGCCCGACCGCTTCCCCGCCTTCCTCGACGGGCAGCGGATATCCTTCGTACTCCGGAAACAATTTCGGCAGCAGAAACCTCGGCACGGCGTAGCGCGAGAAGCAGCGCGACGTCGAAGCCGGATGGATCAGATGCAGGCAGCTCGCCTGGGTATCCTCCGCAGCGAGCACGTTGCCGCCCGCCTCCACCACGCGGCGGATAAAGCTCTCGTCTTCGCCGATATTCACGTCGTCGTAACGCGCCGTTTCCAGCAGCGCCTTGCGATACACGTACGCGAATCCATAGAAGAGGATGAAGTCCGCGCCGATCTGCATCTTCTCGTGGAACGTCACCGTGCCGACCGATTTGCCGCGCAGCTCGTAATGCAAACCGACTCGCGCATTCAGATCCATATAGCCAAGAAACTGCGTATGCGGCGCGTACATCCAGAAGGTCGACAGCTTCATGAGCGCGGCGTCGTTGTCGCGCAGCAGCTTGGTCATGTTGGAAAGATACTGGCTGGCGTAGTGATCGTCGTCGTCGAAGTGGGCGATAACGTCGGCGCGCGACTCGGCCACCAGCCAGTTGCGCTTCGCGCCGATCGTCATCGGCTCTTTCGACCAGTAGTAGCGCACGCGCGCGTCGCTCTGCGCGAGTTGCTGCATGAAGGCGCTCGGCTGCGGACTGTCGTCGAGCACGAGCCACTCCCAGTTGACCTGCTGACGCGCCACGCAGCGTGCGATGAGTGGCAGAAAGGCTTCGCGGTTCGCGGTGGGCGTGATGATGGAAACGTCTGGAGACATGAAGAGCGTGGAAGCGGCACGCATGCCGTCATTGAAATTGGATGCAGCGATTACAACAGATGCACGCGCCTGGCTCTCTCGAAAAACTTCGAAAGCACTGGTGCGTAGCCCGCCTGTCCCTACTGACAGCACGCTGTCAGCAGCCCACGCGCACACTGCCTCTACCCCACGCCGCGCGCCACATCGCAGCCGGGGACGGCGCCCGGGCATCCCGCCAGCCGCCGCCATCCGCACGTATCCAAACGTATTCGCCGTTGCCACTCCAGGAGTGCATCATGTCCACCGAAATCCTCGAAGCGCCCCAGCAATCTCAAGCAGCCCAAGCCACGCGCGTCATCTCGTGGTTCGAAATCCCCGCACACGATCTCGATCGCGCGGCCCGCTTCTATGAATCCGCTTTCGATACCGCGCTGCAACGCGAAGTGGTCGGCGGCGTTCCGATGGCGATCTTCGGCCACTCCGATACCGAAACCGGCGGCTGCATCGTGTTCAATCCGCAGGACGCCAAGCCGGACCCGAAAGGCGTGCTCGTCTACCTGAACGCACAACCCTCGGTCACCGCCGTGCTCGATCGCGTCGAAAAGGCGGGCGGCAAGCGCCAGGGCCCCGCGCTGGAATTGCCGAACAACTACGGCTATATCGGCTTTTTCATCGATACCGAAGGCAACCGCGTGGGGCTGCACGCGGCCAAGCTCGGCTGATCCAGGCACGCTCCGAGGCCGGGTTCACGCCCGGCGCTATCATCTGCCCTGACGGCGCGCGACACGCTTCGCGCGCTTTTTTCTTCCGCGTTTCCCTCATTCGCTCGCGTCCATCCCGCACGCCTGACATGACCCGCCGCGCCGACCGCCTGTTCCAGATCGCCGAGCTGCTGCGCGGCCGCCGCCTCACGACCGCGCAACAGCTTGCCGAATGGCTCGCCGTGTCGCCGCGCACGGTGTATCGCGACGTGCGCGACCTGCAGCTTTCGGGCGTGCCGATCGAGGGCGAAGCGGGCATCGGCTATCGGCTCGCGCGCACGGCGAGCCTGCCGCCGCTCACCTTCACCGCCGACGAACTCACGGCGCTCGCCGTGGGCGCGCGCATGGCCGAATCGTGGGGCGGCGCGGTGCTCGCGGGCGGCGCGCGCGGTGCGCTCGCCAAGATCGCCGCCGCGATGCCCGCCGACAAACGCGCCGTGCTCGAACGCATCGCCGTGTTCGCGCCTTCGTATCACGTCGATCCGGCCTACTCTGAAAAAGTCGACGCGCTGCATCGCGCCGTCGATTCGCGCCTCGTGGTGCGTTTCGCGTATTGCGACCGCATCGGCGCGCAAACGGAGCGGCGCGTGTGGCCGCTCGGGCTCGTCTATTGGGGCGCGCAGTGGACGGTCGGTGCGTGGTGCGAGATGCGCGAAGGGTTTCGCAATTTCAACATCGCGCGCATGAACGCAGTCGAAGTGCTCGAACCGTTTCCCGATGTGAGCGGACGGCGGCTTGCGGACTATCTGCGCCATGTGAATGCTCCGTCGCGCTGAACACGCACACATGCGGCACCAACGAAAAAAGCCCGCATGGCAGCGGGCTTTTGCATCGACGAAACAGTGAAACCAGCCGCTTACTCCACGGCTTTCACCATATCCTCGATCACCTTTTTCGCGTCGCCGAACACCATCATGGTCTTGTCCATGTAGAAGAGTTCGTTGTCGAGACCCGCGTAGCCCGCCGCCATCGACCGCTTGTTGACGATGATGGTGCGCGCCTTGTAGGCCTCGATGATTGGCATGCCCGCGATGGGCGACTTCGGATCGTTCTTCGCCGCCGGATTCACCACGTCGTTCGCGCCGAGCACCAGCACCACGTCGGTCTGGCCGAACTCGTTGTTGATGTCCTCCATCTCGTAGACCATGTCGTAGGGGACTTCGGCTTCAGCGAGCAGCACGTTCATGTGGCCCGGCATGCGGCCCGCGACCGGGTGAATCGCGTAACGCACGTCTACGCCTTTTTCGACGAGCTTGTCGGTGAGTTCCTTGAGCGCATGCTGCGCGCGCGCCACGGCAAGACCGTAGCCCGGCACGATCACGACCGATTCGGCATTGCCGAGCATGAACGAGGCATCGTCGGCGGAACCGGATTTCACCGGACGCTGCTCCTGCGCGCCGACCGTGGCCGCCCCGCCCGCTTCGGCGCCAAAGCCGCCCAGCAGCACGTTGAAGAACGAGCGGTTCATCGCGTGGCACATGATGTACGAGAGGATTGCGCCGGATGAGCCCACCAGCGAGCCCGCAATAATCAGCATCGCGTTATTCAGCGAGAAACCGATGCCCGCCGCCGCCCACCCCGAGTACGAGTTCAGCATCGACACCACGACGGGCATGTCCGCACCGCCGATCGGAATGATGATGAGCACGCCCAGCGCGAACGCGATCGCCGTCATGATGATGAACGGCAGCCACGACTGCGTGATGAAGAACAGGATGCCGAAGCCGATCATGCCGATGGCGAGCATCAGGTTGATCAGATGCTGGCCTGCGTACACCACGGGCGCGCCCTGAAACAGCCGGAACTTGTACTTGCCCGAGAGCTTGCCGAAGGCGATCACCGAACCGCTAAAGGTAATCGCGCCCACGAAAGTGCCGATGAACAGTTCGATGCGGTTGCCGTAAGGCAGGAAGCCCGGATACGGCGCGTCCTCCGCAACGAGCCCAAACGCCGCCGGTTCGGAGACCACCGCATACGCGATGCACACCGCCGCCAGACCGATCAGCGAGTGCATCGCGGCGACGAGTTCAGGCATCTTGGTCATCTCGACGCGCGCGGCGACGAATGCGCCCAGCCCGCCGCCAACGATCAGCGCACCGAACAGCAGCGTCAGTCCAAGGCCGAGATTCGAGCCAAACTGTGCGGACTCCTTCACGATCAGCGCAATCGTCGTGAGAATGGCGATGGCCATGCCCACCATGCCGAACAGATTGCCGGCACGCGCGCTGCGCGGATTCGACAAGCCCTTGAGCGCCTGAATGAAGCAGACCGACGCGACCAGGTAGAGCAGCGTAACGACGTTCATGCTCATCGCGCGCCCTCCTTGACGTCAGCAGCAGCCAACTTCTTTGGCTCTTTCTTGCGGAACATCTCCAGCATGCGCCGCGTGACGAGAAAGCCGCCGAACACGTTCACCGCCGCCAGCAGCACCGCCAGCGTGCCGAAGAACTTGCCCGCGAAGCCCACAGTCAGGCCCGTGGCCAGCATCGCGCCGACGATCACGATCGCCGAAATCGCATTGGTCACGGCCATGAGCGGCGTATGCAGCGCGGGCGTGACGTTCCAGACCACGTGATAGCCCACGTACACGGCCAGCACGAAGATGATCAGGTTGATGACGGTATGGTTGATCAGTTCCATTGCCGGTCTCCTCTCAGGTCTTGCGCGTGACGACGCCATCACGGGCCAGCAGCGTGGCCGCGACGATATCGTCCGCGAGATCGATGTTGAGCGCGCCTTCCTTCGTGATGATGAGCTTGAGGAAGTCGAGCAGATTGCGCGCGTAGAGCGAGGACGCATCGGCGGCCACCATCGACGCCAGATTCGTGTAGCCGCAGATTTGCACGCCGTGCTGTGTCACCACCTGGTCGGCGACCGTGAGCGGACAGTTGCCGCCGCGCCGTCCGGTGGCCGGGTCGGCAACCGGGCCGCGCCCCGCTGCCAGGTCGATCACCACCGAACCGGGCTTCATGGCCTGCACGGTTTCGGATGGCAACAGCGTGGGCGCGTCGCGGCCCGGAATCAGCGCGGTCGAAATGACGATATCGGCCTGGCGCGCGCGCTCATGCACGAGCGCCGATTGACGCGCGAGCCAGGAAGGCGGCATCGGCCGCGCATAACCGCCCACGCCCACCGCTGCTTCGCGCTCCTCATCGGTTTCATAAGGCACGTCCAGAAACTTCGCGCCGAGCGATTCGATCTGCTCCTTCACCGCCGGGCGCACGTCGGATGCCTCGATCACCGCGCCAAGACGCTTGGCCGTGGCAATCGCCTGCAAGCCCGCGACGCCCGCGCCGAGAATCAGCACGCGCGCGGCTTTCACGGTGCCCGCGGCGGTCATCAGCATCGGCATGAAGCGCGGGTAGAGATTCGCCGCCACCAGCACCGCCTTATAGCCGGCGATATTGGCCTGCGAGGACAGCACGTCGAGGCTTTGCGCGCGCGTCGTGCGCGGTGCGGCTTCTAGCGCGAAAGCCGTCAGGCCTGCATCGGCGAGCTTCTGGGTGTTATCCGCATTGAATGGATCGAGCATGCCGGCCAGCACCGCGCCGCGTTTCATAAACGCGAGTTCGCTGACGCTGGGCGATTGCACCTTGAGGACGAGGTCGGCGCCGAACGCGGCGGCGGCATCGGCGATCTGCGCGCCAACGGCTGCATAGGCCTCGTCGGGAAAGCTGGCGCCGGTTCCGGCACCGGACTGGATCGTGACCGTGTGGCCCTGCGCGACGTACTTTTTGACGGTCTCCGGCGTCGCGGCCACGCGGCTTTCGTTCGCCCGGGTCTCCGCGGGCACTCCGATATGCATCGTTGTTTCCTCCTCGGCCTGCATCTCTTCTGTTATGGGCCGACGAGGCTCGCCGGCTCTTATTGCAACGTTCGTGGTACGGCTGAAACGGGCAATGCAACGGCAAACGACGCACCACTTTAACCGAAAGCAGCGACGGCTTTGAAGCGGGATTTATCCCTTTTTGTGCACTGCACACAACAGTGCTGACCGTCCGACCGGACGGTCGAGCCGCGATCCGGCCCCGGGCAGCGTCCGTCGCGTCCCGGTAAAATACTGGCCCATGAACGATGAAACCTGGACTCCCCACGTCACCGTGGCCGCCGTGATCGAGCGCGACGGGCGTTTTCTGCTCGTCGAGGAACACACGAGCGCGGGCTTGCGCCTGAATCAGCCCGCCGGCCATCTGGAAGCCGGCGAGACGCTTCACGACGCGGTCGTGCGCGAAACTCTGGAGGAGAGCGCCTACACGTTTTCACCGGAGGCGCTGGTCGGCATGTATATGACGCATTTCGGCAAGCCGGGCGAATCCGGCACGACGTATCTGCGCTTCACGTATTGCGGCAGCGTCGCGGCGCACGCCGAAGATCGCGCGCTCGATCCCGATATCGTGCGCACGCTCTGGATGAGCGCCGACGAACTGCGCGCCGCGAGCGAGCGTCATCGCACGCCGCTCGTGATGCAGTGCGTGGACGATTACCTCGCGGGCAAGCGTGT
Organism: Paraburkholderia sp.; assembly: GCF_035948235.1. Taxonomy (GTDB): domain Bacteria; phylum Pseudomonadota; class Gammaproteobacteria; order Burkholderiales; family Burkholderiaceae; genus Paraburkholderia. Next base: position 7,217 of record NZ_DASZJJ010000288.1, on the reverse strand, counting down.
GCCGCTGGATTTCGTGCAGACGCATGCGGTGGGTCCGAGACCAGGACAGCAGACAGGCAGCAAGGGCTGAACGCCCATCAAGGCGTAGTACTACAGGGCAGCAGATGATGAGCAAAAAGCGAGTGGTGGTAGGCATGTCGGGCGGCGTGGATTCGTCGGTGACCGCGTGGCTGCTCAAGGAGCAGGGTTACGACGTGGTCGGCCTGTTCATGAAGAACTGGGAAGACGACGACGACGGCGAATATTGCTCGACGCGTCAGGACTGGATCGACGTGGTGTCGGTGGCCGATCTGATCGGCATCGACGTCGAAGCCGTGAACTTCGCCGCCGAGTACAAGGACCGCGTGTTCGCGGAGTTCCTGCGCGAGTATTCCGCGGGCCGCACGCCGAACCCCGATGTGCTCTGCAACGCCGAGATCAAGTTCAAGGCCTTTCTCGACCACGCGATGTCGCTGGGCGCGGAAACCATCGCCACGGGCCACTACGCGCGCGTGCGCCAGAATGAGAGCAACGGTCGTTTCGAACTCCTGAAGGCGCTCGACCACACCAAGGACCAGTCGTACTTCCTGCACCGTCTGAATCAGGCGCAGTTGTCAAAGACGATGTTCCCGCTGGGCGAAATCCCCAAGACGAAGGTACGTGAGATCGCCGAACAGATCGGCCTGCCGAATGCGAAGAAAAAGGATTCGACGGGTATCTGCTTTATCGGCGAGCGGCCGTTCCGCGACTTCCTGAACCGCTATCTGCCGACCAAACCCGGCCCGATGATGACGCCCGACGGCAAGGTCGTGGGCGAGCATATCGGTCTCGCGTTCTACACGTTTGGGCAGCGCAAGGGCATCGGTCTGGGCGGCAGCAAGGATGGCAGCGGCGATCCGTGGTTTGTCGCGGGCAAGAATATCGAGACCAATACGCTCTATGTGGTGCAGGGCCACGATCACCCGTGGCTGCTCGCGCACGATCTGCGCGCCGGCAACGTGAGCTGGGTCGCGGGCGAGCCGCCAGCAGAAGGCCACGCCTGCGGCGCGAAAACGCGTTACCGCCAGGCAGACGCGCCCTGCTCGTTCGCCAGCGCCAGCGAATTTGGCGAAGGCCAGTTCTCGCTGCATTTCCCCGACGCGCAATGGGCCGTCACGCCCGGTCAGTCGGCCGTGCTGTACGACGGCGAAGTGTGCCTGGGCGGCGGCATCATCGAAGCCGTGACGACGCTCGAACCGCACGTGCCCGCCGTGCCGCCGCCGGTCGCGCCGAAGAAGAAGCGCTCGCCGCGCAAGAAGTCTCCCCAGTTCGCCGCCAACAAGCCCGCGGCAACCGCAAGCGAGACGTAAGCTCGCACGCGCGGTGCGCCCTGCGCCGCGCGTTCTTTTCTATCCGATCTCTTCGCTCTTTCTTCAGTGCGTTTGCGCGGTGTCGGCTCCGGCCCCGCAAAAAGCCTGCCCGCTTCCCGGCCAGTTTCACAAACTTGCGGCATTATTCGGGCACGCCAGCGCCGTACCCGGGCGCGGCGCGGTTCGCGCGGCCCTGACCGGAGCACGCGCGGCGGATCAAGAGAACGAGGAGTCCCCCCAATGTTTTCCCGACGTTACCTCGCCATGTGGTGCGCGGTGCTGCTGCTTGCAGCCTGCGTGATTGCAGCGGCGTTCCATCATCTGTCGTGGTATTGCGCCATCGTGCCCGCGCTGTTCGTCGCGCTCGGCCTCTACGACATGACGCAGTTGCGCCACGCCATCCTGCGCAATTACCCGCTCTGGGGCCATCTGCGTTTCCTGTTCGAGTTCGTGCGGCCTGAAATCCGCCAGTATTTCGTCGAAGACGACACCGACGAAAAACCCTTCTCGCTCGTGCAGCGCAGCGTGGTTTATCAGCGCTCCAAGAACGTCGTCGACAGCCGCCCTTACGGCACCGAACTCGACGTCAAAGCCATCGGCCACGAATGGATCAGCCATTCGCTCGCGCCCACCAAACTGAACGGCAGCGACTTCCGCGTGCTGGTCGGCGCAAGCCGCGCGCAGCCGTATTCGATGTCGATCTTCAACATCTCGGCGATGAGCTTCGGCGCGCTGTCGGCCAATGCGATTCGCGCGCTCAATCTGGGCGCGAAGAAAGGCGGCTTTGCGCACGACACCGGCGAAGGTTCGATGTCGAAATATCACCGCGAACACGGCGGCGACATCATCTGGGAAATCGCTTCGGGCTACTTCGGCTGCCGCAACGACGACGGCACCTTCAGCGCGGATAAATTCCAGCGTCTGGCCAACGAGCCGCAAGTGAAGATGATCGAGGTGAAGCTTTCGCAAGGCGCCAAACCCGGCCACGGCGGCATGCTGCTCGCGGCCAAGGTCACGCCGGAAATCGCGGAAACGCGCGGCATTGCGATGGGCCAGGATTGTGTTTCGCCGGCACGCCATTCGGAATTTTCGACGCCGCGCGGACTGCTTGAATTCGTCGAGCGCCTGCGCAAACTGTCGGGCGGCAAGCCCACCGGCTTCAAGCTGTGTATCGGCCATCCGTGGGAATTTTTCGGTATCGCCAAGGCGATGCTCGAAACCGGCATCCTGCCCGACTTCATCGTCGTGGATGGCGCGGAAGGCGGCACGGGCGCAGCACCGATTGAATTTACCGATCACATCGGCACGCCGCTGCAGGAAGGTCTGCTGCTCGTGCACAACACGCTGGTAGGCATCGGCCTGCGCGACAAGATCAAGATCGGCGCGAGCGGCAAGATCATCACCGCATTCGACGTCGCAAGGACGCTCGCGATCGGCGCGGACTGGGTCAACTCGGCGCGCGGCTTCATGTTCGCGGTGGGCTGCATCCAGGCGCAGAAGTGCCATTCGGACCGCTGTCCCACGGGCGTGGCGACGCAAGATCCGGTGCGCCAGCGCGCGCTCGACGTGCCCGACAAGGGCGAGCGCGTCTACAACTTCCACCGCAACACGCTGCACGCGCTGCAGGAAATCATTCAGGCTGCGGGTCTCGATAGTCCCTCCGATCTGCGCGCACATCACATCGTGCGCCGCGTTTCTTCATACGAAGTGAAGCTGATGTCGGAACTGCTCAAGTATCTGAAGCCGGGCGATCTGCTCGAAGCGCGTTATCGCTATCAGTTGTACGAGAAGTGGTGGCCGGTGGCGCGCAGCGATTCGTTCGCGCCCGCAGAAGAGAAAATCGTCTGATGGTCCGATGATAGTTGCGCGTGCAACCATCATCGGATTCGAAGGCGAAAAAAAAGCGCGCATTGAAAAATGCGCGCTTTTTTCATGCTCTGCGTGCTGCAGCGAACGTTAAGCCTGCGGCACGGTATCTGCGAACGAGGCGCGTTGCATGAGCTTCTCGAAGTGCTTCGCGAGATTCGGATGCGTCTCGCGCCAATCCAGCTCCGGCTGACGGAAGTCGAGATAACCGAGCGCGCAACCCACCGCGATATCGGCGAGCGTGTAGCGGTTGCCCGCGCACCACGCATTGCCCGCGAGACCCTTGGCCATCGCTTTCAGACCTTCGTGAATCTTGCGATTCTGACGCTCGATCCAAGCCTCGCATTGCTGTTCGGGCGTACGCTGCGTGCCTTCCGCGCGGATCAGCACGGCGGCGTCGAGCATGCCGTCGGCGAGCGCTTCCCAGCACCGCACTTCCACGCGCTCGCGTCCGCCTTGCGGGATCAGCTTGCCGACCGGCGAGAGCATGTCCACGTATTCGCAGATCACGCGCGAGTCGAACACGGCTTCGCCGTCCTCCATCACGAGACACGGCACCTTGCCGAGCGGGTTGAAATCGTGGATCGCCGTTTCGGCGGCCCACACGTTTTCAAGCACCAGCTTGTAGTCGATTTTCTTTTCGGCGAGCATGATCCGCGCCTTGCGGACATACGGGCTCCCGAGCGAACCGATAAGTTTCATCGCACCTGCCTTTTCTGGAATTCGGCGGAAGTATACGTGGTAATCGACAAATTCTGACGAGTCGTCCGCTTGATGGCGTGAATTCGGCGGCGGGTTTTGTCGGCTCGATGCAACATTGGGCACGCGGCGGCGAGGCTTGCGCCATGCATATCGGCACGTTTCACTGGCGCGCAGCGGCGGGCATCGCGCACAGCCAGGCGCTACAATCGCACGATGGACACGACCCTCACGGAAAGCGCTTCGGCCGCTGTGCGCGCGGCTGCCGACGCGACGCGCGGCCCCGATGGCGGCGCAGCACTCTATCGCGCGCGCCGCGAACGCGTGCTCGCCGCGCTGCGCGCGCAAGGCGGCGGCGTGGCCCTGGTGCCCACCGCGCCCGAAGTCATGCGCAATCGCGACGCCGACTACCCCTATCGGCACGACAGCTATTTCTACTACCTCACCGGCTTTACCGAGCCCGAGGCACTGCTCGTGCTCGACGCGAACGCAGGCGAGAATCAGCCCGCATCGATCCTCTTTTGCCGTGCGAAAAACGTCGAACGCGAAACATGGGAAGGCTTCCGTTTCGGTCCCGACGGCGCGCGCGAAGCGTTCGGTTTCGACGCTGCGCACCCCATCGACGATATCGATTCCCAGATACCGCGTCTGATCGCCAATCGTCCGGCGCTGCACTATGCGCTCGCGGCTTCCGAACGCTTCGACGCCCAGGTGCGCGGCTGGATCGACTCGGTGCGCGCGCAGGGACGCAGCGGCGTCACCGCGCCCGCTGCCGCCTATGACCTGATGCCGCTGCTCGACGATATGCGCCTCGTGAAAGACGCGCACGAACTCGATACGATGCGCCGCGCCGGGCAGATTTCGGCGCTCGCGCACGTGCGCGCGATGCAGTCGTGCCGCCCCGGCATGCGCGAATACGAGATCGAAGCCGAACTGCTCTACACGTTCCGCAAGCACGGCGCGCAGGCGCCCGCGTACGGCTCGATCGTCGCGGCGGGCGCGAATGCGTGCGTGCTGCACTATCCGGCGGGCAACGCCGTGGCGCGCGAGGGCGATCTGATCCTGATCGATGCCGCGTGCGAGCTGAACGGCTACGCCTCCGACATCACGCGCACGTTCCCCGCAAGCGGGCGCTTCACGAGCGCACAGCGCGAAATCTACGACATCGTGCTGGCCGCCCAGCAGGCCGCCGTGGACGCCACGCGCGCAGGCGTGAATTTCGAAGCGCCGCACGACGCCGCCGTGCGCGTGCTGGCACAAGGGCTGCTCGATACGGGCATCCTTGATCGCCAGCGCTTCGCGGGCGTGGACGACGTGATCGCCGAACGCGCCTACGCGCGCTTTTACATGCATCGCACGGGCCATTGGCTCGGCATGGATGTGCATGACGTGGGCGATTATCGCGAGCGTGGCGCGCAACAGGTGCAAGCCGATGCCGCGCCGCCGTGGCGCACATTGCGCGCGGGCATGACGCTGACGATCGAGCCGGGCCTATACATCCGCGCGGCCGAAGACGTGCCCGAGCGCTACTGGGATATCGGCATCCGCATCGAGGACGACGCCATCGTCACCGATACCGGATGCGAGCTCATCACGCGCGGCGTGCCCGTGAACGCCGACGAGATCGAAGCGCTGATGCAGGATGCGCAGCGCGGCGCCTGAGCGCGTTTCGACCGGCTATTTCGACACAACAAGAACCTACGACCAGAACCGAACGCAGCGACATGAACGCAGTGAATGCAGCCAGCCAGGCCGTGCAACAAGACGGCCGCGCGCACAATGCCCCCGTCCCTTTCGACCATGACGTCATCATCGTCGGTGCCGGGCCGGTCGGGCTCGCGCTTGCGGGCTGGCTCGCGCGACGCAGCGCGACGTCGGGACTGTCGGTCGCGCTGATCGACGCGCGCGAGCCCGAGGACAGCGCGAGCGACCCACGCGCCATCGCCGTTTCGCAAGGCAGCCGCACGCTGCTGCAAGCGCTTGCCTGGCCGCAGGACGCGACCTCGATCGAACGCATCCACGTCTCGCAGCGTGGCCACTTTGGCCGCACGCTGATCGACCGGCACGATTACGACCTGCCCGCGCTTGGGTATGTCGCGCGCTACGGCTCGATCGTGCAGTCGCTCGCGCAGGCCGTGCGCGGCACCAGCGTGCAGTGGCTGCATCACACGCACGCGCAGGAACCCGTGGTCGAGCACGACGGCGTGACGCTGCAAGTGGAAAGCGCAGGCGTTGTGCGCACGCTGCGCACACGCATTCTGGTCAATGCGGAAGGCGGTTTGTATCGCGTGCAGACGCCTGCGGCCGATCCGCAAACGCAAGACGCAGGCGAGAGCGATGCGGCTCAAGCCACGACGCAACGTTCGCGAAAACGCACGCGCGATTACGGGCAGACCGCGCTCGTGGGCGTCGTGAGTGTGTCGGCGCCGCAAGCGCATGTCGCGTGGGAACGCTTCACCGACGAAGGCCCGATCGCGCTGCTGCCGATGGGCGGCCCGCGCGACGCCGATTTCGCGCTGGTGTGGTGCTCGGCGCCGGTCGAAGCCGCGCGCCGCGCGGCGCTCTCCGATGCCGACTTCCTCGCCGAACTCGGCGCGGCTTTCGGCGCGCGCATGGGACGCTTCACGCAGATTCAGGGCCGCGCGGCGTTCCCGCTCGGCTTGAACGCGCTCGATACGCTGGTGTCGGGACAAGGCCGCATCGCCGCGGTCGGCAACGCGGCGCAGACGCTGCATCCGGTGGCTGGCCAGGGGCTGAATCTCGGCCTGCGCGACGCCCACGCACTGGCCGACGCCCTCGCCCAGCACGGCGCAACGCCGCTCGCGCTCGCCGATTTCGCGGGCCGTCGCGCTTTCGACCGCCGCATGACGATTGGCGTGACGGACACGCTCGCGCGTCTGTTCACGGTGGATTTCCCAGCGCTCGGAACGTTGCGCGGCCTCGCGCTGACGGCGCTGGAATTTGTGCCGCCGGTGAAGTCGGCGCTGGCCCGGCAGATGATGTTTGGGCAGCGGAGTTGATCGGGCGCAGATCTGGCTCGCCGTTACGCGCGCGAGGGCACGGATTACGGTAGCATATCTACGTTTTGTAGATACGAAATAAGGTGCGCATGGATACCGCAAAAATCTTCAAGCATGGCGGCTCGCAAGCCGTTCGATTGCCCAAAGACTTTCGCTTCGACACGGCGGAAGTCCGGATTCGCCGCCACGGTGCCGCGGTGATTCTGGAGCCAGTACCCAACGACTGGGCTTGGTTGACTCCGTTAGTCGGCCCGGTCGATCCCGATTTCGAAACCGCGGCAACTACACAGTCAGGCGAACAGTC
>NZ_DASZJJ010000287.1:0-24085 GCF_035948235.1 Paraburkholderia sp. | reverse complement strand
CGAAGTCGAAAATCTGGGCCGTGGTCAAGGCCAACGCCTACGGGCACGGGCTCGCCCGCGCTTTTCCGGGCCTGCGCGCCACCGACGGCTTCGGCCTGCTCGACCTCGAAGAGGCGGCCAAGCTTCGCGAGCTGGGCTGGGCCGGCCCGATCCTGCTGCTCGAAGGCTTTTTCCGTCCCACCGATATCGACGTGATCGACCGTTATAGCCTCACGACGGTCGTGCATTGCGACGAACAGATGCGCATGCTCGAAATGGCGCGTCTTTCGAAGCCGGTCAACGTGCAGCTCAAGATGAATAGCGGCATGAACCGGCTCGGCTACTCGCCCGAGAAATACCGTGCGGCATGGGAGCGCGCGCGCGCCTGTCCCGGCATTGGCCAGATCACGCTGATGACGCACTTTTCGGACGCCGACGCGCCGCGCGGCATCGCCGAACAGATGGCCGCCTTCGAGCGCGGCGCACAAGGCATCGCGGGCGCGCGCAGCCTCGCGAATTCGGCGGCCACGCTCTGGCATCCGTCGTCGCATTTCGACTGGGTGCGCCCTGGCATCATTCTGTATGGCGCGTCGCCCTCGGGCGTGGCGTCGGCGCTCGACGGCACGGGGCTGCAGCCGGCCATGACGCTCGCCTCGGAGATCATCGGCACGCAGACGGTGGCCGAAGGGCAGACCGTCGGCTACGGCTCGACCTTCACGGCGCGCAAGGCGATGCGTATCGGCGTGGTTGCGTGCGGCTACGCGGACGGCTATCCGCGCATCGCGCCCGAAGGCACGCCCGTGATCGTCGACGGCGTGCGTACGCGCATTGTCGGACGCGTGTCGATGGATATGATCACCGTCGATCTCACGCCGGTGCCCAATGCGGGTATGGGCACGCGCGTGGAGTTGTGGGGCGCGAATCTGCCGATCGACGAAGTGGCGGCGTCGTGCGGCACCATCGGCTATGAGCTGATGTGCGCGGTCGCGCCGCGCGTGCCGGTGCGCGCAGAATAAAGACGCGTAAGCTCACCGAACTCCCTCCGAGCAATCTTCAGACAAGCGCGCCCACGCGCGCGCAAAAACCCGGTACGACAACAAGCATGGCGAAGGCGAAGACGGTCTATATCTGTACCGAATGCGGCGGGCAGGCGCACAAGTGGCAAGGACAATGTCCCGCCTGTAACGCGTGGAACACGCTGGTGGAAAGCGTCGCGGAGCCGACGGGCGGCAACCACCGCTTCCAGGCGCTCGCCAAGAGCGCGCCGGTGCGGCGTCTGGCCGATATCGAAGCCTCGGACGTGCCGCGTTTCACTTCGGGCATCGGCGAGTTCGATCGCGTGCTGGGCGGTGGTCTCGTTGCGGGCGGGGTGGTGCTGATCGGCGGAGACCCCGGTATCGGCAAATCGACGCTGCTGCTGCAGTCGCTCGCCGAAATCGCCGCTGACCGCCGCTCGCTCTACGTGAGCGGTGAAGAATCGGCCGCGCAGATTGCGTTGCGCGCGCAACGTCTTGGGCTGCTCGAGAAGGGCTCGAAGATGAACGACCTCCAGCTGCTCGCCGAAATCCAGCTCGAAAAGATTCAGGCGACCATCGAGGCCGAAAAGCCGGATGTGGCCGTGATCGACTCGATCCAGACCATCTATTCCGAAGCGCTGACGTCCGCGCCCGGTTCGGTTGCACAGGTGCGCGAATGCGCCGCGCAGCTTACGCGTATCGCCAAGCAATCGGGCACGTCGATCATCATGGTCGGACACGTGACGAAGGAGGGCAACCTCGCGGGCCCGCGCGTGCTCGAACACATCGTCGATACGGTGCTGTACTTCGAAGGCGATACGCATTCGTCGTTCCGTCTGGTGCGCGCGTTCAAGAACCGCTTTGGCGCGGTCAACGAACTGGGCGTGTTCGCGATGACGGAAAAAGGCTTACGCGGCGTCGCGAATCCTTCCGCACTCTTTCTGTCGCAACACGAGCAGAGCGTGCCTGGCTCCTGTGTGATGGTGACGCAGGAAGGCTCGCGCCCGCTGCTGGTGGAAGTGCAGGCGCTCGTCGATACGGCGCAGGTGCCCAACCCACGCCGCCTGGCGGTTGGTCTCGAACAAAACCGGCTCGCGCTGCTGCTGGCGGTGCTGCACCGCCACGCGGGTATCGGCTGCTTCGATCAGGACGTGTTCCTCAACGCCGTGGGTGGCGTCAAGATCACCGAACCGGCCGCCGACCTGGCCGTGCTGCTTTCCATTCATTCGTCGATGCGTAACAAGGCGTTGCCCAAGGGTCTGATCGTTTTTGGCGAAGTGGGCCTCGCAGGCGAGATCCGACCCTCGCCGCGCGGTCAGGATCGCCTGAAGGAAGCGGCGAAGCTCGGTTTTACCTGCGCGCTGATTCCCCGCGCCAATGCGCCAAAACAGCCGATCGAAGGTTTGAACGTGATCGCGGTGGAGCGGATCGAAGAGGCCATCGACCGCGTGCGCGAGTTTGAATAACGGCAAATTTACCGCCTCACGCGCCGCGTACAGGCGCGCTCTGGCGCGTAATGATTAGTAACAACCCTGGCGCGTGCTGTAACCAGAAAGTTTTGCGATTTCCCTATCCTTGCCCCGTTGAGCAACCCCGCATCCAGCGGAAAGGATAGCGACTTTGAAACAGACAGAAACGTTTACGAGCGCCAGTTCGATCGTCGTGCGCGGCTGCCGGGTCTCCGAGCCGCTCATGCAGCCTTGGGGCAGCAGTTGCCGTATCGTCGAGTGGATCGACGGCGACGGCCGCATTTCGCGGCAGGTGGTGGCCGGCAATGTGACGGCCGCGCAGGTGCGCAGCACCATCGCTCACCATGTCGAAGGCCGCAAGCACGTGCTCTACGACGACGAGCGCGCACCGCGCCAGACCTTGCCGCGACGCTAGTCACGCGCGGCCTTTATCGGTCATTTCAGCAACTTCAGCAACAGAGACAATGGGCGCCCGGTGCGCCCATTGCTGTTTTAGCCCCACGGGCCATAGTTGAACGGCTTCTTGCCGGCTTGACCGGCGCTCGGATGCGAGCTGGTCGGCGACACGGCGGGGGCTGCGGGCGCGGCGCCCATGGGCAGGCGCGCGACGTTTGGCGGCGGTTGCGTCGCGGCTTTGTGCTGTGCCTCGCGCTGTGCCTCGATATCGTCGAGCAGCGCCTGAAGTACGTCGGCATTGAAGAGCGGATGGTTGGCGGCTTCGCCGGGTTTCAGCACGGGCGAGACGCAGCAGTCGATCACTTCGAGCCTGTCGATCCAGGTTTGCAGCGTCTCCGACGCGATCAGCGCGCCCAACTCGCGCGTGAGCGAAGCCGCGTCGGAGCCGCCGACCGCCTGGCCGAGGCTCCAGTGACGCTGCGCCCAGTCCTCGCGGCCGAGCGCCGTGCACAGCGCCTGCCAGAACTTGAGTTCGAGCGCGCCGACCGCGAGCCAGCGATCGTCCTGGGTGCGGTAGAGGTTGTAGCAGGGCACGCCACCGTTGAGCAGTCCGCCGCCGGGCTGCAGCGCCGCTGCGTCGTCGTTGGCGAGCGCGACCTGGGCGACCACGTTGTTGACGTGCGATTCGCGCGCCATCGAGATATCGACGAAACGGCCTTCGCCGCCGCGCGAGACGTGCCAGAGCGCCGCGAGGATCTGGGTGACGGCCGACAGCGCGCCGCCCAGCAGATCGGCGATCTGGAAGTTCGGCAGCACAGGGGCGCCGTCGCGCGTGGCGATCTGGTCGAGTACGCCGGCATACGCGACATAGTTCAGATCGTGGCCCGCGCGCTCGGCAAACGGACCGCTCGCGCCATAGCCCGTGATCGCGCAATAGACGAGCTTGGGATTGGCCGCGCGCAGCGTTTCATAGCCGACGCCCAGCCGCTCCATCACGCCGGGGCGGAAACTCTCGACCAGCACGTCTGCGTCGCGTGCGAGCGCGAGCAGCACCGCGCGTCCGCTTTCGGACTTCAGGTCCAGCCGCGTCTCGCGCTTGCCCCGGTTGACGAGCCGATAGAACGCGCCAGGGCGCCCCGCGAGTTCATCGGCGGAATTCTGCATCATCGTGCGCGCCGCGTCGCCGGCGCCGGGCGGCTCGATCTTGAGCACGTCCGCGCCCATTTCGGCGAGGCGCAACGTGGCTACGGGCCCCGGCAAAAGCCGGGTCAGATCGAGAACGCGTAGGCCCTGCAATGCGGCGGGTGTCGACACTAGGATGGCTCCTGACGATAGCGCTGGCTGGCGTGGACCTGAGTTAAAGAGAAACGACGGGCACGATGCGCATCAGCCGATCTGTTCGAGTTCCTCGTGCGCTTCGAGCCAGTCGGCTTCCAGCGCTTCCAGGCGAGCCTGGACTTCGGCCTGACGGCGGATCGACTCGGTCAGCTTGCTCTTTTGCGCAGGCTCGTAGCTGGCCGGATCGGCGACGTAAGCGTCCAGTGTGCCCTTTTCCGCGTTGAGCGCGTCCATCTCTTTTTCGATTTTGGCGATCTTCTGCTGCAAGGGCTTTTTCAGGTGTCCAAGACGCTGGCGCGTTTCCGCTTCCTGGCGGCGTTGCTCCTTGCGGTTGACGCCGTCGTCGGCACTTGCGGCGCTTGCCGCATTCGCCGTGCCGCTGGTCGCCGCCGCCTTGATCGCCGCGCGTTGTTCCGCGGCGTGCTGGAGCAGCCAGTCGCGGTAGTCGTCCAGATCGCCGTCGAAGGGCTGCAGGCGGTGCTTCGCGACCAGCATGAACTGGTCGGTGGTGGCGCGCAGCAGATGCCGGTCGTGCGAGACCAGAATCAGTGTGCCTTCGAACTGCGCCAGCGCCATGGTGAGCGCGTGACGCGTTTCAAGATCCAGGTGGTTCGTCGGCTCGTCCAGCAGCAGCAGATTGGGCTTCTGCCAGATGATGAGCGCAAGCGCGAGGCGCGCCTTTTCGCCGCCGGAGAACGGCGCGATGGGCGCCGTGGCCATTTCGCCGGGGAAATTGAAGCCGCCCAGGAAGTCGCGCAGCTCCTGCTCGCGCGTGTCGGGCGCAAGGCGCGCGAGATGCTGCAGCGGCGTGTCGTCCGGACGCAGCGTTTCGAGCTGATGCTGGGCGAAATAGCCGATCTGCAGGCCCTTGCCCGTACGCACATCGCCGGAAAGCGGCGCGAGCGTGGCGGCGAGCGTCTTGATCAGGGTGGATTTGCCCTGACCGTTCGCGCCCAGCAGGCCGATGCGCTGGCCGTTCTGGATCGAGAGTGCGACGCCTTCGACAATGGGCGTTTCGCTGCCGTCGTCGGCACGGTAGCCGCAGCGCACGCGGTCCATCACCAGCATGGGATTGGGCGCTGAATCGGGCGTACGGAATTCGAACGTGAAGGGCGAGCTGGCGTGCGCAGGCGCGATCAGCTCCATCTTTTCCAGCGCCTTGACGCGGCTTTGCGCCTGACGCGCCTTGGTGGCCTGAGCCTTGAAGCGGTCGATAAAGCTTTGCAGGTGCGCGACGGTGCGCTGCTGCTTCTCGTAGGCGCTTTGCTGGAGCGCGATCTGCTGCGCGCGCAGGATTTCGAACTGCGAGTAGTTGCCGCCGTAGCGCTTGATCTGCTGGTTTTCCAGATGCAGCGTGACGTTACAGACCGAGTCGAGGAATTCGCGGTCGTGCGAGATCACGACGAGCGTGCCGGGATAGCGGTGCAGCCAGTCTTCGAGCCAGACGATGGCGTCCAGATCCAGGTGGTTCGTGGGTTCGTCGAGCAGCAGCAGGTCGGAGCGGCACATCAGCGCCTGGGCGAGGTTCAGGCGCATGCGCCAGCCGCCTGAGAAGCTCGCGACCGGCTGGCGCGTCTGGTCCATCGTGAAGCCCAGACCCAGCAGCAGGGCTTCTGCGCGCGCGGGTGCGGTGTAGCCGTCGGCGTCGGCGAAAGCGGCGTGCGCTTCGGCCTCCGCCGCGCCGTCATGCGCCGCGGAGGCAGCAGCGATACGGGCCTCGATCTCGCGCAGCGGAGCGTCGCCGTCCAGGGTGTAGTCGAGCGCGTTCTTGTCGACGGCAGGGGTTTCCTGCGCGACGTGCGCGATTGTCCACGACGGCGGCATTGAGAAGTCGCCGGCGTCCGCGTGCAACTGGCCGCGCAGCACGGCGAACAGCGTGGATTTGCCGGCCCCGTTCGCGCCGATGAGACCGACTTTTTCGCCCGGATTGAGGGTGAAGGAGGTCTGCTCGAAAAGCGGCTTGGTACCGCGGGCAAGGCTGAATTGATTGAAGCGGATCACGGGAGCGCGGGCGCGGCGAAAACCGCGGATAAAACGTAAAGCGCTATTTTAGACTGCCGCGCGCCCTGGCCGGCATCGACCGAACGGCTAGTGTGCGGTTGCTGCGGATTCGCGACGCTTCTGGCCGTGGTGCGCTAGCCATCTGGCCAGGGTGCGGGCACGACGGTTTCTCACGTAGACTGGCGCTTTTCTTGGGGAGGAGCCAGATGACCACGGTTTATTCGTTCACGGCGCAACCGCTTGGCGGCGGCGCGCCGGTAAGCCTTGAGCAATACGCGGGCAAGGTCCTGCTGATCGTCAACACCGCGAGTGAATGCGGTTTCACGCCGCAGTACGCGGGGCTGCAGAAGCTCCACGACCAGTACGGCACGCGCGGTCTCGCGGTGCTTGGCTTTCCGTGCAACCAGTTCGGCAAGCAGGAACCGGGTGACGCCACCCAGATCGGCGCGTTCTGCGAGAAGAACTTCGGCGTGACGTTTCCGATGTTCGAGAAAATCGACGTTAACGGCGCAAACGCGCATCCGCTCTACAACTGGCTCACGGGCGAAGCGCCGGGGCTGCTCGGGCTCGAGCGCATCAAGTGGAATTTCACGAAGTTTCTGGTCGATCGCAGCGGCAAAGTCGTCAAGCGCTATGCGCCGGTCACGAAGCCCGATGCGATCGCCGCCGATATCGAAAAGCTGCTGTAACGCGCAGGATCACGCAAAGCCCGACGCTCAGAGAATCGGCGCGAACAGGCGCGCGACGTGCATCGCGATCTTGCGCCAGGCGGGCGCGTCGCGGTATTCGCTGCGATCGATTTCCACGCTCGCTTCGAAGTCGCGCAGCAGCATCGCCTCGACTTCTGATGCGAAGCCCGCGTGGACGGTGAGAACCATGATTTCGAAGTTCAGGCGGAACGACCGGTTGTCCAGGTTCGCGCTGCCGATGGCTGCGGCCGTATCGTCGATCAGCACGACCTTCTGGTGCAGGAAGCCCGGCTGGTAGCGGAAGATGCGGATGCCCGCGCGCACGGCGTCGTAGGCGTACAGCGTCGAGGCTTCGAACACCACGTAATGATCGCGGCGGCTCGGGATCAGGATGCGCACGTCCACGCCGCGCAGCGCGGCCAGACGCAGGGCGGCCAGCACGGCGGAATCGGGCACCAGATAGGGCGTGGTGATCCAGATGCGCGTGTTGGCAGCGTTGATCGCTTCGACGAAAAAGAGCGAACAGGTTTCCTGACGATCGGCGGGGCCGGTGGGCATCACGAGGCAGGCCATGTCGTCGCCGTCGAGCGGCTTGAGTGCGGGCGGCTCGCTGCCCGGCAGTTCCTGCGTGACCCAGTACCAGTCCTCGGTGAAAGCGAACTGGATGTTGGCCACCACCGGGCCGCGCACCTCGATATGCGTGTCGCGCCACGGCGAAAGCGGTGGCTTGGCGCCCAGGTATTCCACGCCTACGTTGTGACCGCCCACGAACGCGCGCTCGCCGTCCACCACCACGATCTTGCGGTGGTTGCGGAAGTTGAGCTGGAAGCGGTTGACGAAGCGTCGCTTTGCCGAGAACGGATGCACTTCCACGCCGCCCGCGCGCAATGCGTTCACGTAGCTGGCGGGCAGATCGAAGCTGCCGATGCTGTCGTAGAGAAAATGCACGCGCACGCCGCGCGCCGTGCAGGCGAGCAGCAGGTCCTTGAGCATGTCGCCCAAGGCATCCGCGCGCACGATGAAGAACTGCACGATCACGTACTGACGGGCCTGCTCGATGGCGTCGAAGATCGCGGCAAACGTCGCCTCGCCGTTCACGAGCGTGCGCACCGCGTTGCCGGGCACGAGCGGCATGCCGCCCAGGTGCGAGAGCGTGCGGATTACGCGTGGACTGAGCGCGTCCGCTGGCCATTGCGCTTCGTTGGCCAGCCGGTCGCCGGACTCGCTGCCGAGCTGCCCGAGATCCGGAGCGCGTGCGCGCGAGCGCAGCGTTTCGTTGCGTAGCCGCCGTGCGTCCGCGTAACCGGCGAACTTGCTGCGGCCAAGGAACAGATAGGGAATGAGCGTGAGGTACGGCATCGTCGCGAGCGAGACAGCCCACGCGATGGCGCCTTGCGAGGTGCGGGTAACGAGGATGGCGTGGCACGCTGCGATCAGTCCGAGCAGATGGACGATGGCGAGCAGGGTGCCGAGGGTTGACCAGTCGAATCGCATAAAGACGCGGGACGCTCCTGAAGCCGGGCGGCGGGTGTGCGCCGGGAAGCGTCCATCTTACCGAAGCCCGCGCAATGGGGGCGATCCCGCTAGCCTGGCGGGCTTGTGCGTTTGCGTCGAACTCGCGCGCCGTGGGGCGACGCGCGAGTGTCCGTGCTGGCCGCTGGCGGGCCGTAGGCGGGTGGTGGCGGGTTGCTTTAGACCGGCAGATCGCAGGCCTGGATCAGGAACACCTGATCGTCGCCGGCGCTGGTCGAGAGCCAGACGAGATCGAGGCCGCCAAACGCGGCTTCAACGTTCTCACGCTCGTTGCCGATCTCGACCACGAGCACGCCGTTGTCGGTAATCCAGTTACGCGCTTCCTTGATGATCCGGCGCACGATGTCCATACCGTCCTCGCCGCCTGCGAGCGCCATTTCCGGCTCGTGACGGTATTCGGGCGGCAGCGCCTGCATCGAACCCGCGTTCACGTACGGCGGGTTGGTGATGATGACGTCGTAGCGGCGCTCGGGCAGCGGCGCGTACAGATCGCCTTCGAACAGCGCGACGCGATCGTCCAGTTCGTGTTCGTGCACGTTGCGCTTCGCCACTTCGAGCGCGGGCGCGGACAGATCGACGGCGTCGATATCGGCGTTCGGGAAGGCGTGCGCGGCCAGAATCGCCAGGCTTGCCGATCCCGTGCAGAGTTCGAGCACGGCGGTGACCTGTTCGGGATCTTCCACGTACGGCTGCAGGCCGTCCGCGAGCAGCTCGCCGATGAACGAACGCGGCACGATCACGCGCTCGTCCACGTAGAAGCGCAGGCCGTGCATCCACGCTTCCTGTGTGATGTAGGCGGCGGGCACGCGATCATTGGCGCGGCGCTCGATCACGGCCAGCACCTTGTCGACTTCTTCGGGCGCGAGGCGCGCGTCGAGGAACGGGTCGAGCAGGTCGAGCGGCAGATTCAGCGAGTGCAGGATCAGATACGCGGCTTCGTCGTAGGCGTTGCTCGAGCCGTGGCCGAACGCGAGCTGCGCGGCGGTGAAGCGCGTGACGCCGTAGCGCAGCAGATCGCGCACAGTGGAAAACGTCGTGGAAAGCGGATGGGTCATAGTGTGGACTCCAGCGTGAGCGCGTGCGGCGCTTACGCGATCAGTTGTTCGAGCACGCGGCGGTACACGTTCTTGAGCGGGTCGATGAACTTCACTTCGATATGTTCATCGATCTTGTGGATGCTGCCGTTGGGCGGCCCGAATTCGACCACCTGTTCGCACATGCGCGCGATGAAGCGGCCATCCGAGGTGCCGCCCGTGGTGGACAGTTCGGTGGTCACGCCGGTCTCGTCGAGGATGGCCTTTTCGAGCGCGTTCGAGAGCGCGCCGCGTGGCGTAAGGAAGGGCAGGCCGCTCACGCTCCAGGTCAGATCGTATTCGAGACCATGCTTGTCGAGGATCGCGTGCACGCGCGCCTGCAGGCCTTCAACCGTGCTCGCGGTCGAGAAGCGGAAGTTGAACAGCACGTCGGCGTGGCCGGGGATCACGTTGCTTGCGCCCGTACCGCTGTGCAGGTTCGACACCTGCCAGGTGGTGGGCGGGAAGTATTCGTTGCCGTCGTCCCATTTTTCGGCGACGAGTTCGGCCAGCGCCGGCGCGAGCAGGTGCACCGGATTCTTCGCCAGATGCGGGTAGGCGATGTGCCCTTGCACGCCCTTGACGACGAGCTTGCCCGACATCGAGCCGCGGCGGCCGTTCTTCACGCAGTCGCCCAACGTCGCCGACGAAGTCGGTTCGCCCACGATGCAGTAATCCATTTTCTCGCCGCGTGCCTGCAGGGCTTCGACCACCTTCACGGTGCCGTCGGTGGCGGGGCCTTCCTCGTCGCTGGTAATCAGGAACGCGATGGCGCCGCGATGCTGCGGATGGGCGGCGACGAACTCTTCGCTCGCCACCACGAAGGCGGCCAGCGAGGTTTTCATATCAGCGGCGCCACGGCCGTAGAGTACGCCGTCGCGGTGCGCGGGCTCGAACGGCGGCGAGCTCCATTGTTCGAGCGGACCGGTCGGCACGACGTCGGTGTGGCCCGCGAAAGCGAGCAGCGGGCCTTCGGTGCCGGCCGCGCCGCGTTTGACGGCCCACAGGTTGGTCACGCCGTTGGATTCGATCGTTTCGCACGCGAAGCCGAGCGCGCTGAGGCGTTCGGTCATGATGCGCTGGCAGTGCTGGTCGTCGGGCGTCACGGACGCGCGCGCGATCAGGGCTTCGGTAAGGGCGAGGGTGGCGGACATGGATGGACCGGTTGCAAATGAAAATGCCGGCACCGCTGATGGATCAGGGGCCGGCAACAGCTTGTGACGGCGTGGGTTTTGGCGCGCGCAGAACGCGCACCGGGCTCACGCCTGAATTACGGGCAAAACTCAGGCAAAAATCGTTTCGAGCTGCTCGGCGGCAAAGCCAAGCGCCTTCACGCGGCCGTTCACGACGATGACCGGACGCTTGATGATCGACGGCTTATGGCTCATCAACGCGATTGCGCCGGCGGTCGAGTCGGCTTCGGCCTTGTGCACTTCGGAAAGACCGCGCCAGGTCGTGCCGCGCTTGTTGATCAGCTGATCGAGCGACACGTCCTTGAGCCAGTCCTGCACCAGCGCATTCGACACGCCGGCCTTCTTGAAGTCGTAAAACTCGAACTCGACGCCGTGTTCTTCCAGCCACACGCGGGCCTTCTTCACGGAGTCGCAGTTCGGAATGCCGTACACGACGACAGTCTTTGCGGCCTTCGCCATCAGTCGCCTCGCAGCAGCTCGTTCAGGCCGACCTTGGCGCGCGTCTTGGCGTCGACCTTCTTGACGATCACGGCGCAGTACAGGCTGTGCGAACCGTCCTTCGACGGCAGGTTGCCGGCCACCACGACCGAGCCAGCCGGAATGCGGCCGTACGAGATTTCGCCGGTTTCGCGGTCATAGATCTTGGTCGACTGGCCGAGGTACACGCCCATCGAAATGACCGAGTTTTCTTCGACGATCACGCCTTCCACGACTTCCGAGCGCGCGCCGATGAAGCAGTTGTCTTCGATGATGACCGGGTTGGCCTGCAGCGGCTCGAGCACGCCGCCGATACCCACGCCACCCGAAAGGTGCACGTTCTTGCCGATCTGCGCGCACGAACCGACGGTCGCCCACGTGTCGACCATGGTGCCTTCGTCAACGTATGCGCCGATGTTGGTGTACGACGGCATCAGCACGACATTCTTGCCGATGAACGAGCCGCGGCGCGCGATGGCCGGCGGCACGACGCGGAAGCCGCCTGCGGCGAAGTCTTCAGCCGTGTAGTCGGCGAACTTCGAGGGCACCTTGTCGTAGAACTGCGTGAAGCCGCCGGCGCCCATGGGCGCGTTGTCTTCCAGGCGGAACGACAGCAGCACGGCCTTTTTCACCCACTGGTTGACGACCCAGTCGCCGTCCTTCTTTTCGGCGCAGCGCAGGGCACCCTTGTCCAGCTCGGCGATGACGTGGGAGACGGCTTCGCGCACGTCGTTCGGCGCGGACTTGGGCGAGAAGTCGGCGCGGTTTTCCCAGGCGGTGTCGATGATCTGCTGAAGTTGTTGCGACATGGTGGTGATTTCGAGAGAGTTCGGTGAAAAAGCGCGCCGCAGGGGCGCGATCGGCAAAGCGTGGCACGCGCGGCGTAGCGCGCGTGCGGGGAACGGTTAGAGCGGCTTTTGGCTGCTGTTGCCTTCGAGCGAGCGGCAGAAGTCGACGATACGCTGCGCGCCCTCGATGCACTCCGCGACGTCGGCGACGAGTGCGAGGCGGACAAAACCGGCGCCGGGATTCGTGCCGTGCGCTTCGCGCGCGAGGAACGAGCCCGGCAGAACGGTCACATTATAGTCGGCGTAGAGGCGCTGGGCGAACGCGGCGTCCGTGAGGCCGGTGCGCGCGACGTTGGCCCAGAGATAGAACGCCGCGTCGGGCAGCTTCACGTCCAGTACCTCGGCGAGCATCGGCGTGACGGTTGCGAACTTCTGCACGTACTGCGCACGGTTCTCGCGCACGTGGGCTTCGTCGCCCCAGGCCGCGATGCTAGCCGATTGCCAGACCGGCGACATCGCCGACCCGTGATACGTGCGATAAAGCAGGAATTGCTTGAGGATGGCCGCGTCGCCCGCGACGAAGCCCGAGCGCATGCCCGGCGCGTTCGAGCGCTTGGACAGGCTCGACAGCATGACGAGGCGCTCGAAGCCGCGGCCCAGCAGGTGCGCGGCTTCCAGACCGCCCAGCGGCGGCTTGGACTCGTCGAAATAGATCTCCGAATAGCATTCGTCGGACGCGATCACGAAGCCGTAACGGTCGGACAGGGCGAACAGTTCGCGCCAGTCGTCGAGCGTGAGCACCGCGCCCGTCGGGTTGCCCGGCGAGCAGACGAACAGCAGCTGGGTGCGCGCCCAGACTTCTTCGGGGACCTGCGAGTAATCGCAGGCGAAGTTGCGGGCCGGATCGCTATTCACGAAGTACGGTTCGCCGCCCGCGAGCAGCGCGGCGCCTTCATAGATCTGGTAGAACGGATTCGGGCAGAGTACGATCGCCCGCTTCGCCGGGTCCTTCGCGCCTGCCGTCGGATCCACCACCGCCTGGGCGAGCGCGAACAGCGCCTCGCGCGAACCCGACACCGGCAGCACCTGGGTGTTCGGATCGATCGCCGGCAGATCGTAGCGCTCGGTCACCCATTTCGCGATCGCTTCGCGCAGCGCGGGCGTGCCGCCCGTGGCCGGATACACCGACAGGCCGTCGAGCGAGGCGACGATGGCGTCGCGGATCAGCGCGGGCGTCGGATGTTTCGGCTCGCCGATGCCGAAGCTGATGTGGCGCAGGCCGGCGGTCGGCGTGACGTCCTTGAAGAGCACGCGCAGCTTTTCGAAGGGATAGGACTGGAGGGTGTCGAGTAGCGGATTCACTGGCTTGGCGGGCGGACGCGAAAGACGGATGGACAAACGGATGAACAGCGAGGCAGCGCAATATCGCGCATCGGCGCGGGCGCTGCGGGGCCAAAAATGGTCGCGGCGCGGCTGCTGTGGCTGGAAAAACGTGAATTATAACGTGGCGTCGTCCGGACGTTGCCGCCCCGCCAGGCGGGTGCGGCAGGGGGAACATGGGCCACAGGGACAAAAAGGAGAGACATGCAATCTGTGCACGGGACGCCGCTGATGGCGATCTTCACCGCGCGGCCAGCGCCATGAACGCCAACCTGAAGGCCGGCTGGCCCACGCTCGCCATCCTGATCGGCGCTTCCGTGTGGGGCGTGATCTGGTATCCGCTGCGCACGCTCGCCAGCTTCGGCCTGACCGGCACGGCCGCGGGCGCGGCCACCAGCGCGGCAGGCTGCCTGTTCGTGCTGCTGTTGCGCCGCCGCTCGATTGCCACGGTGCGCTGGCACTGGATTCTGCCGATGCTGGGGCTTGCCGCGGGCGTGACCAATATCGGCTTCGTGTGGGGCGCGATCCACGGCGAAGTCATGCGCGTGCTGTTGCTCTTCTATCTCACCCCCGCATGGACCGCGATCTTCGCGCATTTCATCCTGCATGAACGCCTGTCGTGGTCGGGCGCGGCGCTGGCCGGGCTGTCGTTGCTGGGCGCGGTGATGATGCTGTGGTCGCCGAAGCTCGGCGTGCCCTTGCCGGGCAGTGCGGCGGAATGGGCCGGGCTGATTGCCGGTATGGGTTTCGCGATGAGCAACGTGCTGGTCGTGAAGACGAGCCGCGTCCTGCCGCAGATGAAACCGGAAATGCGTACGGCTGTGATCTTTGGCGGCGCGGCGATTTTCGGCGCGCTGGCATCGTGCTTCGAGCCGCTGCCGGTGCTCCACGCGGGCGAACCGGTGGCGCGCGTCGTGCTGCTGGTCCTGGTGCTCGGCCTGTTGCTCAGCTCGAACAATATGCTCGTGCAATATGGTCTTGCGCGCGTGCCCGCGAACCGCGCGTCGATCATCATGCTGTTCGAGATCGTCGTGACGGCGCTGTCGTCGTGGCTGCTCGCGGGCGAGACGCCGGGGCCGCGCGAATGGGCGGGCGGAGCGTGCATCGTGCTGGCTTCGCTGCTGTCGAGCTGGGTGCACCGCACGCAAAAGCGTGACGACGCCCACACCGGCCATGCCGCGCACGAAAGCGCCGATGCCAGCGCGATCGCACACGCCCAGACCAGCCGCATCGACGAAGATGGTCACGACGGACAAGATCGCGACCCCGCAAGCGACCACCCAAAAAGCGACGTCAACACCCACCCGGACGCCGACCAGAGCGCCGATGCACCCGAAAGCGCCGCGAAAGACAGCGCGACGCCCGGTGCGAGTCCGCATAGCGGGCAGAATGGCTCGCGTGCGATGGTATGATTGCCGCTGATCCTCGCCGGCCGGTTCGCGCAAGCAAGTGTATGAAGCGCGTGGTGCGGCGAGCCGTGGCGGCTGCCCGAGATACTTGATGTATGCCTGATGCGGCGCGCCGCGCCGTCGTGCGACCTCAGCCCTGGTCGACGACGCGCGGCCAGCGACCAGTGGCGCGGGCGGTCCCGTTCACTCTCCCTATTACAACAGCGATATCGCCGTGCGTCTGACCTCGATTAAACTCGCTGGCTTCAAATCATTCGTCGATCCCACGCATTTTCAGGTCCCGGGCCAACTCGTCGGAGTGGTCGGGCCGAATGGCTGTGGCAAATCGAACATCATCGACGCCGTGCGCTGGGTGCTCGGCGAATCCCGCGCTTCCGAACTGCGCGGCGAGTCGATGCAGGACGTCATCTTCAACGGCTCCACGGCGCGCAAGCCCGGTAGCCGCGCCAGCGTCGAACTGGTGTTCGACAACGCGGACGGCCGCGCCGCCGGCCAGTGGGGCCAGTATGCGGAAATCGCCGTCAAGCGCGTGCTCACGCGCGACGGCACCTCCAGCTACTACATCAACAATCTGCCGGCGCGCCGCCGCGACATTCAGGACATCTTCCTCGGCACGGGTCTGGGCCCGCGCGCCTACGCAATCATCGGGCAGGGCATGATCGCACGCATCATCGAGGCCAAGCCCGAAGAGCTGCGCGTGTTCCTCGAAGAAGCTGCGGGTGTTTCCAAGTACAAGGAACGCCGCCGCGAAACCGAAAACCGTCTGCACGACACGCGCGAGAATCTGACCCGCGTGGAAGACATCGTGCGCGAACTGTCGACCAACCTCGAAAAGCTCGAAGGCCAGGCGGTGGTGGCGACGCGTTTTCGCGAACTGCAGAGCGACGGCGAAGAAAAGCAGCGCCTGCTGTGGCTGCTGCGCAAGACCGAAGCGGCGGCTGAACAGCAACGCCAGCAACGCGCGATCGAGCAGGCGCAGATCGACCTCGAACGCCATACGGCGCAGTTGCGCGAAGTCGAGGCGCAGCTCGAAATGCTGCGGGTGGCGCATTATTCGGCCAGCGACGCCATGCAGGGCGCGCAGGGCTCGCTCTACGAAGCGAATGCCGAAGTCAGCCGCCTCGAAGCCGAAATCAAGTTCATCGTCGAATCGCGCAACCGCGTGCAGGCGCAGATCGCTGCGCTCACTGCGCAGCGTGAACAGTGGCAGGTGCAGGCGCAGAAAGCCCAGGACGACATCGAGGACGCCGAAGAACAACTGGCGATGGGCGACGAAAAAGCGGCCGTCGCTGAGGAGGAAGCGGCTGCAAAGCAGGAAGCGCTGCCCGCGCTCGAAAATCGCTGGCGCGATGCGCAGTCGCAGCTCAATGAAGAGCGCGCCGGCATCGCGCGCACCGAACAGTCGATCAAGCTGGAAGCCGCGCATCAGCGCAACGCCGACCAGATGCTTCAGCAACTCCAGCAGCGTGAAGAGCGCCTGAAGTCGGAAGCGGGCGGCCTCGATGCACCGGACGAAGTGCAGCTCGAAGAGCTGCGCATGCAGCTCGCGGAACAGGAAGAGATCCAGCGCGACGCGCAGGATCGTCTGGCCGATGCGCAGGAAAACGTACCGCGCCTGGACGCGGAGCGCCGCGCCGCGCACGATCGCGTCAATGCCGAAAGCGCGCAGACCCATCAGCTCGAAGCCCGTCTTGCGGCGCTCAAGCAACTGCAGGAAAACGTCCAGACCGAAGGCAAGATCCAGCCGTGGCTCGAGCGTCACGAACTGGATTCGCTGCCGCGTCTGTGGAAGAAGCTGCACGTCGAAGCCGGTTGGGAAACCGCGCTCGAAGCCGTGCTGCGCGAGCGCCTGGCGGCCCTCGAAGTATCGAATCTCGACTGGGTGAAGGCGTTCGCCAGCGACGCGCCGCCGGCCAAGCTGGCGTTCTATGCACCGCCGCTCGCGGGGGCGACGCCCGCTGCGCCTGCCGGCCTCACGCCGCTGCTCTCGCTTGTGCGTATCGACGACGCCGGCCTGCGCGCCGTCCTCAACGAATGGCTCGGCACGACCTTCGTGGCTGATGACCTGGCTGGCGGACTCGCGCAGCGCGCGCAACTGCCTGAAGGCGGCGTGTTCGTGGTGAAGGCGGGCCATATGGTCACGCGCGTCGGCGTGCAGTTGTATGCCGCCGATTCCGAACAGGCCGGCATGCTGGCGCGCCAGCAGGAAATCGAAAACCTCACGCTTCAACTGCGCGCCCAGGCGCTGCTCGCCGACGAGGCGCGAACCGCCGTGATCCGCGCCGAAGCCGCCCACACTCAGGCGGCCCAGCAACTCGCCGAATTGCGTCAGCAGGCCGAACGCGCGACCCAACGCGTGCACGCGCTGCAGATGGACGTGCTCAAGCTGACCCAGGCGCATGAGCGCTACACGGCGCGTAGCACGCAGATCCGCGAAGAGCGCGAAGAAATCCGCGCGCAGATCGAAGAGCAGCGCGCGCTGCGGGCGGAATCGGAAGCGAATTTCGAGCGTCACGACACCGAACTCGCCGAACTGCAGGCCCGCTTCGAGGACAACCAGCTTGCCTTCGAAGCGCTGGATGAAGAACTGGGCACGGCGCGCAACCAGGCGCGCGATCTCGAACGTGCGGCGGGCGATGCGCGTTTTGCGGCGCGCAACATGGCCAACCGCATCGAAGAGCTCAAGCGCAACGTTCAGGTCGCGCACGACCAGAGCGAGCGCGTGGCCGCTTCGCTCGAAGACGCGCGCGCCGAACTCGAAACCATCAACGAGCAGACCGCGCACACCGGCTTGCACGACGCGCTGGAAATTCGCGCCGAGAAGGAAGAAGCGCTGCGCAACGCACGCGCCGAACTCGACGATCTGAGCGCCAAACTGCGCGCCGCCGACGAGACCCGCCTGAACGCCGAGCGCGCGCTGCAACCGCTGCGCGACCGCATCACCGAACTGCAGCTGAAGGAACAGGCCGCACGCCTGAACGGCGAGCAGTACGTCGAACAGCTTCAGGCTGCGGGCGTGGACGAAATCGCGTTGCAGGAGAAGCTCACGCCGGATCTCAAGGCGCCGTATCTGCAAGGCGAAGTCACGCGTATCAACAACGCCATCGCGGCGCTCGGGCCGGTCAATATGGCCGCGCTCGATGAACTGGCGGCGGCGCAGGAGCGCAAGCACTTCCTCGACGCGCAGTCGGCCGATTTGACGAGCGCGATCGAAACGCTCGAAGACGCGATCCGCAAGATCGACCAGGAAACGCGCACGCTGCTGCAGGGCACCTTCGATCAGGTGAACCATCACTTCGGCGAGCTGTTCCCGCGTCTGTTCGGTGGCGGCCAGGCCAAGCTCATCATGACCGGCGACGAGATTCTCGACGCGGGCGTCCAGGTGATGGCGCAGCCGCCTGGCAAGAAGAATTCGACCATTCACCTGCTGTCGGGTGGCGAAAAGGCGCTCACGGCGACCGCGCTGGTGTTTGCGATGTTCCAGCTCAACCCGGCGCCGTTCTGTCTGCTCGACGAAGTGGACGCACCGCTCGACGACGCCAATACGGAGCGCTTCGCAAACCTGGTGCGCGCGATGTCGGACAAAACGCAGTTCCTCTTCATCTCGCACAACAAGATTGCGATGGAGATGGCGCAGCAACTCATTGGCGTGACCATGCAGGAGCAGGGTGTGTCGCGCATCGTGGCCGTGGACATGGAAACGGCCGCGGGTTTCGCACAGAATATCGGCTGAACGATTGATTGAATTGCAATCAGGCAGCCGGGACGGTTTCAGAATCTAAGGGACGGCGCGCGGTGCGCGTCCGGCAAGGCCTCATGAAGGCCGCCGGCGCAGATGCCCGCGACGCCACGCTTGCGGCAGGCGCATGGGCACGGGCCCGTGTGCGCCGCCAGGAAGAATTGCAGATGGAGCATGCATGGATCAGTTGACTCTCGGGTTGATCGGCGCTGGCGCCGTAGTCGTCGGGGGCGTGGTGGTGTACAACGCGTGGCAGGGCGCCAGGGTGCGCCGTCGTATGCCGCGCCCGATGCCCGAGGAAGCGGTCGAGTCGACGCAACGCGACGACCTGCAGGAGCCTAGCCCGTTCATCGAGCCGGCCCGTGCGCCGTCGCGGCGCGAGCCCTCGCTGGCGGGCGCGCCCGCGGAAGAGTCCGTTGAGCGCGTGGAGCCGGGCTTCGGCGCGGCCGCGCCCGCCGACACGCCCGTCGATATTCAGGCCGAGAACACCTCGCCGAACGGGTTTGCCGAAGCTGAGGTGGCGCCCGCCGGGCACGCTGAAGGCGATGCGTCCGCTGTCGCACCGGTTGTTGCGCCGGGTGAGCACGCCGGGCACGCTGAGGCGGCTGTCGCGCATTCCGAAGAAGCAGAACCGCACGCGCAGGCTGTCGCGGCCGAAGGCGAGCGCGTCGAGCCGGTGCTGCCCGCAGCCACGACGATTTCCTCCGCGCCGCCCGCGATCGTGGATCGGCGCATCGATTGCATCGTGCCGATTCGCCTGGGCGCCGTCATCCCCGGCGAGCGCGTGATTCCGCTCGCCCAGCGTCTGCGCCGCGCGGGCAGCAAGCCGGTGCATATCGAAGGCAAGCCCGAAGGCGGCGACGGCTGGGAGCTGCTGCAAAATGGTGTGCGCTACGAAGAACTGCGCGCGGCCGCGCAGCTCGCAAACCGCAGCGGCCCGCTCAACGAGCTGGAGTTTTCGGAATTCGTCGCGGGCGTGCATCAGTTCGCCGATGCGCTCGATGGCCTGCCCGAATTCCCGGACATGACCGAGACCGTCGCGATGGCGCGCGAACTCGACGCCTTCGCGGCGCAATGTGACGCGCAGTTGTCGATCAACGTGCTCTCGGACGGCGCGCCGTGGTCGGCGAACTACGTGCAGGCAGTGTCGGCCCAGGACGGTCTGCTGCTCTCGCGCGACGGCACGCGCTTTGTGAAGCTCGACGCGAAGCAAAGCCCGGTGTTCATGCTGCAGTTCGGCGACACCAACTTCCTGCGCGACGACCTCACCTACAAGGGCGGCCAGATGATCACGCTGATCCTCGACGTGCCGGTCGCCGACGAGGACATCCTGCCGTTCCGCCTGATGTGCGATTACGCGCGCTCGCTGGCGGAACGCATCGGCGGGCGAGTAGTGGACGATCAGCGCCGGCCGCTGCCGGAATCGGTGCTGCAGAACATCGACAAGCAGCTCATGACGCTTTACGCGAAGCTGGAGCAGGCCGGTATTCCGGCTGGTTCGGCGGCCACGCGCCGGCTGTTCAGCCAGTAATTCAGCCAGTAAAACAGAGCGGTTTTTCGCGCGCTGCAAAGGCGCGGTGCCATCGAGGCGCCGCGCCTTTTTGCTTTTCGGCGTCTGGCGGCCTGATCGGGACAGGAATGGCGGGCGGCCAGCACGCTCGCCCGACCCGTGCGGCGGCGCACGAATCTGGCCGTTCGGCCGATGCGACAGGCGCGGCTTCCTGAGATAATCTGTCTCCTAAATCACTCCTCAGAAGCCGCAACCAGCATGGTCCGTCATCCCGCCCGTCCCCCTGAAGCATCCTCCGCGACCGAGCGCGCGGCGTGGCTGCGCGCCGAACTCGAGCGCGCCAATCACGCGTATTACGTGCTCGACCAGCCGGAGCTGCCCGACGCGGAATACGACAAGCTGTTCCGCGAGCTGCAGCAGATCGAGGTGGAACATCCCGATCTGATCACGCCCGATTCGCCCACCCAGCGCGTGGGCGGCGAGGCCGCATCCGGCTTCGATCCGGTCGTTCACGACGTGCCGATGCTCTCGCTCAACAACGGTTTCGCCGACGAAGACATCGCCGCGTTTGACAAGCGCGTGCACGACACGCTCGGCAAGGCCGAAGGTGTGGAAGTCGATTACGCGTGCGAGCTGAAATTCGACGGCCTGGCCATCTCGCTGCGCTATGTCGATGGCGTGTTCGTGCAGGCCTCCACGCGCGGCGACGGCACGACTGGCGAGAACGTGACAGAGAACGTCCGCACGATCCGATCCTTGCCGCTGCGCCTGAAGGGCAAGCGCGTGCCGAAGGTGCTCGATGTGCGCGGCGAAGTGCTGATGTTCCGCCGCGATTTCGCGCGTATGAACGAGCGCCAGCGCGAAGCCGGCCAGAAAGAGTTCGCCAATCCGCGTAACGCGGCCGCCGGCAGCCTGCGCCAGCTCGACTCGAAGATCACCGCGCAGCGCCCGCTGTCGTTCTTCGCTTACGGTATCGGCGTGCTCGAAGGCGAGCCGATGCCTGCCACGCACGGCGAGTTGCTCGACTGGTACGCCGAAATGGGCTTGCCCGTGAACAGCGAGCGTGCGGTCGTGAAGGGCGCGCAAGGTCTGCTCGACTTCTTCCGCGCCGTGGGCGAGAAGCGCGAAAGTCTGCCCTACGACATCGACGGCGTGGTGTACAAGGTCAACCGCCGCGACGAACAGGACGTGCTCGGTTTCGTTTCGCGTGCGCCGCGCTTTGCGCTTGCGCACAAGTTCCCGGCCCAGGAGGCGCTCACGAAACTCGTCGCCATCGACGTGCAGGTGGGCCGCACTGGCGCCATCACGCCGGTTGCGCGGCTGGAGCCGGTGTTCGTGGGCGGCGCGACCGTCACCAACGCCACGCTGCACAACGAGGACGAAGTCCGCCGCAAGGACATCCGCATCGGCGATACCGTGATCGTGCGCCGCGCGGGCGACGTGATCCCCGAAGTGGTGAGCGCGCTGCTCGAGCGCCGCCCGGACGACGCGCGTGAATTCGTCATGCCCACGGAATGCCCGGTGTGCGGCTCGCGCATCGAGCGTCTGCCCGACGAGGCTATTGCGCGCTGCACGGGCGGCCTGTTTTGTCCGGCGCAGCGCAAGCAGGCGCTCTGGCACTTCGCACAGCGCCGCGCGCTCGATATCGACGGGCTGGGCGAGAAGATCATCGACCAGCTTGTCGATCAGAACCTCGTGCGCACGCCTGCGGATCTCTTCAATCTTGGCTTTGCGACGCTCGCGGAACTCGACCGCATGGCCGACAAGTCGGCGCAGAATCTGCTCGATTCGCTGGAGAAGGCCAAGTCGACCACGCTTGCGCGCTTCATTTACGCGTTAGGCATTCGCCAGGTGGGTGAATCCACGGCGAAGGACCTGGCCAAATACTTCGGCTCGCTCGATCCGATCATGGACGCGAGCATCGAGCAACTGCTCGAAGTGAAGGACGTGGGGCCGATAGTGGCGGAGTCTATCCACCAGTTCTTTGCGGAAGAACATAACCGCACCGTGATCGAGCAACTGCGCGCGCCCGGCAAGGTCACATGGGTGGAAGGTCCGCCCGCGCCGAAGGCGCCGGTGGGCGTGCTCGCGGGCAAGACGGTCGTGCTCACGGGCACGCTGCCCACGCTCACGCGCGACGCGGCGAAAGAGATGCTGGAAGCGGCCGGCGCGAAGGTGGCCGGCTCGGTGTCGAAGAAGACTGACTACGTGGTGGCGGGCGCCGACGCGGGCAGCAAGCTCGCGAAAGCCGAGGAACTCGGCGTGCCGGTGCTCGACGAAGAAGGGTTGCACAAGCTCCTGGAGGGGCATTCAACATGATTCGCGAAATTCTCAGGATGGGCGATCCACGCCTGCTCGGCATCGCCAAACCGGTCGACCATTTCGACACGCCGGAACTGCACGAACTGATCGCCGACATGTTCGACACCATGCATGCCGCCAACGGCGCGGGTCTCGCCGCGCCGCAGATTGGCGTGGACCTGCAGGTGGTGATCTTCGGCTTCGAGCAGAATGAGCGTTATCCGGAAGCGCCGGCCGTGCCGCAAACG
Organism: Paraburkholderia sp.; assembly: GCF_035948235.1. Taxonomy (GTDB): domain Bacteria; phylum Pseudomonadota; class Gammaproteobacteria; order Burkholderiales; family Burkholderiaceae; genus Paraburkholderia. The sequence continues at coordinate 1,546 of NZ_DASZJJ010000287.1, read as the reverse complement.
GTGCTGATCAATCCCGTCATCCATCCGCTTTCGCACGACATGGAAGAGGGCTGGGAAGGCTGCCTGTCGGTGCCGGGCATGCGCGGCGCGGTAAGCCGCTATTCGATGATCCGCTACAACGGCTATGACCAGTACGGCACGCCGATCGAGCGCGTCGCCGAAGGCTTTCATGCGCGCGTGGTGCAGCACGAGTGCGATCACCTGATCGGCAAGCTGTATCCGATGCGGATCACGGACTTTGCGAAATTCGGCTTTACCGAAGTGCTGTTTCCGGACCTCGATCCGAATAGTGACGACTGAAGCGCGCACGCTGAAAAGAAAAATGGGAGCCAGCGGCTCCCATTTTTTATGGTCCGGCGCAAGGTCGCGCCGGTGTCAGGACGCTCAGAATCCCTCGTCCGCCGACAGATAGCGCCACTGGCCTTGCGGCAGTGCGCCCAGCAGCACATGGCCCATGCGCACGCGCTTGAGGCCCACCACGTGCAGACCGACCAGTTCGCACATGCGGCGGATCTGGCGCTTCTTGCCTTCGCGCAGTACGAAACGCAGCTGCTCGCCGTTCTGCCAGCTCACCTGTGCGGGCTTGAGCGGCACATCGTCGAGCGACAGGCCGTGGCGTAGCTGCGAGAGCAGATCGGCCGGGAAGTGCTGATCGACTTCGGTCTCGATGTCGCCGTAGGTGACGCGCACGAGGTATTCCTTGTCGATGTCCGAGCTTTCGCCGATCAGCTGCTTGGCCACGCGGCCGTCCTGCGTGAGCACGAGCAGGCCGGTCGAATCGATGTCGAGGCGGCCTGCGGGCGCGAGCGTGCGCAGGTGCTGCGCCGAGAAGCGGATACCCGAACGGTCGCCTTCCCAGTGGTTTTCCCCGGTGATCAACGTCGCGGCGGGCGCGTAGCCGTCTTCGGCCTGACCGGACACATAGCCGATCGGCTTGTGCAGCAGGATCGTCACCTGGCGCGCCTGCGCGGCGAGCGCGGCGGGATCGATTTCGATGCGCTGCTCGGGCGTGACCTTGGCGCCGAGCGTATCGACCACCACGCCATCGACGAAGACCCAACCCTTTTCGATCCATTCATCGGCTTCGCGGCGCGAGCACAGGCCCAGTTCCGACATGCGCTTGGACAGGCGCAATGCGTTGTCGCCGTCGACTTCCTCGCGGTGGGCGCGTTGCGGCGCTTTGTCGAAGGACTTGCCAGCAGGCTTGTCACCGAACTTGCGCGGAGCCGCGCCGTCGCGGTCGCTGCCGTAGGACGACTTTACGGGGCGGGCGAAGCGACGATCGCCGGCATCTTCACGCGGGCCGAACGAACGACGCTCACCGCCTTCGTCGCGGCGCGGAGGGCGGCGCTCACCGCTTTCTTCTCGAGCACCGAAGGGGCGGCGCTCACCGCCGTCTTGTCGCGGACCGAACGAACGACGCTCACCGCCTTCATCACGGCGCGGAGGACGGCTGCCACCGCCATCTTCGCGAGCACGGAACGGGCGGCGTTCGCCACCTTCGTCACGACGCGGGAAGCGACGTTCACCGCCATCCTCACGCGGA
>NZ_DASZJJ010000286.1:0-32859 GCF_035948235.1 Paraburkholderia sp. | reverse complement strand
GTTCCCGCACGAACTGCCGGGTTATCGCCATGTGGGCGACGCCACCACCCGCGCACTCTTCGAGGACGCCTGGCAGGTCGCACTGCAAAGCGAGCCGGGCCTGCGCATTCCGAACATGTTCGAGGCGGCGCTCGACGGCACCTTCATGGGGCTGTACTGCCAGGGCGAGGACATCGTCCAGTCCGACCCGAACACGCAGCACGTGGCAGCGGCGCTTTCGTCGATGGAATGCATCGTCGTGCAGGACATTTTCCTTAACGAGACGGCGAAGTACGCGCATGTGCTGCTACCGGGCTCCTCGTTTCTGGAGAAGGACGGCACCTTCACCAATGCCGAGCGCCGCATCTCGCGCGTGCGCAAGGTGATGCCGCCGATCGCCGGTTACGCCGACTGGGAAGTGACGATCCTGCTGGCCCGCGCGCTGGGCTACGAGATGGGCTATACGCATCCGTCGCAGATCATGGACGAGATCGCGCGTCTCACGCCCACTTTCCACGGCGTGTCGTACAAACGTCTGGACGAGATGGGCAGCATTCAGTGGCCGTGTAACGAACAGGCGCCCGACGGCACGCCGATCATGCACATCGACGGCTTTGTGCGCGGCAAGGGCAAGTTCGTCATCACGAAGTTCATCGCCTCGCCGGAGAAGGTCACGCGGCGTTTCCCGCTGCTGCTCACCACGGGCCGCATTCTTTCGCAGTACAACGTGGGCGCGCAGACCCGTCGCACCGAGAACTCGCGCTGGCACGAGGAAGACCGGCTGGAAGTGCATCCCGTGGATGCCGAGGATCGCGGCATTCGCGACGGCGACTGGGTGGGCATCGAATCGCGTGCGGGGCATACCGTGCTGCGCGCGAAGGTCAGCACGCGCATGCAGCCGGGCGTGGTCTACACGACATTCCACTTCCCGGAATCGGGCGCGAACGTCATCACCACGGACGCCTCCGACTGGGCCACCAATTGCCCCGAGTACAAGGTGACCGCCGTGCAGGTGAGCCACGTACAGCAGCCCTCGGAATGGCAGCGCGAGTATTCGCGCTTTAACGCGACGCAACTCGATCTGCTGGGCAAGCGCGAGACTGTGGTGACGTCAGGGAAATAAGCCGATGAAAACCGACCACCTGATCGAGATGGCCAACCAGATCGGCATGTTTTTCGATTCGCTGCCTGATCGCGAGGAAGCGCTCACCGGCATCGCCGAGCACATCCGCAAGTTCTGGGAGCCGCGCATGCGCCGCGCGCTGCTGTCCGAGCTGGACGGCGCGCACGACGAAGCGGGATTCAGCGAGATCGTGCGCGCCGCGCTCACGCAATATCGCGAGGCGCTCACGCCTGCCGCGTGACCTTCCTCACTGCGCGGAAGGTTGCGGCGATGGCGTGGGCGCGAACCACGTCTCGCAGTGGCGCAACAGGCCGTGCAGGTCGGAACCCGTGCGGCCGCGCGCGCAGATATAGCCGTCGGGCCGCACGAGATAGAACGCCGGACGCGTGCGACCGTAAGCATCGCCAAGCGATGGCGCGCCCTCGCCTGGCAGCGGGACCTCGCCGTTTTCGAGATCCGCGAGCCACCAGATTCGCACCGCCTGCGGCAGCACGCGCTCGATGGCGTCGCCGAAATGACGCAGCGCGTCGGTGCCGTTGCCGGTGCCGTTGCCATTCGCTGCGCCGTTACCCGTGGCGCCAATCGGCGTTTGCGCCCGCGCTGGCGCGTCGGTCGCGTCATGCTCCGCCGCTTGCGCGGCGCGCACCGTGTCGGCGTCCACCAGCAGGAACAGCGAAAAGCTCGCCGGGTCATGCAGATCGAAAATGCGTCCTTTGCCCGGCGCCTTGCCCAGCGGCCCGTCGATCACGCGCACGCAGGCATCGGGCGCGCGCTCGCCCGCACGCGGGCCACCGTCGAGCACACGCTCCAGCGTCAACGCGCTGCGCCGGTATTGGATCGACAGTTCGCTCACCGCCTGGCGCGCCGCGTCGCGCAACGGCCCGAGCGCGACCAGCGCCGGCATCACGCGCTCGCGCAGCACCTTGAGCGGGCCATGATCGGCCTCGACGAGCTGCGTCATGAAGCTTGTCTGACGCAGCACGATGCGCTCGATCGGGTAACGCTCGGCGTGATAGGTGTCGAGCAGTCGATCAGGCGCGCCGCCCAGTACGCGCGCGAGTTTCCAGCCCAGATTGAAGGCTTCCTGGATGCCCGTGTTCATGCCCTGCGCGCCCGCCGGGCTGTGCACGTGCGCGGCGTCGCCCGCGAAGAACACGCGCTCCATGCGCAGAAAACGCACCATGCGGCTGTTGACGCGAAAGTACGACGCCCAGGTCATATCGGCAATCGACACCGGATGATGCACGCGCCGCTCGACCACCGAGCGGCACTCCTCCAGCGTCGGCACGGGAATCGTGCCTTCGGGGGCGGCGGGCAGCATGGTCTTGTGATCGGCGATCAGGCGATAGCGGCCGTGGCCAAAGGGAAACAGCGCGGCCAGACCATCGCCCGAGGCGAACACGTGGAATTCGTCGTCGGGCCAGGGCGTGCTGGCCTCGATATCGGCGAGCAGAAACGACTGTGCGAGCGTCTCGCCCTCGAACTGCATGCCCAGGTGATGGCGCACCGTGCTGTGCGCGCCGTCGGCGGCGATCAGATACGCACAGCGCATCGCCTCCACGCGGCCATTGGCGCAACGCACATCTGCGCTGATGCCTGCGGCGCCCTGATGCAGCTCCAGCAACTCGCAGCCGCGCTCGACCTCGACACCGAGACTCGCCAGTTGCGTAGCGAGGATGCGTTCGGTCTCGGTCTGATCGAGGAACAGCAGATAGGGATAGCGCGTGAACAGCGGATCGAAATCGAGCCGCGCGCGGCGCTGGCCGTTCGAATAGAGATTGGCAACGTGCGCGCGATGGCCGCGCGCGACAAAGGGCTCGACGATGCGATGCTGCTCGAACAGTTCGAGCGTGCGCGCCTGGATGCCGATGGCGCGCGAATGACGTCCGGGCTCGCGCAGGCGATCGATCACGCGGACCGGAATACGCGCGCGGGCGAGGCTCAGCGCCGCGGCGAGACCGGTCGGTCCCGCGCCGACAATGAGCACGGACGGCTGGGAAAAAACCTCGGTCATGCAGACCTCCATGCGGCCGACATGAACCGTAGTGTACGCCCGCTGTCAGCGTGGCCGTGCGTGGGCCGGCTCCTGATTCGGGCTTGACGCTCAGGCATGTCGATGCGGTGCGGCATCGATCGGGGTGTCGATCCGGGTATCGATCGGGCTATCGATTGGGGTATCCAGCGAGCAGCGATGCACGCTCGTCCCGAGATCGACCTGCAGCGTCACGTGCTGCATGCGAAAGCGCTGGCCGAGCGCGCTCACCATGCCATCGAGCGCCGCGTCGCCGGGGTGGCCCGCGGGCATCACGAGATGTGCGGAAAGCGCGTTGCCCGTGGTGGACAGTGCCCACACGTGCAGATCGTGCACATCGGTCACGCCGTGCTGCTGCGCAAGAAAAAGGCGGATACCGTCGATATCGACGCCCTCGGGCACCGCCGCGAGCGCCAGGCGCACCGATTCGCGCAGCAGCCCCCAGGTCCCGTGCACGATCACGAGCACGACGACGATGCTCATGACCGGATCGACCCAACTCCAGCCAGTGCCGAGAATCACCAGGCCGCTCACCGCGACCGCTGCCGACACGAGCGCATCGGCGGCCATGTGCAGGAAGGCGCCGCGGATGTTGATGTCGTCCTTCTGCCCGCGCATGAAGAGCCACGCGGAGAAGCCGTTGACGATCATGCCGATCGTCGCGACCACGAAGACGTCGAGGCCCGCGACGGGCGCCGGGTTGATGAGGCGTCCCACGGCTTCGGCGAGGATGGCGCCGCAGGCGACGAGCAGCAGCGCGGCATTGGCCAGCGAGGCGAGAATCGAACTGCTGCCAAAACCAAACGTAAAGCGCGCGGACGGCCGCCGCGTGGCAAGCCACGTGGCTCCCCAGGCGAGCAGCAGGCCGAGCACATCGGACAGATTGTGGCCAGCGTCGGCCAGCAGCGCCGCCGAATGCGCGATCACGCCATAAACGGCCTGCGCGACGACGATAACGATGTTGAGCGCCACGGCCAGCGCGAACGCGCGGCCGTGGCCCGCGACCGGGGCGTGGTGGTGATGGTGGCCATGCCCACCGTGCGTGTGGTCGTGGCGATTGTGGTCGTGGTCGTGGTCATGGTCGTGACCGTGCTCATGTTCGTGGCCATCGCCCGCTGCGCTTTTGTGCTGATGATCGGCGCCCATCAACTCACCTCCGCCACGTGTTCGAACATGCCCGCCAGCATCGCGCTGATATGGGCATCGGCGGCGGCGTAGAAGACCTGCTTGCCCTCGCGTTCCGCCCGCACGACGCGCGCCGCGCGCAACAGCCGCAGGTGATGGCTCACCAGCGAGGACGACAGGCCAAGCGTATCCGCGATCGCCCCCACCGCCGTGCGCCCCTGCACGCACGCAAGCACGATGCGCAGGCGCGTCGGATCGCCCAGCAGACGGAACAGGTCCGCGAGCGGCACCACGCGTTCATCGTCGAAATTGGTCGGCATGCACTGCGTCCACAACATATGAATAGCTGTTCATACGTTAGTTCTCGCTACGCGCGGGGTCAAGAACTCACGGTTCGATTACGGGACGCCTGCGCGAGTGTGGGAAAATGCCGCCTTTAGATCTCCTACGTCTTCGCCTTTCGTTCATGGAACAGGTTTTTGTCCGCGCGTTCGCCGCACATCGCGACGGCCGGCTGGAGGATGCGGAGCGCGGTTACCGCGCAACGCTCGCCGCCGATCCCGTGCACGTCGATGCGCTGCATATGCTCGGCGTGCTACGCCATCAAAAGGGCCAGCACGCCGAAGCCGCGGACCTCGTGCGCCGGGCGGTCGACCTGCGCCCGGACGATGCCGCGCTCCAGTTGAACCTGGGCAACGCCCTGAAGGCGATGGGCGAACTCGACAACGCGATCGAGCGCTTTCGCAATGCGCTCACGCTCGCGCCCACCTTTGCGCTGGCGCACTACAACCTCGGCAACGCCTATGCGGCGATCGGCCGCCACGAGGACGCGATGTATGCGTTCGGCCATGCGGTGCGTCTGCAGCCGGGCGATGCGTCGTCGCACAACAACCTCGGCAACGCGCTGCATGCGCTGGGCCGCCACGCCGAAGCCGCCGACGCTTTTCAGCGTGCGCTGAAGATCCGTCCGGGCCACGCGGGCGCGCACAACAATCTCGGTATGGCCCTGAATGCGCTGGGCGACAGCGCGGGCGCGGTCGAGCATTTCCAGAAGGCGCTGCGCGTGCAGCCGCGCTTTGTCGCCGCGCACTTCAACCTTGCCAACACACTCGACGCGACCGGCTATCACGCCCACGCGGTGTCCGGCTACGAGGAGGCGCTGGCGCTGCAGCCGCAGTTCACGCCCGCGTTGTTCGGTCTGGGCAATGCGCTCGCCGCGCTTAACCGTTACGACGAGGCGATCGCGGCCTATGAGCGCGCAATCGGCCTCGACCCGAAGTTTTCGCTCGCCTGGCTTGCGCTCGGCACGGCCCAGCACGCGCTCGGCCGTCATGCCGCCGCGCTGCGCGCCTTCGACGAGGCGCTGCGCGCCCGCCCCGATCTGGCCGCCGCGCACCTGAACCGCGCGCTCACCTGGCTCACGCTCGGCGACTTCCAGCGCGGCCTGCCCGAGTACGAATGGCGGCTCGATCCCACCGCGCGCGACGTGGGCTTCGGCGCGCTGGGCCTGCCCGCGCGCACGCCCTCGCCGGCTCCTACCTGCCCGCAAGGCGTGCCGCGCTGGCGCGGCGAACCGCTGGGCGATCGCACCCTGCTGATCCACGCCGAACAGGGTTTCGGCGACACGCTGCAGTTCATCCGCTTCGTGCCGTCGGTGCTGGCGCTCGCGCAGGCGGGCACGCGCATCGTGCTCGAAGTGCAGGCGCCGCTCGTGCCGCTCATCGCGCCCGCGGCGCACACCGCGCGCATCACGCTGATCACCCAGGGACAGCCACGCCCGCACGCCGATCTGCAATGCCCGCTGCTGTCGTTGCCGCTCGTGCTCGGCACCAGCTCCGACGCCCTGCCCGCGCCAATGCCCTATCTCGCCGCGCCCGCCGCGTACCGCCGCAAATGGCGCGGCTCGCTGGGTGGCCAGGCGCGGCGCAAGATTGGCCTGGCGTGGTCGGGGCGCATCCATCGGCATGAGAACCGCAGCATGCCGCTGGCCGCGCTCGACCCGCTATTCGCGCTCGACGGCATCGACTGGATCGTGCTGCAGCCGCATTTGACCGAGGCCGAACAGGCGGCGCTCGACACGCATCCGCGCGCGCGTTCGATCCATTGCCCGGGCGGCAAGCTCGCCGATTTCGCGGACACCGCCGCCGTGATCGAGCGCCTGGACGCCGTGGTCTCCATCGACACATCGATTGCCCACCTTGCCGGTGCGCTCGACGCGAAGCTCTGGCTGATGCTGCCCTTCGCCGCCGACTGGCGCTGGTTCACGGGCACCGGTTCAAGCCCCTGGTATCCTCGCGCGCGGCTCGTGCGCCAGCCGCACCCCGGCGCATGGGACGAGGTCGTGGCGCAAGTCGCGAATGCCTTGCGCGAAGGCTGAGCCGTTCCCCTCGGCAAAAACGCAGGACGAAAAAAACCCGCATCGCTGCGGGTTTTTTCTTTGGGCACAGCGCGCGTCAGACCGTCTTGTACTGGTTGCGCGCCTCGGCCGTGCGATAGAGCACGAGCGTGGCAATCAGCCCGCAGATGCCCGCTACGCCCATCCAGGCGCCCGGCGCCGCCTTGTTGCCGCTGATGTGAATCAGGTAGGTCGAAATCGCCGGCGTGAAGCCGCCGATGGTCGTCGCGAGGCTGTAGGCCAGCGAGAATCCGGCGGTCCGCACATCGGCGGGCATGACTTCCGTGAGCGCCACGACCATCGCACCGTTGTAGCAGCCATAGAGGAACGACAGCCACAACTCGACCATCAAGAGGCGCGCGAACGACGGATCGGCCACCAGCCACTGCACCGCCGGATAGGCCGTCAGAATCGTGAGAATCGTGAACGCAAGCAGCACCGGACGGCGGCCGATGCGGTCCGAGATCGCGCCCGAAACCGGCAGCCAGAACAGATTCGACAAGCCGATGCAGACCGTCACGACGAGCGTGTCCAGCTCGCCCATCTTGAGCACTTCCTTGCCGAAAGTCGGCGTGTAGGCCGTGATCATGTAGAACGACACCGTCGTCATGATGACCATGCCCATGCCGCCCAGCACGATGCCCCAGTTCTGCATCATCGACGCCATGATTTCGCGGATCGACGGACGATGCTTTTTCTTCGCGAATTCCTCGGTTTCCTGCAGCGAGCGGCGAATGATGAACAGGAACGGCACGATCAGACAGCCGATGATGAAGGGCACGCGCCAGCCCCACGCGGTCATTTCCTCGACCGGCAGGAGGTTATGCAGCACCACGCCGAGCAGCGCCGCGAAAATCACCGCGACCTGCTGGCTGCCCGACTGCCACGACACATAGAAGCCCTTGTTGCCCTTGGTGGCGATTTCCGAGAGATACACCGAGACGCCACCCAGTTCCACCCCAGCCGAAAAACCCTGCAGCAGACGCCCGAGCAGCACGAGCACCGGCGCGAGCACGCCGATGGTCGCGTAACCCGGCACGACCGCGACCGCCAACGTGCCGAGCGCCATGAGGCCGAGCGTCAGAATCAGGCCCTTGCGCCGGCCATGATGGTCGATATACGCGCCCAGGATAATGGCCCCGAGCGGCCGCACCAGGAAGCCCGCGCCGAACACGGAAAGCGCCAGCATCAGCGAGGCGAAGGCGTTATTGCTCGGGAAATAGGTCTTGGCGATCGCCGAAGCGTAATAGCCGTAGACCATGAAGTCGTACATTTCCAGGAAGTTGCCGCTGACGACGCGAAACACCGTGCGGAACTTCGATTCGCTGGAAGGAGCGTGGGTCGCTGTGGACATGACGATCTCTGAAGGATGGCCAGCCGGCTGGCGCGCTTTGCATGCATGGCATTGCCGCGCCTGAACCGCCTGACAGTGAAACACGAAACACCGATGCGCCACGACCTCGCGCGCGCGGGCGCTCATTATGCTGCGCGAGATCAGGCCCAGAAATCCGGGTAAGACCTGACCGCCGTTAGCTAACGCCCGTCAACGTCGGGCTATACACCTTCAACGCCCTTTAATATTTCAATTTGCTTTCAATCGAGCGAGTAGCGAAGTCGGCCGCATGGGGGTGCCTATTCATGCACAATAGCCCATCGATGCCGCCCGGTCCGATGAATTCATCGCGAATTCACGGGTCTCGGGATGAGCCACACCCTTGCGCATAACCGACGCCCCGCATGTCCACCGCCGCTACCCTCACCCTGCGCCCGGCCACGCTCGCCGATGCCCCGCTACTCGCCGCCATGCATGCCGCCAGCTGGCAGGCCACCTATCGCCAGTTGCTGCCGTCCGCCTTCCTCGACAACGAAGTCAACGCCGAGCGCGCCGCGTACTGGCGTGCGCGCATGGAGGCGCCCGGCGCGCAGCGGCGTCTTGTGCTGATTGCCGAGCTTGAGGCTCAAACCGCCGCGCCCACGCCGGTCGGCTTCATGTGTGTCGAGCGTCAGCCCGAATCTCCGTGGGGCGTGCTGCTGGACAATCTGCACGCACTGCCCGCGCACCAGGGAATCGGCGTAGGCAAGCGGCTTATGGAGGCCGCGCAGAGCTGGGCGCGCGAACAGGGAGAGGCGCAACTGTATCTGTACGTCCTCGACGGCAACACGCCAGCCATTGCGTTCTACGAGCGCCAGGGCTGGCAGTTTTCGGGTTCCGAGCCCGACCGCATGGGCGGCGTCGATATCACCGCACTGCGCTACGTGTACCGGCTCGCCGCCGGCTAGACGCGCACGTTCAACGCTGGGTCAGGCGGGCGCGCGCACGGGCTGCGATGCGGCCAGGCAAGTTGGCCCTCATTCGAATCGCAATTACAAATAGCGACTACAATCCAGGCGAATTTTCAGACGTATCCGATGGATTGCCGGGAATCGGGCGCGCATGATTTAGGGTCATCGTCCGATTCCTGAATAGCGCGCTGCAGTTGGCCAGTGGCGCGCCTTTCGAATACCACCGTGTTTTGGTGCTTAACCACAACAAGGCAGCGAGAGATCCATGTCAACTTTTCCGTTAGTTCAGGTGGAAGGCGCACTCGCAATGCCGCATATGCGCCCGCTCAACCGCGTCCCTCCGCCATTCGGCCGCGAATGGTCGCTCATGCCGTCGCACTTCAGCCTGCGCACTGAACTACACGCACTCTACGCGGCATTCCTGCGCACCATCTGTCTGAGCGCAGAAGCCTTCCGCAAGGTGTATAGCTGGGAACGCCAGCCGCGCACTGTGGCCGAGCCGCCGCGCCCCGCCGCCGCTCCCGTCGGCGCAGCGATGAGCGCCGCCCAGGCCCAGCAAGCCGCAGCCGAAGCACTCGGCGGTCGTGCTGCCGGCGTAAAGTCAGCACAACCCGCGCAGCGCGTACCAACGCCACAAGCCGGGCACAGGCCGCCGGCCTCCCACAAGCTCACCGCCAGCGCTGTCGCCATCGGTGGCGCGGCGTTGCTCGCCTGGATCGTCGCCAGCCACACGCAATTGCGCGACGATAAAAACCACTCCGTCCTGAGCGCATCCGCGACCCCGGCTTCAAAGACCGATACGCAGTCAGCAACCCCATCGTCGACACGTCTTGCCGACGAACGCGCGCTGCACGACCGCTCGATCTCGGGTCCGGTCGCAACCTCGCAGGTCGCCGCCGCGTCTGACATCAAACAAGAGACCGGCGTTGCGATCGGCTCCGCCGTCGTTGCCCAACGGACTGCTCCGGTTTCAAGCGCGGTTTCTTCGGCAGCGCCAGTCGCGCTTGCAACAACGCCCGCAACCACGCCTGCAACCGCACCAGCGCAACGCGTCGATCAGCTCGCGGCCACTACCGTCGACGCAAACGCCGCATCGGCATTAGTGGATCGCTCCGACTTCACGATGCGAACGCAAGCAAGCAAGCCCGCGTTAATCAAGCTCACGCCCAAGGCCGCCAGCGAGAAGCGCATCACGGTTAGCCCTCATCAGGCAACCCGGGCTGCAGCGCGGACGGCGCGCAACTCGAACAGCCTTCATGCGATGCACGAATTCGCGCCGCACCACGGCGAGCCGCTCGTCCCCACGCAGCGCACGCAAGGTATGTATTCGGAGGCTGCGGAGTATTCACCGCATCAGTTCGCCATCAATGCCAACGACGAATATCCGTCGCACACGACCTACGCCGGCACGCGCACGGCAGAACACTCGGTCAGTCGTGCGCCGGTCGCGACCGACAGCACGGATTGGGTCAATCACGTTGCGCAGCGCCGTGTGACCGAAGTGCCGGACCGCTTCGCGAAGTAATTCCGCCACCGCCCTGCAACACGCGGCGACCAGAATGCAAAAAGCCCGGTTTCTAACCGGGCTTTTTGCATTTTTCCTGCTGCTGTCCACTCGTCATCCCGACACACCGCGCCGCCGCTATGTGCGGCGCGATGCGCTTTAAGTCTGCGTGCCCGCCTAGCGGCGCGAACCGGGCAAGCCCTGCTCCGTTTCACGCTGAAGCTGATCCACCTGATTCTGCAGTGCGCGCAACTGCGCCTGTGCCTGGATCTTTTCGGCGTTGAGGGCCGCCGCGTTGCCCTGCGCCTGACGCTGATAGTCGTCGACGCGCGCCTGCTGAGTGCGCGCGACGTCGATATCCGCCTGCAGGCGACGGGCACGATCTTCGTTGATAGCGATCACGCGCTCGATAAAGGCCTTTTGCGCCTCGATCTGCGTGCGGCGGATTTCGACTTCGGCAAGACGCTGGGTCTGCTGCACGAAGTTTGCATAGATCGATTCCGCGCGCGCCTCGTCCTGCGAGCGGATCACGCGCCAGAAGTGCTTGTCCTGGAACAGCACCACGTAGTACGTCATTTCGGGCGGATAGAAGAACAGGCTCGCCCCGAAACTCGCGTTGTACGTGGTGCGCAGTTCGACCAGTTGCGCGTCGTGGATGAGCTGCATCAGCGTTGCGACATCGCCCTGCGATGCGCCCGCCGTTGCCTGATCGTCGACCATGTCTGCGGGCGCCTGCGCATTCGCGGGCTGCGGCGTCAGGCTGCCGAGCGCCGGGCGGCTACCCGCCACCGGCACGGCATCGCTTGCGCCAGCCCATGCGGGCGCACCGTGCTGCAGGAGAGTGGAGACCGCAGCGGCCAGCAGGGCGCGCCGCAGCACAATGGATTGCTTCATGACTGCCTGTTCCGTTCAGGATTCCGAGTAGCCGCTTATTATCGCCGCCCGAAAATCTCATAAACGTCGATTAATTTCGGATAACAAAAGAACCTGTCAATCGTTTGTCCGAAATCACCTACTCAATCCTAGGAATTGTCGGAAGTGTCGTACAGAAAAGAAAAAAGGGGCGACTGCCCCTTCTTTTGACCCGGCTGGGAATGCGGCTTCAGGCCAATTAAAAACGCGTCTCGCGAGCCGAGCGCAGGAAGTTGTCGAGCAGCGGCGTGCAGTCGAGCAGTTCCGGGCCGCCCGCGCGATGGAACTCCGGGTGCCACTGCACGCCGACCACGAACGGCGCGCGCCGGTAGCGCACGGCTTCGATCAGGCCGTCGCCCGCCGATACCGCCTCGACCGTCAGATCGCGCCCGAGCGTTTTGACCGCCTGGTGGTGGATCGAATTGACGATGGCTTCGCGCCGTCCCGGAAACATGCTCGCCAGCGACGAGCCTTCCGGGAAAGTAATGGCGTGACGGTGCTGGTCGTAATGCTCGCTAACGTGCACGCCGGCCGTCGGCACATCGCTGGCGATATCCTGATAAAGCGAGCCGCCGAACGCCACATTGATCAGCTGGCAGCCCCGGCACACGCCAAGCACCGGCTTGCCCGACTCGACGAATTCATGCAGCAGTTCCAGCTCGTACATGTCGCGCACACGGTCGCCCGGCCACTCCGGGCGCGGCGAGACTTCCGCGTAGGTTTGCGGCGAGACATCGGCGCCGCCTTGCAGCAGCAGTCCGTCCAGATGCTTCGCGTAATCGCGCAGGCGGATATTGCTCGGATGCAGCATGCCCTGATGGCCGACCGTCGGAATCATGAAGACGATCACGTCGCGCGACATGACCCAGTGCGCGATCGACTCTTCGAGATACTGCAGCGTCTTGCCGCGCAGCCCCTGGGCGCCCGGCTCGGGGTGAAAGATGCGCGCCGATACGCCGATGCGCAACGTGCGCTGCGTGATGCGCTGACCGGCTCGGTCGAACAGTTGCCGCGCACGCGCCGCGATGATGCGTCCAAGCACCGACCACGCCGAGTCGCTCGCGCGCAGATAGCGCGGCGGATCGGGCGGCAGCGCGCCCGGCGGCGGCGGATTGTGCGCTGTGAAGTCCGGCGCCTGACCGAAACCCGCGGGGGCCGCGCCTGGACGCGACGCCGCAGCTTCGGGCGTGGCCGGTTTGGCTTCGCTCGATGCGGGCGCGGGGACTTCGCGGGCGACGTCGGCGGCGACTTCGATCGGCACCTGCGGTTTGCCGGCGCCGGTATCGGCCGCTCTGGCAGCTGCTTTGGCGTGGACTTCGGCGGCCTGACGCGCGACCGCGCGTTCGGTTTCCTCGCGAGCCTGAGCGGCTTCCGATGCAGAAGCGGCGGAGGCGGCAGCAGGCGCGGCCTTTGGCGTCGGCGGCTCTTCGTCGGAACCGCCGCCGGAGCTGTCGGCACCGGCCGCCTCGGGCGTGACGGTCGATGCGCTCTCGGGCGAATCCGTCGAAGCGCGCTGCGCGGCCTCGCCTTGCGCGCCCGGCGGGGCATGGGGAGTCGCGGAAGCTGAAGAAGGAGAAGCGGGCGAAGCGGCGCCGGTATCCGTGGAAGCGGTAGAAGCAGTGGATCCGGCGGGACGGCCTGCGCCGTCGGGAACCTCGGGGCGGTCGGTCTTGTTGTCGCTCATGACGTGGGGTCGGGCGCGCTACATCGTTGCAGGGCGCAAACGGATGAACAGGGTTTCGATTATGCGTCGCACCGCATGTCGCCGCCACCCATTTGCACAATTGCTCACATTCCGTCACATTGGCCGCGCCGCAGACGCAGCCTCGCGCCCCGACCTCACTACGAATCCTGGCGCTCGTCGAAAGTCTCCCGCAGCGCGATCTGCATGCTCGCGTGGATCTTCACGCACCAGCGCCAGAACAGCATCGTGAGCAGCGCCGCGCATACCAGCACGCCAATCAGGAATCCCGTAGGCGGCAGGATCGTGCCCGAGAGCGCGGCCACCAGCACGAACACGCCCACCATCGACACCGCCGGCACGAGTTCGGCGATCGCATGACGCAGCGCGCGCGTGAAGCGCCCCGCCTTCTCGGGCTGCACGCTCACCTCGGCCAGCAGCAGCGCGAGCGACTGGGTCTTGCGCCACACCGCCACGAGGAACGGCATCGCCAGCAGCAGTGCCGCGCTCCAGAGCACCACGCGCTGGATGCGCTCGTCGGGCACCCAGTTCGCGATAAACGGCGAGGCGTAGCGCGCGCCATACGACACGCCGATAAAAATCGCCGACACCAGCGCGAGATTCACGGCGATCTGCAGCACGATGCGCCGCGTGAGCGAGAAGAGCGTCGGGCCGCCCTCGCCTTGCGAGCGCGGCATCAGACAGCGCAGCCACTGGCTGTAAAGCCCGAACACATTCGACACCGCGGGCGGCATGGCGCGCGCCAGACGCTGCGAGAGCGGATCGGCGAAGCGAATCAGATAAGGCGTGGTGAGCGTCGTGATCGCCGAGACCGTCACCGCAATCGGATAAAGAAAGCCGCTCGTGACTTTGAGCGTGAGCCCAAGCGACGCGATGATGAAAGAGAACTCGCCGATCTGCGACACCGTCATGCCCACGCGCATCGCCGTGCGGCCATCGCGGCCCGCGAGAAAGGTGCCCAGACCGCACGACACCAGCTTGCCGAACACCACAGCGACCGAAATCACGGCAATCGGCCACGCGTAGTCGACCAGCACGAGCGGGTTGAGCATCAAGCCGATGGTCACGAAGAAGATCGCCGAAAACGCATCGCGCAATGGCGCGACCAGATGCTCGATGCGCTCCAGATGCCGCGACTCGGCCATCACCGCGCCAATCAGGAACGCGCCCAGCGCGATTGAATAATCGAGCTTCACCACCAGCAGGCAGAACGCGAAGCAAAAGCCCAGCACGGACACCAGCAGCATCTCGTCGCTGCCCACGCGCGCCACGTAGCCGATCACGCGCGGCACGACCAGGATGCCCGCCAGCAGCGAAACCAGCATGAACAGCAGCAGCTTGCCGAGCGTGATGAGCGCGATGCCCGGCGACAGCTCGCCGGTCTGCGCGATGCCGCCGAGCAGCACCAGCATGGCGATGCCGAGAATATCCTCGACGATCAGGATGCCGAACACGAGTTGCGCGAACGGTTCGCGCTTGACGCCCAGATCCGAGAGCGCCTTGACGATGATGGTGGTGGAGGAAATCGCCAGGATCGCGCCGAGGAACAGCGAATCCATCGCGGCCCAGCCGAACGCGCGGCCGATCTCGTAGCCCAGCCAGAGCATCACGACGATTTCCGAAATAGCCGCGACGATGGCCGTCGCCCCCACCTGGAAGAGCTTGCGCAGACTGAACTCGAGCCCAAGCGAAAACATCAGGAACACCACGCCAAGTTCGCCCATCGTCTGGATGGTCTGCTCGTCGTGGATCAGCTGGAACGGCGGCGTATATGGGCCGATGATCACGCCCGCCGCGATATAGCCGAGCACCACCGGCTGTTTCAGGCGATGGAACAGCACGGTGACGATCCCGGCGATCGCCATCACGACTGCCAGATCCTGAATAAAGCCGATTCCCTGGTGCATAAGCTCAAATCCTTACAAAATGCTATCGAATAGCTGAATGTTACCCGATGATCCGGCTGCGCCAAATCGTCCGCGCAACAAAAATCCAGCGTTCTACAATGATGTGTCCCTTGCGGTGCGGCGCGCGCGGACCGCAAGCCTTTGAGCCGCCCCCCGCGCCGCCGCCCGAGTTCCACGAACTGTCCTCGACTCCCCGCTGCCATGACCGCCTCCGCTACGCCTTTGCCCGACCTCTCGCCCTTCCCGCCGCTCGCCCAACTGGCCGCCGATCTAGCCTCGGGCCATACCACCAGCCGGGCGCTCGCTGAAACCGCGCTCGAACGCATCGAGGAGCCGGGCGGCCAGGGCGCCACAGTGTTCACGCACGTCGATGCCGCGCACGTGCGCGCCGCCGCCGACGCGCACGACCGCCTGCGCGCCGCAGGCACGGTGCTCTCGCCGCTCGCGGGCATTCCGGTTTCGGTCAAGGATCTGTTCGATGTGGCGGGCGAAGTGACGCGCGCGGGTTCGACGGCGCTCGCCCAGGCGGCCCCGGCTAGTGCCGACGCGCCCGTGGTTGCGCGCTTGCGCCAGGCAGGCGCGGTGCTGGTAGGCCGCACCAATATGAGCGAATTCGCGTTTTCGGGCCTGGGCCTGAACCCGCACTACGGCACGCCGCTCTCGCCGTGGCAGCGCAGCGTGAAAGGCGACGAGCGCGTCGCGGGCGGCTCGTCCTCGGGCGCGGCGACGTCGGTGGCGGATGGCATGGCGGCCGTGGCGCTGGGCACCGATACCGGTGGCTCGATCCGCATTCCGGCTGCGTTCTGCGGCCTGACCGGCTTCAAGCCCACCGCCGCGCGCATCCCGAAGGCGGGCGGCGTGCCGCTTTCCACCACGCTCGATTCGTTCGGCCCGATCGGCAATAGCGTGGCGTGCTGCGCGCTCGTCGACCGCATCCTGGCGGGCCTGGCGCCCCATGTGCCGGCCGCCCGCCATCTGGAAGGCGTGCGCATCGGCGTGCTGACGAATTACGTGACCGACGGCGTCGACCCCGAAGTCGCCGACACCATCGACACCGCGCTCAAGCATCTGGACGCAGCAGGCGCCATCGTCAATGAGGTGCGTTTTTCCGCGTTCGAGCGCTTTGGCGAGATCAACCGCATTGGTCTCTCGTCGATGGAAGCGTATGCGTGGCATCGCGCGCTGATCGCCCAGCATCGCGACCAGTACGATCCGCGCGTGCTCGTGCGCATCCTGAAGGGCGAGCAGGCCAGCGCCGCCGATTATCTCGATCTGATCGCCGCGCGCGCCGCGGTGATGGAAGAAGCGCAGGCCGCGCTCTGGTCGCGCTTCGACGTGGTGGTCGCGCCGACCGTGCCGATCGCGCCGCCCGCCGTCGCCCCGCTCGCCGCCGATGACGACGTGTTCGCGCGCACCAACGCCCTCGTGCTGCGCAACCCCAGCGCCTTCAATTTCCTCGACGCCTGCGCGCTGTCGCTGCCGGTGCACAGGCACGGCGCCGCGCCGGTCGGGCTGATGCTGGCCGCCGCGCCCTACGCCGACGACGCGCTGCTGGCAATCGGGCGTGGCGTCGAAGCGGTGCTCGCGCCGCTACGCTGAGCGCTTCGCAAGCAGGCCGGGCGCTTTCTCGCGACGCCCGGCCTTCGCGCTAGAATCCGGTCACGCCGTTGCAGCCGCCCCCCGCGAGCGCCGCTGCGCCTCCAACCCGAAAATACCAACCACATGAACGACGATAACGCACTGTTGCGCCGCGAGCGCAGCCTGCTGGTTCTGCTTGGCATCATCTGTCTCGCGCTGCTGGCCGGCGCACTCTATATGCAGTACGCCGAGCGCCAGGACCCGTGCCCGCTGTGCATCCTGACGCGCTACTTCTTCATCCTGATCGCCGTGTTTGCCTTCCTGGGCGCGCGCTTCACGAGCTGGCGCGGCGTGCGCGCGCTCGAAGGGTTGATCGTGATTTCGGCGGTGGGCGGCATCGTCGCCTCGGCGAAACTCGCCTGGGTGCAGGCGTTCCCGAGCTTTAGCTGCGGCTTCGACACCCTGCAGCCCATCGTCGACGCCCTGCCGCCCGCGCACTGGCTGCCCGGCGTCTTCAAGGTGCAGGGCCTGTGCGAAACCACGTATCCGCCGATCCTCGGCCTGACGCTGCCGATCTGGTCGGTGCTGGCGTTTGCGGTCGTGTTTCTCGCCGTGATCGTGAGCCTGTGGCGCAACCGCCGCCGCCAGGTGTCGTGGCCCGGCATCCGTCGTTAAATCGCGCTAACGCTCGCCTCAAGCTCTTCTGCGCCGCCCCATCCGCGGGCGGCCTCCTTCTTCCCCCGTTTTCTAACGATCTTCCAGCCTAAAGGGCCGGATCATTCATCATCCGGTCATGGGCGCCGCCACATAACGCCCATTATTCGCAGGGAATAGTTTCCTGGCGCCGTCAGTGCTACATTCGCAACTGGATGGCGATCTACGTGCGCGAGGCCGGTTCAGGCTTTGCCCCGGCTCCCTGCGTAACGCGCGCCTGATCCGCAATGTCTCCTGGGTTTCACATGACAACGCAAACCATCCGATCCGTCCTTCGCGGCGCCGTGCATGCACTTCGTGACGCGCCCATCGCCTGCCGCAGCAAAGCGGCCGCGCGCGCGCGCGCCCCGAGTTTCTCCGCGAATTCCTCTGCCTTGATCCCGCGTGCGCCTGTCGCTGCGGGCGCGTTCGCGTTGGCCGCCGCAGCCTAGGAGAACCGCCGATGCAAGCCTGGGTCACCGATCTGCAACAACTGCTCGCGCACGGCGACGCCGCCGTGCTGGTCACGGTCGCGCGCGCCGAAGGCTCGGTGCCGCGCGAGGCCGGCACGAAGATGATCGTCACGCGCGAGGCCGCGCGCCACACCATCGGCGGCGGCCACCTCGAATGGAAAGCCATCGAAATCGCGCGCCAGGTGCTGCGCGACGGCATGCGGATGTCGCACGCGCGGCGTCTGGAGCGCCTCGCGCTCGGGCCGAGTCTGGGCCAGTGTTGCGGCGGCGCGGTCGTGCTCGCGTTCGAGCGCCTCGATGTCGCCGATCTGGGCTGGCTCGCCACGCTGTCGCGGCGCCTGGCGGCAGGCGCATCGACCGTTCGTAGCGTATCATTCCGCTCCTCGCGGAATGGGGCCGCTTCATTGACTGCAATTGCGGCAACGGATTCGGATGCGGGCGCCGTCATGCTTTCGGAACCGGAGCCGGGCGTGGAATCGCCCGATTGCCTGCTCTGGGACACCGGAAGTAACGGCGCAAATAACGGGGCAAACAGCGGGGCAAACAGCGCCGAAACCACGCTGCTGCTCACCGAAACGATCGCGCCCAACGATTTTCCCGTCGTGCTGTTCGGCGCGGGCCACGTGGGTGCGGCGCTGGTGCGCGTGCTGGGCACCTTGCCTTGCCGGGTGCGCTGGGTCGATGCCCGCGACGCCGCGTTTCCCTCGCCGGAAGCGTTTGCGGCGCTCGGGGCGACCAACGTCGCGATCGACGCCAGCGACACGCCCGACGACGCCGTCGAAGCCGCGCCGCCCGGCACCAGCTTTATCGTGATGACGCACGATCATGCGCACGACCTCGATCTCGCCGAACGCATCCTGCGCCGCGGCGACTTCGTGTTCTTCGGCATGATCGGCTCGCACAGCAAGCGCAAGCAGTTCGAAGAGCGTCTGGCCGCACGCGGCATCGATCCGATGCAGATCGCGCGCATGAATTGCCCGCTCGGTGTGGACGGCATCGTCGACAAGACGCCCGAGGTGATCGCAATATCGGCCGCCGCCCAGTTGCTGCAGGCAATCGAGGCCGCCGCTGCGCACGCCCATGCGCACGCGCCGGCCGCCCTGCCCCATGTGTCCCATTCCGCGTGATGTCACCCACGAACACTTGACCGACCAGATCATGACCATCACGACCCACGCTAATCCGCTTGTCCAGAAAGCCTTCGGCGCGCCCAAGTCCGAGCTGCATATTCACATCGAAGGCTCGCTTGAGCCCGAACTGATCTTTGCGCTGGCCCAGCGCAACCACGTCAAGCTGGCCTACGAATCGATCGAAGCGCTGCGCGCGGCCTACGCGTTCACCGACCTGCAATCGTTCCTCGACATCTATTACGCAGGCGCGAGCGTGCTGCTGCACGAGCAGGACTTCTACGACATGACGATGGCGTACTGCGAGCGCGCGCTCGCGGACAACGTCGTGCACACCGAAATTTTCTTCGATCCGCAAACGCACACCGAGCGTGGCGTGTCGATCGACACCGTAGTTGCGGGCATCGACCGGGCGCTGGCCGACGCCGAAAAGCGCGGCCTCACCAGCAAGCTGATCCTGTGCTTCCTGCGCCATCTGAGCGAAGCCGATGCGCTCGCCACCTGGGACGCCGCGCTGCCGCTGTTCGATCGCTACCCGCGCATGATCGGCGTGGGTCTGGACTCGTCCGAGCGCGGTCATCCGCCCTCGAAGTTCGAGCGCGTGTTCGAAAAGGCGCGCGCCAAGGGGCTGAAGCTCGTCGCGCACGCCGGCGAGGAAGGCCCGCCCGCCTACATCTACGAAGCGCTCGATCTGCTCAAGGTCGATCGCGTCGATCACGGCGTACGCAGCATCGAGGACCCGGCGCTCGTTACGCGTCTGGCGGACTCGCGCGTCGCGCTCACCGTCTGCCCGTTGTCGAACACCAAGCTCTGCGTGTTCGACGACATGACCCAGCACACGCTCAAACAGTTGCTGGACCAGGGCGTGGCCGTGACCATCAATTCCGATGATCCGGCTTACTTCGGCGGCTACGTCAACGAGAACTACAGCGCGATCATCGAAGCGCTCAAGCTCGACGACAAAGAGGTGTACACGCTCCTGCGCAATGGCTTCGAGGCGTCGTTCGTGACGCCCGAGGAATGCGCCGCGCTGGTGGCGAAGCTCGATCAGTACTGGAGCCGCGCCGTGGCCTGACCCCGCGCAGAACGTTTCAGCCCGGGCAACACCCTCCTCCAGGGCCCCGCGCGCGTGCGCCGGGCCGGGGGGCTGCTCGCGCCCAATTTTTGCGCGCCGCCTATTCAGGAGCGGCGCGCGCAAGCATCCTGCGCCCGCATACCTGAATTTTTCGGAGACGAAGTTCCATGACTCAATCGGCTTTTCGCGCACAACTCCTGACCTTCACCGGCGACCCCGCGCAGTCGCCCGACGCGGCGCAATTCCACGAGGACGGCGTGGTGATCGTCGAGGACGGTCGCGTGGCGGCCTCCGGCGCCTGGTCGGCGCTCAAGGACCGCGTGAGCGAAGGCGCAAAGGTGCACGACCTGCGCGACAAGCTGATCGTGCCGGGCTTCATCGACACGCACATCCACTACCCGCAGACCGACATGATCGCGTCGCCGGCGCCAGGCCTGCTGCCGTGGCTGGAGACCTATACGTTCCCGACCGAGCGCGGCTTCGAGAACGAGGCCGTCGCGCAGGACACGGCGCAATTCTTCGTCGACGAACTGCTCAAGAGCGGCACGACCACGGCGCTGGTCTATTGCACGGTGCACAAGCAGTCGGCCGATGCGCTCTTCACCGCCAGCGAGGCAAAGAATCTGCGCATGGTCGCGGGCAAGGTGCTGATGGACCGCCATTGCCCCGAATTCCTGCGCGACACGCCGCAAACCGGCTATGACGACAGCGCGGAGCTGATCGGGCGCTGGCACAACAAGGGCCGCCAGATGTACGCGCTCACACCGCGTTTCGCGCCGACGTCGACCGAGGCGCAGCTCGAAGCCTGCGAGGCGCTGGCGAAGGCGCACGGCGATATCTTTATCCAGAGCCACGTCGCCGAAAATCTCGACGAGGTGAAGTGGGTCAAGGAACTGTTCCCGCGTCAGCGCAGCTATCTGGATGTCTACGATCGTTACGGACTCCTGCGTCGTCGCGCGGTGTACGGCCATTGCATCTGGCTCGACGATGAGGACCGCCAGCGCATGGCGGCCACCGGCACGGTCGCGGCGCACTGCCCGACTTCGAATCTGTTCCTCGGCAGCGGCCTGTTCGACTTCGACAAGGCCAACGAATCGCAGATGCCCGTGACGCTGGCCACCGACGTGGGCGGCGGCACGTCGTTCTCGATGCTGCAGACCATGAACGAGGCGCACAAGGTCGCGCGCATGGGCGGCCATCATCTGACGGCCACGCGCATGTTCTGGCTCGCGACGGCGGGCGCCGCGCAAGCGCTGGATCTCGCCGACAAGATCGGCACGCTCGCGCCGCAGACTGAAGCCGACTTCGTCGTGCTCGATCCGAAGGCCACGCCGCTGCTCGCGCGCCGCACTGCGCGCGCCGAATCGCTGGAAGAGCTGCTGTTCGCGTTCGCGCTGCTCGGCGATGACCGCGCGGTGTTCGAGACCTATGCGGCAGGCGCACGCGTGCATAGCCGGGAAGCCACGTAACGCCAGCTAGCTGAGCGTCGGCCCAAAAGCAAAGCGCGCCGGACCCGAAGGTCCGGCGCGCTTTTTTTGGCCCGATTCGCCACTTATTTTGCAGGCGCGGAGGCAGCAGCGGAGGGAGGCATCGCAGCCGCCGGTGCCGCCGGCGTCTCGTTCGGCGCGCCACCGTTTTTGTCGACCGGCAGCTTCACTTGCGTGACCGTGCCGTTCTGCAACGGGAAGTTGGCAAGCGCGCTGCGCACCAGATAAGGCATCACGCGCACCAGAGAGGGATCGTCGCCCGAGGCGCGCGCGGAGACGTTATACAGCTCCTTGCCCGAGACCTTGTCCGTGATGCGGATCGCCAGCACATGCGAATAGACCGGATAGCTCTGGTTCACATAGGCCGGGCCGTATGGCCCCCACGGTCCCCACGGATTGAACGGCCCCCAGTACGGGCTTGGCCACGGGTTGTAGAACACGGGCTGGGCGACCGTCACCGTGTCCATGCGGCTGCCGTAAGCGAGACCCACGAGATAGTGCGCCTGCGGCTGCGGCACCTGATGGAACGCCTGGGTCGCGAGACCGTCGGCGACCAGGTT
Source organism: Paraburkholderia sp. (assembly GCF_035948235.1). Lineage (GTDB taxonomy): Bacteria > Pseudomonadota > Gammaproteobacteria > Burkholderiales > Burkholderiaceae > Paraburkholderia. Next base: position 10,904 of record NZ_DASZJJ010000286.1, on the reverse strand, counting down.
CTCATAGGTCGATTGCTCGATGCTGTGCTGCTGTTCGGGGTTGCGCGTGAACGCATAGGTGCGCGTGGCGTCGCTGCCGCCTTCCCACGCGGAAAACGCCGTTACCTGGCTCGTCACGTAGGTGGTACAGCCGGACAGCGTCACGGCGAGCGCGCCCAGCAACAGCCGGGCGCGGCGGGTCCATCGGTCGGGCATCATGGTCTTCTCTTGCAGTCTTGCCAGTGGTTGTGAGAGCGCAGTCGTGGGGGCCGCTCCTTCTCGTACCAATCCGGTACGAATCTGCCGCAGCGTTTATTCCATCGGACGCGCGTCGCTCTGTGATTTTCCGGCGAATCTTTCGCGCTCCGAACGGCTTCGCAGGCATGCGTGATGCTGCGCGGACGATGCGGCAAGCCCGATCATACTGACTCGCGCGACAGCGTGAAAGTTCGGCTGCCTTGCGCCCCGCTCCCTACCCGACTACCGCACGCGTGGCCGCCCTTCGGACAAGCCGCCCGAGCCTTTGTACAATGGGACGACCGGCCGCCATCCGTGCCCCCAACGCAACGGGCTGCAACGGACACGCGGCCACCGAATCGACTGACGCCCGATCCCACGAACCGACGACCCGACGTTTCCCCGCACGAGACCATGTCCGATACCGCTACGCCTACCGTGATCCGCCGCGAAGACTACGCGCCACCCGCCTTCCTGATCGATACCGTCGATCTCGAATTCGATCTCGTGCCCGAGCGCACCATCGTCAAAAGCACGCTCGCCGTGCGCCGCAACCCCGATGCGAAGCACGCAGCCCACCTCGAATTGATGGGCGAACAGCTGGAGTTCATCGGCGCGGCCATCGACGGCCAGCCCTGGGAACAGGTGCGCGCGCACGAACACGGCCTGACGGTCGAAAACGTGCCCGAGCGCTTCACGCTCACGCTCACGGGCGCCTGCGACCCGGCGGCCAACACCACGCTCTCCGGCCTCTACGTGTCGAGCGGCAACTTCTTCACGCAGTGCGAAGCCGAAGGCTTTCGCCGCATCACCTGGTTCCTCGACCGTCCGGACGTGATGTCCACCTACACGGTGACGCTGCGCGCCGACAAAACCCTGTACCCCGTGCTGCTGTCCAACGGCAACCTGATCGCCGAAGGCGAGCTGCCCGATGGCAGCCACTATGCGAAGTGGGAAGACCCGTTCCGCAAGCCGAGCTATCTGTTCGCGCTGGTCGCGGGCAAGCTCGTCGCGCTGGAAGAGCGCATCCAGTCAGGCTCAGGCAAGGAAAAGCTGCTGCAGGTGTGGGTCGAGCCACACGATCTGGACAAGACGCGTCATGCGATGGATTCGCTGATCCACTCGATCCGCTGGGACGAGTCGCGCTTTGGCCTCGAACTCGATCTCGACCGCTTCATGATCGTCGCCGTGAGCGACTTCAACATGGGCGCGATGGAGAACAAGGGGCTCAACATCTTCAACACGAAGTACGTGCTGGCGAACCCCGAAACCGCCACCGACGTCGACTTCGCCAACATTGAAGCCGTGGTCGGCCACGAGTACTTCCACAACTGGACCGGCAACCGCGTGACCTGCCGCGACTGGTTCCAGCTGAGCCTGAAGGAAGGACTGACGGTGTTCCGCGACCAGGAGTTTTCGGCGGCGATGTCGGGCGGCGACGAAAACGAAGCCGCACGCGCGACCAAGCGTATCGAGGACGTGCGCGTGCTGCGCCAGATGCAGTTCGCCGAGGACGCGGGCCCGATGGCGCATCCGGTGCGCCCGGAAAGCTACGTCGAGATCAACAACTTCTACACGATGACGGTCTACGAGAAAGGCTCGGAAGTCGTGCGGATGTATCAGACGCTGTTTGGCCGTGACGGCTTCCGCAAGGGCATGGACCTGTACTTCCAGCGCCACGACGGCCAGGCCGTGACCTGCGACGATTTCCGCCGCGCCATGGCCGACGCCAATGGCCGCGACCTCGCGCAGTTCGAGCGCTGGTACAGCCAGGCGGGCACGCCGCGCGTAAGCGTGACCACGCACTACGACGCGGCAGCAAAGCGCTACAGCGTGACGCTTTCGCAAGGCTATGCGAACAGCTCGCCGGCCGCGCGCGAAACGCAGAAAGGCCCGCTGCTGATTCCGTTCGCGATCGGCCTGATCGGCCCGGACGGCCGCGATCTGCCGCTCAAGCTCGAAGGCGAAACCCAGCCAGGCGCGACCACGCGCGTGCTTGAAGTGACCGAAACGCAGCAGACTTTCACCTTCGTCGATGTCGACGCGAAGCCCCTGCCCTCGCTGCTGCGCAACTTCTCGGCGCCCGTGATCGTCGAGTACGACTATGGCAACGACGAACTCGCCTTCCTGCTCGCGCACGACAGCGATCCGTTCAACCGCTGGGAAGCCGGTCAGCGTCTGGCCACGCGCGAACTGCTCTCGCTGGCCGCGCGCGCCTCGGCAGGCCAGCCGCTCGAAACCAGCGATGCGCTGGTGCAGGCGTTCAGCCGCGTGCTGACCGACACGTCGCTCTCGCCGTCGTTCCGCGAACTCGCGCTGATGCTGCCGTCGGAAACCTATCTTGCCGAGCAGATGGCGGAGTCGGACCCGGCCGCCGTGCACGCCGCGCGCCAGTTCGTGCGCAAGCGTCTGGCCACGGCGCTCAAGGCCGAATGGCTCGCGGCTTACCAGGCCAATCTGACGCCGGGCGCCTATGAGCCGACGCCGGAAGCCGCGGGCCGCCGCGGTCTGAAAAATCTGGCGCTCTCGTACCTGAGTGAACTCGACGATCCCGCCGACGCCGTGCGTCTGGCCACCGCCCAGTACGACGCCGCCGACAATATGACCGACCGCGCGGCGGCACTGTCGGCGCTGATGAATGCCTCGGCGGCTACGAACGCGGGTTACGCCAGAAAGGCGCTCGAAGACTTCTATGCGCGCTTCGAGAAAGAGCCGCTCGTGATCGACAAGTGGTTCTCGCTTCAGGCCACGCAGCGCGGCACGGCGCAACGCCCGGTGATCGACACCGTGCGCGCGCTGATGCGCCATCCGGCCTTCAATCTGAAGAATCCGAACCGCGCGCGCTCGCTGATCTTCAGCTTCTGCGCGGCCAATCCGGCGCAGTTCCACGCCGCCGACGGCTCGGGCTACGCATTCTGGGCCGAACAGGTGATCGCACTCGACGCCATCAATCCGCAGGTCGCGGCGCGTCTGGCCCGCAATCTTGAACTGTGGCGCCGCTTCACGCCAAAACTGCGCGACGCGATGCGCGCCGCGCTCGAACAGGTCGCCGCGCGCGTGAAGTCGCGCGACGTGCGCGAGATCGTGGAAAAAGCGCTGGCCTGACGCTTTAGACACAGCACGACAAGCCGGCCTGACGAACATCGTCGGGTCGGCTTTTTTTGCGCTTTTTTCCCGCATTTTTTTCGAATATTTTTGCCGGCCAGGACTGCTGCGCGGCACGCCAGGCCGCGCACGCACGGCTTTTTTACAGCGTCGCGCACCGGGCAGTCACAGCCCAGCGGGTAGAATTGCGCTATTCCCCAAGCTCCCCGGAGTACTGCAATGGCTTTGCAACGTCGTACCACTCTCACGAAATACCTGATCGAGCAGCAACGCGAACACAAGAACCTGCCCGCCGATCTGCGTCTGTTGATCGAAGTCGTCGCGCGCGCGTGCAAGGCGATCAGTTTCAACGTCAGCAAGGGCGCGCTCGGCGATGCGCTGGGCACCGCCGGCAGCGAGAACGTTCAGGGCGAAGTGCAGAAGAACCTCGACATCCTGTCGAACGAGATTCTGCTCGACGCCAACGAATGGGGCGGCAACCTCGCGGCCATGGCCTCCGAGGAAATGGAAACCTTCTTCCCGATCCCGGCCAACTATCCGAAGGGCGAATACCTGCTGGTGTTCGATCCGCTCGACGGCTCGTCGAACATCGACGTGAACGTGTCGATCGGCACGATCTTCTCGGTGCTGCGCTGCCCGGACGGCAAGCAGGCTACCGAAGAATCGTTCCTGCAACCCGGTACGCAACAGGTCGCGGCGGGCTACGCCGTGTACGGCCCGCAAACCGTGCTGGTGCTCACGACCGGCAACGGCGTGAACTGCTTCACGCTCGATCGCGAACTGGGTTCGTGGGTGCTTACGCAGAGCAATATGCGCATCCCGGAAGACACGCGCGAATACGCGATCAACGCCTCGAACGCACGCCACTGGTACGAGCCGGTCCAGAAGTACGTCGGCGAGCTGAACGACGGCAAGGATGGCCCGCGCGGCGAGAACTTCAACATGCGCTGGATCGCCTCGATGGTCGCGGACGTGCACCGTATCCTGAATCGCGGCGGCATCTTCATGTATCCGGCCGACAAGCGCGATCCGTCGAAGCCGGGCAAGCTGCGCCTGATGTACGAAGCGAACCCGATGTCGTTCATCGTCGAGCAGGCAGGCGGCGTCGCGACCAACGGCGAAGACCGCATCCTCGACATCCAGCCGACCAGCCTGCATGAGCGCGTCGCGGTGTTCCTCGGTTCGAAGAACGAGGTCGAGCGCGTCACGCGCTATCACCAGGAAGCCAAAAAATAAAAAGATGAAGAAAGTGCTTGCATTCTTAGAGGCACTTTCCTATAATCTTTCTTCTCTGATGTGACGCCGGAATAGCTCAGACGGTAGAGCAGCGCATTCGTAATGCGAAGGTCGGGGGTTCGATTCCTCTTTCCGGCACCACCAAGTTTCAACAAAAAGCCCAGTCTTCGACTGGGCTTTTTGCTTTTCAACGCCGGCGTGAAGGCCGAGTCGGGCCCAGTCGCCATGACCGGGCCGCACGAACACTACGAACACCTCACTCGTTTGCGGTCTTTTTCGCGACCCACTCCGCCAGCGCCGCGCGCACCTCATCGAGCACCGGCCCCCACTGCCCCAGTTCGCTCTGCCTGAAAAGCCGCACCGACGGATACCACGGACTATCGGTGCGCGCCGCCATCCAGCGCCAGTCCGTGCAGGCGGGCAGCAACACCCAGACCGGCACGCCGGCCGCCGCCGCAAGATGCGCCACCGATGTATCGACGGTCACGACCAGATCGAGCGACTGCACAATCGCGAGCGTGTCGTCGAACGTCGCGATGCGCTCGCCGAGCGGCGTCATGTCGATCGTTGCAGGCAGGGTTTCGAGCGCACGCTGCGCATCGCCCTTTTGCAAGGCGAACCACGAAACGCCCGGTTGCGTGAGCGTGGGCTGCAACGCCTCCAGTGTCGTCGAGCGGTAGCGGTCCAGATCGTAGTCCGGATTGCCTGCCCACACGAGTCCGGCGCGCAGCATCCCCCGCCCTTTGCCTTCGTGCGTCAACGCATCGAGCTGTGCACGCCAGCGCGCAATCTCCACCTCAGGCGCGTGCAGATAAGGCATGGCTACGGGAAGATCGCTCAGCGTGAGCTTCATGTGTTCGGGCATACGGAACATGCGGCACCAGAAGTCGTAGCCGTTGCCCGGCAATTTGTTGAGGGCCTCGCGCACACCGCTCGCGCGGCTCGCCACACCCAGAATCGCCGCGTCGACCCAGACATCGACGTGCGCGCCAGCCCGATGCAGCCAGTCAGCGCAGCGCAGCAACTGGATCTGGTCGCCGAGCCCCTGCTCGCCGAGCAGCAGAAATCGCTTTCCCGCCACCGGCTCGCCTTGCCATTCGGCAAACGATGGGCGCGCGAGCGTGCGGTTTTTTGCCAGCCGTTCGTGCCACGCGTACTGCTTCCAGCCCTCTTCGAACGCGCCCTCGCGCAACATCGATACGGCCAGATTGAACTGCACGGACTCATCGGCCGGCGCGAGGCGCGCGGCTTCAAGGTTGTGACGATGCATGGCGCTGAAATCGCCCCGCATGTGCGACGCGTAGGCCGCGTTGTGGTGTAGCAGCGCGAGTGTGGGATCGACGGCAAGACCCTGCTTGGCCACCTCGAGCGCGGTGTCGAAGCGGTCGAGCTTGTTCAACGCAAAAGCGAGCTCTTTGAGCGCGACGGCGTCGGCGGCAAATTCAGCGCGCAGTTGCGCGATCAGCGCATCCGCCTGCTCGTGACGACCGAGCCGGAATGCCAGCCTGAGCAGGTCCAGTCCGTCAACGAGGCGCGCGGCGCCAAGCCGCCAGGCGTGCTCCAGATGACGCATGGCAACGGCATCGTCGCCCGCCTCCAGGCTGAAATCGGCCAGACGCCGCGCCGCGTGATGAAGCGCCGGATCGAGCGCGAGCGCTTTGTCGTAATGCTGGTGCGCCTCCTCCCGGCGGCCTGCAAGCGTCAGCACATCGGCAAGATTTCGGTGCAGCGTGGACGTGTCCCCCGCGAGCATCAGTGCGCGATGATAGGCCGCTTCCGCCAGGACGTGCTCGCGCGCCATGGCCGCGATCAAGCCACGGTGTTCCCATAGCTCGGCATTCGTGGGCGCAACCTGTATCGCGCGATCGAGATAAACGGGCGCGTCATTCGTGCGCCCTGAGCGCATGCAGGCGAGCGCGAGGCAGTGCAATGCACCGCGATGGTTCGGCTGGCGCGTCAGCACGCGTTCGTATTGCAGGATGGCGTCGGCATGGTGGCCGGCGGCGAGGTGCCGGTCGGCGAGCGCAAGTTGCTCGGCGAGCGACAGATCGTCGGCAGGGGGCGGTGCGATTGCAGCGTGATTCATGGTAGGCGGGAGCGGACGGGCCGTGGCGGTGTTTTAAAGATAGCGAAATGCATTCGCAGATCGAATCGGACGGGTCCGAAAAACCCTCCTGCGGCATGAGACCCTCTCACCTGATGTGCGAAGCGTTCTCATTCTTCTGGCCACTCGCACTTCGATTTAAATGAACCGACGAAATGCCGCTGTCTGCTTTTAATCAGCAACATGATAAGAAACGCCCGCTTACATACTTTTAATTGTGTTAACCGCGCGCGAGTCAACGATTACGCATAATGGTTCGTTCTATAGATATAGCGAGGTTCGCAGGAATGAGCGAACGGCAGTGCGATTTGCGGCGGCGCCAATAACACCCGCAACAACAACCGGCATCGTGCGAAGCAGAAGGTCGGTGAACCCGCGCTGGGCCGTGCGTGCGCTCCTGCTGGCGGGCGTGCGGCGGCGCAACGTGCGGGGACCGTGAAGGTGCGGCCCAATGCAAAAAGCCCTCGACTCAACGCGAGGGCTTTGAGGGTATTAACCCGTGAGCCGAATAAGTATATTCCTACTCGCTTAATAAGTCTGTGCGCTGTGCGAATAAAGCAACACACGCACCTGAAAAGCACTTTTACGCCGGGTGACACTAGCGCGGCCAAAGTTCCGAGTCGGATAATCGCCTTACACAGGAGAAAGATCATGGACGCCAAACCGCCAAAGCTTCCGACCCCGGACCAAGTTTTTAGCCCGGATCCGGAACCGGTGGCCGTCGAGTTTCTCGGCGATGAATTGCCCGCACACGTCCGGGCGTTCCTCGACGAGCAACGCAAGGCACACGAACAGCATTAATGAGAAGGCGCTTTGGCGCTTACGGGGCGGGAAAGACGGCAGTCCGTATCGACTGCCGCGTTTGTCTGCGCACGATCGTCGCGCCATCGCATGATGGCGCGTGGTATGGGCTGCGCGCATCTAGCCGCATTCGCAAGACTTCCGCCAATCGCTGACGCACGCCGGTTTGCGGCTCGTGCCGCTTGTGCTCGTGCATGTGTTCGTCAGCGCTTATCCCGATCTTGCGCGCGATAACCGGCTATCCTTCGCTTTTTCCCTCGCGGCCTGCCGGCCTTCACCACGCAATGACTTTCCGCCTTCGCGCGCTCGCGTCCTCGTTTGCGTCCTGCGCTGCCGCCCCGCTGTTCGCTCTGCTCTTCGCCTTGCCCGCCGCTACGGCGCACGCCGACGGCGACGATACTTCCCTGACCAATCTTGTCGCGCTCGTCTCTCAACGCCTCGCGCTCGCGGAGCCGGTCGCGCAATGGAAATGGATTAATCACAAGCCGATCACCGATGCGCCGCGCGAAAACGCCCTGCTCGGCGACGTGCAGAAGCGCGCCACGGCAGCCGGCGTCGAACCGGCGTTCGCGCGCGCGTTCTTCCGCGATCAGATCGATGCCAGCACGCAGGTTCAACAAGCGCTGTTCGCCAACTGGCGCAATTCGCAGGCGCCCGCAGGCCCAGCGCCGGACCTGGCGAGCGTCACACGTCCGCAACTCGATCGCTTGACCGGGCAACTGATCGGCGCACTCGCGCGCGTACAGAGCACGCGCACGGCGGACGACTGCCCGGCGCGGGTGGCGCGGGCCGTAGCGAACTGGAAGGAATTGACGCGCTACGACTCCACGCGCGCCGACGCCATGACACGCGCGCTCGGCCATGTCTGCGAAGCGGGCGGCGTGGGCGGCACGGCCTGAAACGCGTTAAGGCGTCGGCCTAGAGAACGCTGGCGACGCCTTCAGGCGCAGACGGCTCGAGCGGCTGCACGCGCAGACCGCGTTCGAGCCGTGTCTGCAGAATGCGCCAGGTGGAGAGTTCGAAGGGTGCTTCGGCAGAGCTCGCTGCAACGGCGAGCGTGTTCGCTTGCGCCGCACTCGCCGCGGCGCCGAGGTAGCACCAGCGATCGATCACGTGAAAGACCGCCGTACCGCGCACGGCGTCCTGTTCTTCGATCAGCACCGCCCCGCCAAACGGCCAGGGCGCCGAAACCGGATCGAGCTTCGACACCCGCGTCGCGCGATTGAACGATGGCCGCAGTTGCGTGAGCCAGCGCGCCTCGACCAGCAACGCGCCAATCTCGCCGCCCGTCGCCTGCCATTCGACGCGGCGGATCTGCTGCGCCATGCGCTGCTCGCGCGACGAACGGCGCTCACCCGACAGATGCGAACGCACACGCTGACGCACGCGCACACTGCGTCCTACATATAGAGGCGCATCGTTCTCGCCGAAGAAGGCATAAACGCCATGCCCCGCCGGGGCGGTTTCGATCAGATCGTCGGTGATATCGCCCGCGAGGCGATGCCGGCGCGTGAGGCGCTCGATCTGCGTCGCCAGCATCTCATCGGGGACGAGGGCCGGCAGGCGCTGCCAGAATTGCCAGAGCAGATCGGCATCGGCGAGTGCACGGTGGCGATCGGCGGCCACGAGCGCGTGCCGCTCCACCAGCGCATCGAGCCCATGGCGTTTTTCGGCTGGGAACAGCGCGCGCGAAAGCCGCACGGTGCACAGCACGTCAGGATTGAACGTGATGCCTGCCCGCTCGAACTCGGCGCGCAGAAAACCCCGGTCGAAACTCGCGTTGTGCGCGACGAAGAGCTTGCCCGTCAGGCGCTCGAACAGCGCCGGGGCGATTTCGGCGAACGTCGGCGCACCTCGCACCATGGCGTCGCTGATGCCGGTGAGCTGCTGAATAAAGGGCGGGATGGGTTGCTGCGGATCGACCAGCGAGCTCCAGCGCGTGGCCTGCCCGTTCGTCACCTCGACGATGCCGACTTCGGTGATGCGGTGTTCGCCCACCGAGCCTCCCGTCGTTTCAAGATCAACAAAGACGAGGGGGACGTCGCCGGACGACGGTTCGGCGCTCAAATAGGTGTCGGACATGGTGCAACGGTAGAACGGAGAGAAGAAATCCGCACAAGTATGCACCGTTTGAGCAAAGCGCGCAGCGCTTTCGCGAGCAAAGCCGGTTTCGGGATTGTATTTTAATGGCGTGATTGACGATTTTTTTGAATTGGGGTTTTCCCGTCAAAACACAGATTTTTTATAAAGGCAGGCGGTATTTTTATCGGGTCTTTCTTTAAGCCAAAAACAAAAAAGCCCTGGATACCCAGGGCTTTTCTTTATGCGGAGAGCGCAGTTTCAAAACGCTCGACCCGCCTGCCTGAAGTGCGCCAGGACGGAGTGCCCAGATGGCCGAAGCCGCGCAGGCACCCACGGGCACTTACAGCGGCTGGATGTTCGCAGCCTGCTTGCCCTTCGGGCCAACCTTGACGTCGAACGAGACGCGCTGGTTCTCCTTCAGCGACTTGAAGCCTTCCGAGCGGATCTCGGAGAAGTGCGCGAACAGATCGTCACCGCCAGCATCCGACGTGATGAAGCCAAAGCCCTTAGCATCATTGAACCATTTGACAATACCGGTTTCCATGTTTCCGTTTCCCTCGAAATAAAATGACGCGGGCATACCCTCACGCCGAATTCAAACTGAGTCGCCCTCACCGCAATGCCACTGCAATTGAAGCTGAAAGGCCAATTCAGAATTGCCGTTATACGGGGAACGCCAATCGCCAGTCAAGCGAATTTTTTATAACAGCAATCCCGTTTCCGAGATAAACCGGCATGCATCAAAAAACCCGCAAAAACATATGCAAATGAAATGAGAGGGAAGCGTCAGGAGCTTTTTACTCGTCGTATGAAACGCATTGGCTTGAATCGGGAAAAACTACGTGAAATGTAACAATAAGTGTCAAACGTAAGTGTTTTTACCTGTTGTTCGCGTCAGCGGAAAAACTCATGATGAATACAGTTAGCGTGCTATGGGAGGCAATCATGCTGACGTTACTACGACGCTGTTTTCATTGGCTGGTCGAAATAGACAGCCCGGAGTCGGCAGACGAGATCGAAGCGTACGGATCGTGGCACGGCGATCACTGGCAAAACCTGCTGTGTTCGCCAATGGACGCCCGGCACTACGTAATGGAAGACTGGAGCCTGCAGTCTGAGCCGCCTGAACCCCCAGTCCGCTAGGGCACAGAGTGTGGCGGAACGTGCGTGCGCGCACGGCAGGCAAAAAAAAAGCGCAGCCAAGGCCGCGCCGACAAAGGTTTGGAGATCTTTTTCGTCAACGAAAAAGTCTGCTTCGGAAAGCAGCCATTGCAGTATAGCCGCAGCGTTCTGGCCCATTAACTCTGCGGCACACAATCATCTGTTACCTGCGACGCAATAATCGTGGTTGGCACCAATT
>NZ_DASZJJ010000285.1:0-24441 GCF_035948235.1 Paraburkholderia sp. | reverse complement strand
TGCGATTGGGCGTGATGGTAATCACGCCGCTGGCTCAAAAATCCCTTTCCCGCAATCGCATGCATCATCTCAGGCGGCTCCTTGCCTGAGGTCAAATCCCCGCTCCGTTAGCCATGTCCCGAACGAAAAAATCCTTCATTTCTCTTCATTCATTCCTACGGCAAATCAGAACATTTCACACAGCCCGCTTGCTGCGGCGGAACTGGTCGAACAGCACGGCCAGCAGCAGAATGCCGCCGCGAATCAGGTATTGGTAGAACGTCGGCACGTTCATAAGGCTCATGGCGTCCTGCACCGCGCCCATGATGAGCACGCCCACCAGCACGCCTGAGATGGTCGCCACGCCGCCCGTGAGCGACACGCCGCCCAGCACGCAGGCCGAAATCACACCCAGCTCCAGCCCGACCGAGGTCTTCGGATCGCCCAGACTCATGCGCGAAGCCAGCATCACGCCCGCAAAGCCCGTCACCAGCCCTTGCAGCACGAACACGGTGATCTTGATGCGCGTGACCGGCAGGCCCGCGAGACGCGCGGCCTCGCCGTTGCCGCCCACCGCAAGCACGTTCTTGCCGAACACGGTTTTCTTGAGCAGAAAGCCGAACACCACGAAGCCGACGATGTTGCTCCAGATCGGAAACGAGATGCCCAGGAACGAGCCGCCGCCCAGATCGAAGAAGCGCTCTTCCGAGATCATCACGGCGTCGCCGTTCGAGGTGAGGAAGGCCAGGCCCCGCACCGCTTCCATCATCGCGAGCGTGGCGATCAGCGAATTGATCTTGAAACGCGCGATCAGCACGCCGTTGACCAGGCCCACCGCACCGCCGGCGAGAATGCCCGCGGCGATCCCCAGCAGCACGCTATGCGACTGCGTGATGACAGTCGAAGCCACCACGCCCGAAAACGCGACGATCGACGCGACGGACAAATCGACTTCGCCCAGCGCGAGCACGAACATCATGGTCACGGCGATCGAACCGATCAGCGTGACGGAGAGCAGAAGGCCCTGAATATTACGGGTCGTGAGGAAGTCGGGCACCGTCGCGGAAAGCACCGCGAACAGCACCACGAACACCACCACGATGCCCGATTTGTTGATCATGTCCCACGCACGCGCACGCGACGGCGTGATCGGCGCGGCGGCTTCGTTGACGGTAGGCGTGCCCTGTGGCTGCATGGCTTGACTCATCTCTGGTTTTAATCCGGATTACGATTCAATCTTGCTCAGCGCGGCAGCGCGAGCTTGATCAGTTGGTCGGGCGAGGCGTCGGCCTTCGGCACGCTGCCCGCAATGCGCCCTTCGCGCATCACGATGATGCGGTCGGCCACGCCAATCACTTCGGCGAGATCGCTCGACACCATGATCACGGTGCGGCCCGCTTCCGCGAGTTCATAAAGCAGGTTGTAGATTTCGGCGCGCGCACCCACGTCGATGCCGCGCGTGGGTTCGTCCATCAGGAAAACTTCGATACGCTCGGCCAGCCAGCGCGACAGGATCACCTTCTGCTGGTTGCCGCCCGACAGCGTGCCGATGGCGGTATCGCCATTGCGCGTCTTGATCGCGAGCTTCTTGATGTAGTCCTGCGTGAGATCGCGCTCGCGCTTCGCGTCGAGCAGAAAACGCGCGGGACTGAAGTGGCGGCGCGCGCTGATGTTGAGGTTGTCCGCTACCGAGGCAATCGCCACGATGCCTTCCTGCTTGCGGTCCTCCGGGCACAGCGCGATGCCAGCGCGCACGGCGTCGCGCGGACTCGCGAAATTCACGCGCCGGCCGTTCAGTTCGACATGGCCGGCACTCGCGCGCGTCGCGCCATAGATCAGCTTCATCAATTCCGAGCGACCCGCACCCACCAGTCCGAAGAAGCCGACGATCTCGCCGCGCCGTGCGGTGAACGACACCGGTTCAGCCAGCCCCGGCCCGAGCAACCCCTTCGCTTCGAGCAGCACATCGCCGGCCTGGCGTGCGCGATAGCCATACACGTCCTCGATCGAGCGGCCCACCATCGCCGCGATCAGGCGATTACGGTCAAGGTCTGCTACCGACTCGAAAGTCTCGATGCGCTTGCCGTCGCGGAACACCGTCACGCGGTCGCACAGCTCATACACCTCGTCCATGCGGTGCGTGACGTAGATGATCGCGCGGCCGTCCGCGCGCAGCGCGTTGATGATGCGAAAGAGGTTCTCCGTCTCGCGCGCGGAGAGCGAACTGGTCGGCTCGTCGAAGGCGATTACGCGCGCATCGCGCATCAGCGCCTTGCCGATCTCGATCATCTGGCGCTGGCCGATGGAGAGATTCTTGACCGGCGTGCGCGGGTCAATGCGCTCGCCCAGGCGCTTGAGTTCGTCCATCGCGCGCTGTACGAGCGTGCGCTCGTCGAGCACGCCCATGCGATTGGGCAATTGCCCGAGCATCAGGTTGTCGGCCACGGTGAGTTCGGGCACGAGATGCAATTCCTGATAGATGATCGCGATGCCAGCGTCGAGCGCCGCCTTCGTGGTCGCGAAGCGCTGCTCCACGCCACCGAGCCTGAGCGTGCCTTCCTGCGCCTGGTTCACGCCCGAGAGCACCTTGAGCAGCGTGGATTTACCCGCGCCGTTCTCGCCCATCAGGCCGTGCACCTCGCCCGCGCGCACTTCGAGCGACACGCGGTCGAGCGCCTTCACGCCTGGAAAGCTCACGGTGATGCCGTCAAGCTCCAGATACGCGCGTTTCCCCTGTTGAACCGCAGCGCTCGCCCCATCGACGGTATTGGCCGCATCGACATTCGTCATGGTTTCAGTCATTGCATCCCTGCCCTTTCTCCAAAGCCTTACTTGCCGAAGCGAACCTTAAATACCCAGTTCGCTACGCACGGCCGTCCAGTTCTCACGCGTCATCAGCTTGCCGGTGGTCTGCGTATCGGCGGGCGGCTGCTTGCCGTCGCGAATCCACTCGACGAGGTTCTGCGCGCTGTCCTTGCCGTGATTGGTCGAGCTGACGGCGATCGTGCCGTAGAAGCCCGTGGGCTGCTTCTTCTGGAATTCGGCGAAGGCTTCGCCCGCACCGTTGATGCCCACGCCGATCACATCGCTTGCCGGCAGATGCAGTTGCTCCGTTGCGCGCACGGCGCCCAGCACGCTTTCTTCGTTGAGCGCGAAGACCACCCACTTCTTGATGTTCGGATGCTGGGCCAGCACCGGCGACGCTGCGTTGAAGCCGCCTTCGTCGTCGGTGGTCTTTTGCGGCGCGTCGAAGATGTTTTCCTTCTTGAAGCCGCCCGCGATCAGCGACGCCGTCGCACCATCGGTACGCAGTTTGGCCGTCGGCAATTCATAGTCGGTGATGCGCAGCGCGCCCACTTCCTCCGGCTTCCAGCCGCGGCGCTTCATTTCCTCGGCGATGGCCGTACCCACCTGATTGCCGATCTTGAACGCCGACATGCCCAGATGCGGCACGCTCGCCAGCGGCTTGCCCGACGAATCCACGAGTTGATCGTCGACCGTCACGAACTTCATGTTGTAGCGCTTGGCGCGCGCCTGGATCGCCGGTCCGAGACGCACGTCGGGCGCGCAGATCACGAAGCCCTGGGCGCCTTGCGCGCCCAGATTGTCGATAGCGGCCAGCACCTTTTCGCCGTCGGGCGTGCCGATGTTGACGACCGAGAAGTTCTCCTTCTGGCCCAAGGCCGAGGCGGCCTTCTGCTCGTTGATGAACCAGGCCTGTTCCGGCATCTTCACGAGAAAGCCAATCTTGGTGGGCGAATCGGCGTGCGCCGCGATGTTCATGCCGAGCGGCGCGACACACAATGCCGCGAGCACGGCGCGAAGGGTAAAGCGGCGGATGTTGCTGGTCATGCTCCTGTCTCCTTGGGTGTGGTTGTTGCTATTGTTGCGTCGTGTTGATTAGCGATCCGAATGAATGACGGCAGACGGTCAGTGACCGAAGGCCTCGACTTCGACGTGCCTGCCTAGCAGGAACGCATCCGCGACGAGGCGCAGCGGGCGCACATCCACGTCTTCCGTGCCATGCGCGATAAGCCAGTGGAAACGCTCGTAGAGCGCGGCGTATTCGCGTTCGGCATCGAGATTGACCGGTTCGCCGTTAATCGAAAGGCGCTTGCCGCCCTCCGAAATCGACAGCAGCCCGTCAGTGGTTTCCACGTCGATTTCCCACTGCTCGACCGGGCCGTGACGCCAGTCGAATTCGGCACGCACGGGCACGCCGTCCGTGTCGATGCAATCGAGTTCAGCGGCAATCGGCGTGGCGCAATCGCTCGGCACATGTAGCGTCGCGCCGCGCAGCAGCACTTCGCGCGGCAGGATGCGCGTGACAATCGAGAGCGCATTGATGCCCGGATCGAACACACCCAGGCCGCCCGGTTCCCAGATCCATTGCTGACCCGGATGCCAGCGACGCACGTCCTCTTTCCAGCGCACATGCACGGCGCGCAGCGTGCGCTGCGCGAGCCATGCACGCGCAGGCTCGACCGCACTCGCGCAGCGCGAATGCCAGGTGGCGAACAGCGTGCGCTTGTGTTGCCTTGCGAGTTCGCGCAGCGCTTCCACTTCGCTCACGCTGGCGCCGGGCGGCTTTTCCAGCATCACGTGCTTGCCCGCTTCGAGCGCCGCTCGCGCCTGTGCGTAACGCACCTGCGGCGGCGCGCACAGCGACACGGCGTCGAGATCGCGCTCGGCGCCTAGCAGCGCGTCGATATCGCCGTAGTTGCGGACGTTATCGACTTGCGCATTGCGACTCGCGGCGGCCACCAGTTCAAAACCGGGATTGCCCGCGATAGCAGGCAGATGCTGGTCGCGCGCGATCTTGCCAACGCCGACGACAGCCAGGGTGTACGACGCATTCATGGCGATCTCCAATCCTTAGTTCATTTCACTCAAGGAGAATTATTTTATTCTGGATACCGAATGATTTACTTTCCCCAACGCAGCACGAGCGGATCGAGCTTGCGCGCAATCGCAATCAATTCGGCGCGCGTATCGGGATGCATCGCGGGCAGCGGATGGCGCGGCAGTTCGCAGTCGATCACGCCGCCTTCCTGCATCAGCGATTTGCAGGCCAGCAGCCCGGCCTGACGGTTCTCGTGATTGATGAGCGGCAGCCACTTCTGGTAGAGCGTGAAGGCGTCGTCGGTGCGGCCTTCGCGGTGCGCCACGATGATCGGCCGGATGCCGTCGGGAAAGCCGCCGCCCGTCATCGCGCCCGTCGCCCCTGCGTTGAGGTCCGCCAGCAGCGTGATGCCTTCTTCGCCGTCCCACGGGCCTTCGGCCGCGTCGCCCGCGAGGCGGATCAGTTCGCGCAGCTTGTTGGCCGCGCCCGGCGTCTCGATCTTGAAGTACGAGACCTGCTCGATCTCGCGGGCCATGCGCGCGAGGAACGGCGCGGACAACACCGTGCCGCTAGCGGGCGCGTCCTGGATCATGATCGGAATGTCGATCGCGTCGGACACGCGCGCGTAGAACTCGTAGATCTGCGCTTCGGGCACGCGGAAGGTTGCGCCGTGATACGGCGGCATCACCATCACCATCGCCGCGCCCATGTCCTGTGCGCGCTTGCTGCGCGCCGCGCAGACGGTCGAACCGTAGTGCGTGGTGGTGACGATCACGGGCACGCGGCCCGCGACGTGTTCGAGCACGGTGCGCGTGATGATTTCGCGCTCGTCGTCGGAGAGCGAGAACTGCTCGGAGAAGTTGGCGAGAATGCACAGGCCGTCCACGCCCGCGTCGATCATGAAATCGACGGCGCGCTTCTGGCTGGGCAGGTCGAGGTCGCCACTTGCGGTGAAGGTGGTCGGCACCACCGGGAAAATGCCCTTGTAACGTGGCTCAAGGGGCGTGCTGCTCGTTGTCATGTCGTCAATCCTGCTTCGAAAAGGGGTGTTACACGCTCATACCTGGGTTACGATTCGCGAATCAACGCGCCATCGCTTCGCACCGGCGTACGCAGCGCGGCGCGAACGGCGAAGGTCGCAAGCACCGCGATCACCAGCGTGGCCGCGAGAAAATACAGTCCGGCCGCAAGGCTGCCTGTCGCGTCCTTGATCAGTCCGATGCCGTAAGGGCCGAGATAACCGCCCAGATTCGCGAGCGAGTTGATCATCGCAATCCCCACGGCCGCGCTCGTGCCGGTCAGAAACTCGCCGGGCAATGCCCAGACCACGGCCTGAATCGAATAGAGCCGGCCTGAATCGAATAGAGCGAAAACGCGGTCAGGCTGATGAACAGCAATTGCAGCGCGGGCGCGCGGACCCAGGCGCTCGCGGCCATCGTCAGTGCCGCAACCGCCGACACCACGACGATATGCCCATAGCGCTCGCGATGCTTGTCCGAATGGCGCGGCACGATCAACAGGCCCGCCACCGCGAACAGATACGGCACCGCGCTAAGCAAGCCCGCCGTCGAATCGCTCACGCCAAACGCCTTGATAATGGTAGGCAACCAGAGTGACAAACCATAGATGCACAGCGGAAACGGCAGGAACAGCAGCGCGAGCAGCAGTACGCGGCGGTCCTTCAGGGCGCTGAACGGATTGCGATGCGCGTCGAGCGAATAGCTGCGGCGGTCGGCGGCCAGTTCGCGCTCGATCCAGCGGCGCTTATCGGCGTCAAGCCAGCGTGCATGCGCGGGCGACTCGGGCAGCAGGCGCAGCGTGGGAAGGCACAGCAGCACGGCGGGCAGGCCGCTCACGACAAACAGCGTCTGCCAGTTCGAGAGCCCGAAAAAACCGTGCGTTTCGAGCAGCGCGCCCGCAATCGGCCCGGTGACGATGCCCGCGATCGGCTGCGCCAGCACAAGCAGTCCGATCACGCGCGCGCGATGACGCAGCGGAAACCAATGCGTGAGAAAGAACAGGATGCCAGGATAGAGACCCGCTTCAGCCGCACCCAGCAGAAAGCGCAGCAGATAAAAACTCTTCGGACCGCTGACGAAGGCCATCGCCATCGTAATCGCGCCCCACGTGAAGAGAATGCGCGCAAACCACACGCGTGCGCCGAAGCGCGCGAGCGCGAGATTGCTCGGCACTTCGCAGAGGAAATAGCCGACGAAGAAAAGGCCCGCGCCCAGACCATACGCCGCGTCGCTCAGGCCCACCGCCGCGTTCATGTGCAGTTTCGCGAAGCCCACCACCGTGCGGTCGACGTAAGCCACCACGTAGATCAACGCGAGAAACGGCACGAGGCGGCGCGCGATATGGCCGACGATA
The DNA here is from genome assembly GCF_035948235.1 of Paraburkholderia sp. GTDB lineage: Bacteria > Pseudomonadota > Gammaproteobacteria > Burkholderiales > Burkholderiaceae > Paraburkholderia. The sequence goes on along the minus strand of NZ_DASZJJ010000285.1, from coordinate 17,246 downwards.
AGCTTTTCCTCTGCGCCCGCTTCGGTCTTGCCCTGCTGCTGCACCTGCGGATTTGTCATCCTGTCTGTCTCCTTCCTGTGACTCCAGCGTGTCGCCAGTCCACGTCGTGCGTGGATCTCGTGGGCAACGGGTCGATCTATTTCACGCTCTCAGGTTTAGCTGCGAAACGCCGACGAATACCCAGCGGATTCGCATCGCGCAGGGCGTCGGGCAGCAGGTCATCGGCCAGATTCTGGTAGCAGACCGGGCGCAGGAAGCGTTCGATCGCCGCCGTGCCCACCGACGTGCTGCGCGCATCGGACGTCGCCGGAAACGGGCCGCCGTGGACCATCGCGTCGCACACTTCCACGCCGGTCGGGAAACCGTTGGCCAGCACGCGGCCAGCCTTGCGCTCGATGAGCGGCAGGAGCGTGCGCACGAGATCGGCGTCGGTGGCTTCCATGTGCAGGGTGATCGTCAGTTGTCCTTCAATACCGCGCAGCACCGCGCGCAACTCGCCTTCGTCGGCACATTCGACCAGCACGCTGCTGGGACCGAACACTTCCTCGCCAAGCGTTGCATCGGCCAGCAAATCGCGCGCGCCGACTTTGAAGAGCGCGCTCTGGGCACGTCCGGGCGCTGCCGCGCCGCGTGCGAGCGTCGTCACGTTGGTGTGCTGCGCGAGGCGAGCAACGCCGCGTTCGTAAGCGCCCAGAATGCCGGTGGTCAGCATCACGCCCGGGTTCGCCGCGCCGAATTCGCGCGCGGCGTTGGCGGCGAAGGCGTCGAAATCCGCGCCCGCCAGACCCAGCATCAAACCGGGGTTGGTGCAGAACTGCCCGCAACCCAGCGTCGCCGACGCCGCGAATTCACGCGCCAGCGCCTCGCCGCGCGCGGCCAGTGCGCCGGGCAGCAGCAGGTTGGGATTCACGCTGCTCATTTCGGCGTAGACGGGGATCGGCTCGGCGCGCGCCGCCGCGAGCTTGACGAGCGCGAGGCCACCCGCACGCGAGCCGGTAAAACCGACCGCGCGAATCGCGGGATGCTGCACGAGCGCAACGCCCACTTCATGACCCGCGTCGAATAGCAGCGAGAAAACGCCTTCGGGCAAGCCCGCCGCCGCCACCGCCTGCTGGATCGCGCGGCCCACGAGTTCCGACGTACCCGGATGCGCGGGATGCGCCTTCACGACCACCGGGCAGCCGGCCGCTAGTGCGGAAGCCGTATCGCCGCCCGCCACCGAAAACGCCAGTGGAAAATTACTCGCGCCGAACACCGCCACCGGCCCCACGCCGATGCGCCAGAAGCGCAGATCAGTGCGCGGCGGCTGACGCTCGGGCAACGCCGGTTCGATGCGCGCGTCGAGTGCGTCGCCGCTGCGCACGAGCGTCGCGAACATGCGCAGTTGATTCGCAGTGCGTGCGCGCTCGCCTTCCAGACGCGCGCGCGGCAGGCCGCTTTCGGCCATGGCGCGTTCAATCAGCGGCTCGCCAAGCGCTTCGATGCGCGCCGCGCAATCGTCGAGGAATTGCGCGCGCTGTTCGGCAGACAAGGCGCGATACGCGTCGAACGCTTCGTCGGCGAGCGTGCAGGCTTGATCGACATCGCTTTGCAATGCGCCGTGGAAAACCGGCTGCGCGATGGCTAGCTGGCTTGCGGCGTCGATGGATTGAAACGCCGCGCCTTCGCCGCGCTTCGCGTGCGAGCCGATCAGCAATTCTCCGGTCAGTGCAATCGTCATGATGAAACGCTCCCCCGCGTCAGTGTGAATGGCGCGGCACGGCGCTGCCCCGCTTGCCTACCAGGAAGTCGAGATCGCAGCCCTCGTCGGCCTGCAGCACGTGATCGACATAGAGGCGCGCATAGCCGCCCTTGCCGATCTGCTCAGCCACACCCGGCGCGGCGGCTGGATCGACATCGCTCAGGCGGCGTTGCAGTTCCTCGTCGCTGATGTCCAGATGCAGACGGCCCGATTCGCAATCCAGCTCGATCCAGTCGCCGTTGCGCACGGCGGCAAGCGGGCCGCCCGCCGCCGCTTCCGGCGCGACATGCAGCACCACCGTACCGTAGGCCGTGCCGCTCATGCGCGCGTCCGAAATGCGCACCATGTCCTTCACGCCCTGGCGCAGCAGCTTGGGCGGCAGACCCATGTTGCCGACTTCCGCCATGCCCGGATAACCGCGCGGGCCGCAGTTCTTCATCACGAGGATCGAGTCCTTGTCGACGTCGAGCGACTCGTCGCCGATGGTGGCCTTGTAGTGATCGAAATTCTCGAACACCACGGCGCGACCGCGATGCTTCAACAATTCGGGGGTGGCCGCCGAGGGCTTGAGCACCGCGCCGCGCGGCGCGAGATTGCCGCGCAGGATGCAGATGCCACCGTCCGCGATCAGCGGATTCTCGATCTGGCGAATCACCTCGTCGTTGTAGTTCGGCGCTTCACGCACGTTGTCCCAGATCGACTTGCCATTGACGGTGAGCGCGTCCGGATGCGGCAGCAGGTTCGCTTCGCCCAGACGGCGCAGCACGGCGGGCAGGCCGCCCGCGTAATAGAACTCTTCCATCAGGAAGCGGCCCGACGGCTGCAGATCGACGATGGTCGGCGTGCTGCGGCCAATGCGCTGCCAGTCTTCCAGTTCGAGCGGCACGCCAATGCGCCCCGCAATCGCCTTCAGGTGGATCACGGCATTGGTCGAGCCGCCAATTGCCGCGTTGGTGCGGATCGCGTTCTCGAACGCCTCGCGCGTGAGAATCTTCGAGAGCGTCAGGTCTTCCAGCGCCATCTGCACGATACGCATGCCCGACATGTGCGCAAGCACGTAGCGGCGCGCGTCCACGGCCGGAATCGCCGCGTTGTGCGGCAGCGAAACGCCCAGCGACTCCGCCATGCAGGCCATCGTCGAAGCGGTGCCCATGGTGTTGCAGGTGCCCGCCGAACGCGACATGCCCGCTTCCGCTGCGAGGAAATGATGCAGGTCGATCTCACCAGCCTTGAGCGATTCATGCAGACGCCACACCGCCGTGCCCGAGCCAATGTCCTTACCTTCGAGCTTGCCGTTGAGCATCGGGCCACCCGTCACGACGATGGCGGGCACGTCCACACTCGCCGCGCCCATCAAGAGCGCGGGCGTGGTCTTGTCGCAGCCGCACAGCAGCACGACAGCGTCGATGGGATTGCCGCGGATCGCCTCTTCCACGTCCATCGAGGCGAGATTGCGGGTGAGCATCGCCGAGGGACGCAGGTTCGATTCGCCGTTCGAGAACACCGGGAATTCGACCGGGAAGCCGCCCGCCTCGTAGATGCCGCGCTTCACATGCTCGGCGAGCTTGCGAAAGTGCGCGTTGCAGGGTGTGAGTTCCGACCACGTATTACAGATGCCGATGACCGGGCGGCCATCGAACTCGTGATCCGGAATGCCCTGATTCTTCATCCAGCTTCGGTACATGAAGCCGTTCTTGTCCGTGGTGCCGAACCACTGTTGGGAGCGCAGTTTGGGTTTCGTTGCCGACATCGTATGAAGGTATGGGGCTGAATGTTCCGCCTAGTCTAAGGAGAACTCTGATAACCTTCTAATGAAATAAATGACGGTTCCGATATCGAAATCGGCATTGGTATAAACGCTTATAACTATCTGGGAAATCAGGCGTCGAGATGCTGGAGACAAGCCCCTGGTACGTGCGCACGCGGCTCAAGACGCGGCAGTTGCTGCTCGTGGTCGCGCTTGCGGAAGAAGGCAATATTCACCGCGCGGCGGCGGCGCTCAACATGACGCAGCCCGCCGCGTCCAAGCTGCTGCGCGAGCTTGAGGAAATGCTCGACGCGCTGCTGTTCGAGCGCATGCCGCGCGGCATGAAGCCCACGCTGTACGGCGACGCGCTGATCCGCCACGCGCGCGCGGTGCTGGGCAGTCTCGATCAGGCGCAGGAAGAACTCAGCGCGCTCAAGGCCGGGCGGCTGGGCCATGTCGCGGTGGGCGCGATTACCTCGCCGGGCGTGCGCGTGCTGCCGGGTGCGGTGGCGGCAGTCAAGCGCACGCACGCGAACATGCGCGTGTCGGTAGAGATCGACGCGAGTAACGTGCTGCTGGAACATCTGGCGCAGGACAAGCTCGACGTAGTGCTCGGGCGGCTGTCCGCCGAACACGACAAGCTCGCGCTGCGCTACGAGCCGCTCACGGGCGAGCCGGTCTGCGCCGTGGTGCGGCCGGGGCATCCATTGCTCGCGGATGCGCCCGGGAAACCCCTGACGCTCGCCGATGTTGCGCGCGCCACCTGGGTCGTGCCACCCGTGGCGAGCGTGCTGCGCCATCGCTTCGAGCTGATGTTCCAGCGCGCGAGCCTCGCGCCGCCGTCAAACGTGGTGGAGACGCCAGCGCTGCTGTTCATCACGCGTGTGCTGGAGCAAAGCGACATGATTGCCGTCCTTACCGGCGACGTGGCGCGCTACTACGCGGAGCACGGGATGGTCGCGATCCTGCCGCTGCCGATGGACTGCCAGATGGACGACTTCGGCATCATCACGCGCGCCGACCGGCTGCTATCGCCCGCCGCGGAAGTCATGATCGAAGCGTTGCGCGCGGTCAGCGCCGAGGCCTATGGCGCGACGCCGCTGGAGACGCAGTCGTATTCTTCGGGTTGACGCTTCCGAAGCCGAAAGGAGACAAGATGTCCGCTTCCATGCCCGACCCCACCGCGATCCGCACCGCGCTCTGGCGCGCGTTGCATGTCCAGGTCGATGCCGAACCACATGTGCTCGAGGACGAGCTCGGCATGCAGCTTGCCGCGCCCGACGCCCACTGGCGCAAGCGCCCCGACATGGACCCCGCAGGCACGCGCGGCTATCGTGCCTCGATCGTGGGTCGCGCGCGCCTGATCGAAGATCTGGTCGCCGCGCAGGCAGCGCAAGGCGTCGCGCAGTACGTGCTGCTGGGCGCGGGCCTGGACACCTTCGCGCAACGGCGCCCCGAAATCGCCTCGCGCATGCACGTCTACGAAATCGATCAGCCGGGCACGCAAACCTGGAAGCGCCAGCGCCTGGCTGACCTGGGCTTTCGCGAGCAGGACTGGTTGCGCTTCGTGGCCGTCGATTTCGAAGCGGGCGATTCGTGGCGCGCGCAACTCGCGAAGGCGGGCTTCGACGCCACGCAGCGCGCGGTGCTGGCGTCCACGGGCGTGTCGATGTACCTCACGCGCGAGGCCAATCTCGCCACGCTGCGCGAAGTCGCGCAACTCGCGCCCGGCTCCACGCTCGCCATGACCTTCACGCTGCCGCTCGAGATGATCGACGAGCCGGAGCGCTCGCAGCATGCGGCCGTGTACGAGCGCGCACGCGCGGCAGGCACGCCGTTCGTGAGCTTCTTCCGCCCCGAGGAAATGCTCGATCTCGCGCGTGAAGCCGGTTTCTCGCATGCCGAACACATCGGCACCGATGCAATCGTTGCGCGCTATTTCAGCGCGCGCAGCGACGGCTTGAAACCCGCAAAAGGCGAATCGTTTTTGATTGCGACGGTTTAATCGCAGGAAATCGATTTTATTGGGCGCGCCGTGCCTCTCCCCTGCCCCTCTCCCAGGGAGAGGGGTCACTGACTACTCCCTCTCCCTGGGGAGAGGGCCGGGGTGAGGGGTAAGGGCAATGCCAGCGCAGCGGCAGTGAACGCCGCCACCTAAATAAAGCAGTACCGCACAAAGCCGCGCGGGCCATCAGCGTCTGCGCGGCCTGCGGCAACGTCTTCGGACATCGGGCGATCCGCGTTATAGTCCGCGTGGCCTCACTCACGTTTCGACTTGCCGCTTGATTGCGGCATCATCGCGTCGCTCTCGCTTTACCATGCACACCGCCCTGCTCGCTCCCCGTCCGCTCGACGCTCTGGAACTGCCCGCCGATCTCGACGGCCGCGACGGCGTGAATCGCGCCCATGGCCGCACGCAGATCGCGGCCGCCAACGACCTCGAAGCGATCCGCGCGTGGCTCGCGCGCGTCGTCGATTCGAAGGCCACTTTCGAGACCTATCGCAAGGAAAGCGAGCGTCTGCTGCTCTGGGCCATCGTGCAACTGGGCAAACCGCTGTCGTCGCTCACGCATGAGGACCTGCTCGCGTATCAGCACTTTCTCGCCGATCCGCAGCCCGCCGCGCGCTGGGTCGCAGGCGGCGGACGCAAGCACGCCCGCGACGACGCGCGCTGGCGGCCCTTCTATGGGCCGCTTTCCGCGACCAGCCAGCGTCAGGCGATGGTGATCCTCAATACGCTGTTTGCGTGGCTCGTGAGCGCGGGCTATCTGGCGGGCAATCCGCTTTCGCTGTCGCGTCAGCGCGCACGCCGGGCCGCACCGCGCATCACGCGCTATCTCGAACGCGAACTGTGGGACGACGTGAAGGCCTATGTGGATAGCCTGCCGCGCGAAAGCGCACGCGAGCGCGAGCATCACGGCCGCACGCGCTGGCTGCTGACGTTGCTGTATCTGGGCGGCCTGCGCATTTCCGAAGTCGGCACGAATACGATGGGCGACTTCTTCGTGCGGCGCGACGGCGCGGGCGTGGAACGCTGGTGGCTCGACGTGCTGGGCAAGGGCGAACGTCGCCGCCTCGTGCCCGCGACCGCCGAAATGATGTCGGAACTGGCGCGCTATCGCATTGCACGCGGACTTGCCGCACAGCCCTCGCCGCACGAGACAACGCCGCTCGTACTGCCGATCGGCAAATCGACCAAGCCGCTCACGCGCACGGCGCTGCATACGATCGTCAAGGCGATATTCGCGGGCGCGGCGCAGCGACTGCGCGAAATGGACGGCGCGGCCGATTCGGCTCAGGCGCAGGCGCGCGCGGCACGGCTCGAAGCGGCGTCGGCGCACTGGCTGCGCCACAGCGCAGGCTCCCATATGGCCGATGGCGATGTCGATCTACGGCTCGTGCGCGACAACCTCGGGCATGCGTCGATCAGCACCACCAGCCTCTATCTGCATAGCGACGACGATACGCGCCATCGCGAAACCGACGAGAAGCATCGGATTGGGTGGTGAGCGCGGGCTATCCGCTGCAACCGAATATTCAAACCAGCAACTGCCGCGCCAACACCTCGCGCGCCTGAGTCACCGATTCGCGTTCGCCGGGCAGCGGCGGCGTGAGCGAGAAGACCGCCTCGGGCAGCGCAGGCAGGCGATGACGCGCGCTCAGCCGCACAAGGCCGTCGGGCACCGCCGAAGCACACAGGCATCCCACGCCGAGACCGGCAGCCAGCATCGACTGCAAGCCGGCCACGCCCGACGCGCTATGCCCCATCACAAACGCGCGGCCCTGTTCCTGCAGCGAATGAACCGCGATCTGATGCAGCATGCAGTCGTGCGGCAACAGCACGAGCGGCAACGGATCGGGCAGCGCCTGCTCCAGCGCGGGCGAAGCCACCCAATGCAGCGGTTCGCGGCGCAGGACCCAACGCGCGTCGCCATGCGCGGGCCGTACCGCGCCCGCCGACATGTTCATCACCACGCCCAGATCGATCTGGCCGCGCGCGTGCGCCTGCTCGATCTCCGGGCTTTTCATCGTGCTCACGTGCAGGCTTAGTTGCGGATAGCACTCGCGCAGTCGCGCGAGCATCCCTGCCACTTCGTGGGTGCGGTAGTAATCGGTGATGGCGACACGCAGTTCGCCCTTGATCGCCTGGCCGCGCAGATCGTCGAAGGCGGCCTCGTTGAGCGCCACGATGCGGCGCGCGTGGGTGAGCAGCCTCGCACCGGCGGGCGTGGTCTCGACGCCGCGCTTGCTGCGCACGAACAGCGGCACACCGGCGCGCGCTTCGAGCTTGCGCATCTGCTCGCTGACCGTGGATTGCGAGAGATGCAGCGCAGGCGCGGCGGCCGTGAGGCTGCCCGCGTCGGCCACCACCGTGAAGGTGCGCAACTGATCGAATTCGAAACCGCGCATGCTGATTCCCTGTCTTCGCTATCCATCGATTAAGTCGATGGATACTACCACCTATTCCCGCTTTTCCGCCGGATGCGTGCTATAGCACAATGACTTACCGCATGGTGCAGTGCGCCAATCCAGCCACCGCACGTCGATGCCTCCCCCTTTTTTGGCAGGTCTGCCATGACTGACGACACACTCACTGCCGCGCCGCCAGTCGCTGCGGCGTCTTCCCCTTCCGCCGCCACGCGCACGCATTCCGGCTGGGCGCTTTTCGTCCTGCTGATCGGCGCCATCCTGCCGCCGGTCGATTACTTCATCGTCAATCTGGCGATGCCCGCCATCCACGACGGTCTTGCGGCCAGCGCGTCGCAGTTGCAGCTGGTGGTCTCCGCCTACGCCTGCGCCAACGCCGTCGCACAGATCACGGGTGGGCGTCTGGGCGATCTGTACGGCCGCAAGCGCATGTTCATGATCGGCATGGCGGGTTTCGTACTGGCCTCGACGCTTTGTGGTCTGGCTTCGGATGGCACGGTGCTCGTGCTCGGGCGCATTCTGCAGGGCCTTTTCGCCGCCGTGCTCGCGCCGCAAGTGCTGGCGACGATTCGCAGCGTCTACGCACCGCACGAACAGGTGCGCGTGATGGGCCTCTATGGCTTTGTGTTCGGCGTCGCGGCGGTGATCGGCCAGTTGGGCGGTGGCGCGCTCATCAGCCTGCATCCGTTTGGCCTGGGCTGGCGCGCGATCTTTCTCGTCAATTTGCCGATTGGCGTATTTGCGCTGCTCGGTAGTTGGCGCTTCATTCCAGAAAGCCGCCCGCCGCGCGGCGCGCGCATCGACGTGCCCGGCACGTTGCTGCTGTCGCTGTTCCTGCTGATGCTGGTCTATCCGCTCACGCGCGGACGCGAGGAAGGCTGGCCCGCGTGGATGCTGTGCTGTCTCGCGGCATCGGTGCCGGTGCTTGGGCTGCTGCTGCGCGTAGAAGCGCGCACGCTCGCGGCGGGCAAGGATCCGCTGCTCGATGTGCGGCTGCTGCGCAATCCCGTCGTCGCGATGGGCCTTGCGCTGGCGTTCCTGTTCTATCTGATGAGCGCGTTTTTCCTGAGCTATGGCATCTATTTGCAGGGCGGGCTGCACTGGTCGCCGCTGGCTTCGGGGTTCGCGATCCTGCCGTTCGGCATCGGCTTTCTGTCGAGTCCGCTCTTGATGCCGCGGCTGGTGACGCGCTTCGGCGGCTATCGCGTGCTGACACTCGGATATGTGCTGATTGCGGTCGGGCTGGCCACGGCGGCGGCGCTCGCTGGGGCCACGTCGCCGGGCGCGGGGTTCTACGTTGGACTCGCGGCGATGGGGATCGGCCAGGGTCTCGTGCTGCCTTCCGTGGTGCGCATCGTGCTCGCAGAAGTCGAACCGGCGCGCGCGGGCGTGGCGTCCGGCATGGTCACGGCGATGCTGCAGATCGGCGCGGCCGTGGGCGCGGCGACGCTCGGCGGGTTGTTCTTCGCGCGTCTGGGCGCGCATCCCACGGCGCTCGATTACGCGGCGGGCTTCAAGGTGTCGATGTTTTCGCTGGTGGCGATTCTGGGCGCGTGCGTGCTGTTGTCGATGGCGCTGGGGCCATTGCATCGGCGCTTGCATACTCATCCGCATGCGCACGATTGAACCCGCCCCCAGATTACGTTATGCCAAAGCCTTCGTTCACGCGCACAAACCCGCTTGCTACGATGCGCCCAGTCTTCTCCGAGACTGCCTGGGCCGCTCGCTGAGCCGGTCTGGACTGGGGTTCGCTCCGGCGTCGCCTTGATATCGCTCGATATCGCCAGCGCGCCGGAGCGCTTTTCATGGCGTGCGCATCAACCCTGCGCGCGCTGCGCCTCCAGCATTTCGATCAAGCGCCGAAGCGCCGCCGGCGCACGCAGATCGCGCCGCCACACCAGAAAAATCGTCACTGCGCGCACTGAAGCGGGCAGCTTATGCGCCATCACCTCGCCGCGGCTGGGCATGCTCTCCAACAGGCTCGCCGGTAGCAGCGCGAGCCCGGCCCCTGCCGATACGCAAGCCAGCATGCCGTGATACGACTCCAGCTCGAACACGCGCCCCGGCGCCGCGCAATCCTCCTCGAACCAGCGCTCGAACGTGCGCCGATACGAACAGTTCGACCTGAACGCGTAGATATTCGCGCCGTTCACGTCCTTGGCGCGCTTGATGGGCTTGCGCCCGGCCGCCGAAATCAGCACCAGTTCCTCGTCGAACACGGGCACGCCCGTGAGTGAAGGATGCGAGACCGGCCCGTCGACGAACGCCGCCGCCAGCTCGCCCTCCAGCACGCGATCGATCAGTTCTCCAGACGGCCCCGTCGAGAGATCGAGCGCCACCTCCGGATAACGCCGATGAAACGCCGCCAGCACCGCCGGAATCCGTACGGCCGCGACGCTTTCCAGCGATCCCAGCGGCAGCACCCCGCGCGGCTCGTCGCCGGCCACGGATAGCTTCGCCTCATCGGCGAGATCGAGAATGCGACGCGTGTAGTCCAGGAACGCCGCCCCCGTCGCGGACAGGCGCAGACGCATCTTTTCGCGGATAAACAGCTCCGCGCCCAGTTCCTCTTCCAGTTGCTTCAAGCGCGTCGTGAGATTGGACGGCACGCGGTGCAACCGCTGCGCGGCGGCCTGCACGCTGCCCGCATCGGCGATTTCGCGAAAGATCAGCAATTGAGCCAGCTCCACACCCTCACTCCTAGAGAACAATTTATTCAATATTATTCACTTTTTCTGAGGATTGCCAGATCGTATGCTGTAGCTCATCCGATGCCGCATTCATCGCATGACCGATAGAGAGGAGCACACCATGACCGCTACACCCGACACCACCGGCGCCGTCTCGCGCAATCCCGCCGACGGCGAAATTATCGCGACACACGCGTTCGACAACGAAGCCGCCGTCGAAGCGGCGCTCGCGCGCACCGCCGGCGCCGCGCGCGTCTGGCGCGACACGCCTGTCGCCCAGCGTGCCGCCGTGCTGGTCCAGCTCGCGCACGTCCTGCGCGAGCGCAAGCAGGCATTCGCAACGATGATCGCCGACGAAATGGGCAAGCCCATCGCCCAGGCGCGCGGCGAAGTCGAAAAGTGCGCGGCGCTCGCCGAGTGGTACGCCGAAAACGGCCCAGCCATGCTCGCGCCCCTGAACGTGCCGGTACCGACCGGCACGGCGCGTCAGGAATTCCGCCCGCTTGGGCCCATCCTCGCGGTCATGCCGTGGAACTTCCCGATCTGGCAAGTGCTGCGCGGCGCGGTGAGCATGCTGCTCGCCGGCAACACCTATGTGCTCAAGCACGCGCCGAACGTAATGGGCAGCGCATACCTGCTGCGCGATGCGCTCGCCGCCACCGATCTGCCCGCAGGCGCCTTCGAAGTCCTGAACCTGCCGCCCGAACGCGTCGCGCCGGTGATCGCCGATACGCGCATCGCCGCCATCGCGGTCACGGGCAGCGTGCGCGCGGGCGCGGCCATCGCCCAGCAGGCGGGCGCGGCACTCAAGAAGTGCGTGCTGGAACTGGGCGGCTCGGACGCCTTCATCGTGCTCGCCGACGCCGATCTCGATGAAGCCGTGCGCTCGGCCGTGCTGGGCCGCTACGGCAATACGGGCCAGGTGTGCCTCGCGGCCAAGCGTCTGATCGTCGAAGCAAGCATCGCCGCCGAATTCGAAGCGCGTTTTGTGGAAGCGGTGAAGGCGCTGCGCATCGGCGCGCCGCGCGAGGACAGCACCTTCATCGGCCCGATGGCGCGTTACGACCTGCGCGACGAACTGCACAACCAGGTCGAGCGATCGATCGCCGAAGGCGCGCGCCTCGTGCTGGGCGGCAACAAGATCGAAGGCGCGGGCAACTACTACGCGCCGACCGTGCTGGCGGACGTGCGCCCCGGCATGACCGCGTTCAAGGAAGAGCTGTTCGGACCGGTTGCAGCAATCGTAGTAGCGCGCGATGCACAGCACGCCGTCGATCTCGCGAACGATAGCGAATTTGGCCTTGGCGGCACGATCTGGTCGCGCGATGTCGAGCGTGCCAACGCACTGGCTGCGCAAATGGACACGGGCGCGGTCTTCATCAATGGCGATGTGGCGACGGACCCGCGCGTGACGGTGGGCGGCGTGAAGAAGAGCGGCTTCGGGCGCGAGCTGTCCAGCTTCGGGCTGCACGAGTTCTGCAACATCCAGACGGTGTGGGTCGATCGCCGCTAAGGCGGTGCGGAGCGCGGTGTCGATCAGCCGATGCGCTTCGTGTCTTGCTGGAAGGTCTTTTTTACCGATCCGGCTGCGGCCAGGGTTGACGAGCAAGCGGGTTTTTCCGCATTCAACCTTTCGCCGCGATAACCGTTAATCAGGTTATGGAGCACGGCAGCGGATCGACTGACTTGCCGGTCCGTGCGCCGCGCACCATACCCTGTCCCCGTTCATTCTGGGACCATGCAGAGTCGAAGTCTTGAACGCCGGCGGGCAACCGCCGGCGATTTTTTTGCCCGCACGAAATGAGCAAATGGATGCGCGCGCATCGGGTTTCAGGGGCGGTTCGAGTCAGCCCTTTTGCGCGCCCCGGTATTAGTGAAATGGATTCAGCACGCGCGCGCCAGTGCCCGCAAAATCGTCGACGTTGCGGGTGACAACGGTGAGGTCGTGAATCAAAGCGGTCGCGGCTATCAGCTTGTCGAGCGCGTTTTCCGGATGAGGAACACGCAGCCGCCCCCACAACTGGCCGACATCGTGATCGACCGGCAAGACACATTGCCCGTAGTCGCGCAGCACGCTCCCGAGCCAGGTGTCGAGCAGAGACGCCTGCGCCGCATCGCCACGATGGCGTATCAGTTCGACTCCGCGCCGTAGCTCCGCGACCGTCACGACAGACAGATAAATATCGGTATCGTCCCGCGCGGCGTCGCGAAAGAACGCCTGCACGCCCGCATTCGCGCGCTCGCGCTTGCGCACTTCGCTGATCACATTGGTATCAACCAAAAACATGCGGCGCTCCGTCGTCGTCGGTGCGCTCGAAGTCCGCATCGTCGCCGACTTCCGGGATCGTGAGCAGAACTTCGGAAAAGTTCCTGCGCCTGGGTTTGCGCAGCGCCTGGGCAAGGATTTCACGATGCTCCGCCTCGGCGCTGCGGCCATGTGCAGCCGCGCGCTCGCGCAGACTCTGCACGAGGCTTTCATCGACGTTGCGGACCAGAAGATTGGGCATGTCGCACCTCCACGATGGAATGCTATCAATGATAGCAGGCGTGCGGGAGGCGGCGAACAGTTGACGCGAGAGGCGGCCAAGCCGCCTCAATGCGTATCGAAACTCATATCGTCGTGCACGGCGCGCACGGGCTCGACACGCCCCAGTGCCTGGAGCAGCGAGTGGCCCGCCGTCGTGAGCGACGGCAGGCGGTGGCCTTCGGCGCGCGTTTCGAGCGCGACGAGCTGGCGTTCAAGCAGGGTGTCGAGTTCGTGACGGTTCATGTCGATCTGCTCCGGCGCATGGCGGATCAACATCAGGGTGGCGAACTCGTGCGGGCTCAGCAATTCATGTCTCCTGGCAGTGACGCAACCTGAGGGCGCAAACCTGAGGCACGGGGGCGCATATCATCAGGCCTGAATGTGACGTGGACATGACTGTCACATTCAATGTCACATTCGCCGGATCACATTCTTTGCCGCGCGACGGCCTCCGGTAGACGCGTGAGCGCCGTGCCGCACTCCTCCACGAGGTCGCGCAGCGTGGCGGCCAGGTGCGTGCCGGTATCGTTGGCGGCAATCCCCATGCCCTCGTCGCGGCGCGTCGCCCGCACGCCGACGACGATCGGCATGTCAGGCGCGCGTTCGCGCACACGCCGCACCAGGTTGCGAAGGTACGGCGGCGACTCAGGGGCGTCGAGCGACACCACGCAAATCGCGTGAATGTCGAGCGCATCCACCATGCCCGCCTTGGTGTTGCGCACATCGTCGTAGGTCGTCGCCGTGCAGGGAATGCGTGCGCGCAGCAGCAGCTGGCAGACAATGGCCGCCACCACCTCGTCGAACGCGCCGCGCCCCGGCACGCACAGCACGAGTCGGCCGTCGTGCGGGACCTCCAGCGGCACATCGACCGCTTCGCCGTTGCGTCGCGCGTTGGCGTCCTCGAGCGCGGCGTGGCGCGAGTCGTCCACGGATTCGAGATCCTCGACGATATCGAGCAGCGCCTGATTGATGCGCGCCAGTTGCTCCGCGGGCAGCACGCCACGCAGCACGTCGTTGCGCGCGAAGCGCAGGCCCTCGAATACCACCTGCTCGTAATAGTCGATGAGCGGCATCTCGCCAAGCAGGCGGTCGGCCTGCAAGAGCGCTTCGTGCGGGTCGTCGGCAAGCAGGCGTTGATAGCAGGTTTGCGCGGGCGTGAGCGCGGGCTGGTCGCCGAGCAGGATGGTCAAAAAATTCAACCGATCCACGTAACGACCGAGCGTGACGATGCAAAGCGTGAGTGGCGTCGACAGCACGAGGCCGATCGGCCCCCACAGCCAGCTCCAGAAGATCGCCGCCACCACCACCGCGAGCGGCGACAGTCCCGAGCGGCGGCCATAGAGCATCGGCTCGGCGAACTGGCCCGCGACCACATCGACGACGATGAAGAAGATCAGCGTCCACACCGCCATGGTCCATTGCGGCTGGATCGCGGCGGCCAGCAGCGTGGCCATCACGGCGGCGATCCAGATGCCGATATACGGCACGAAGCGCAGCAGCGCCGCCACCGCGCCGAACAGTAGCGCACCCGGCACGCCAATTCCCGCCAGCCCCACCGCGAGCACCGCGCCCACCGACACATTCACCCCAAGCTGCGCGACGAAGTAACGCGACAGACGCTCGGAGGCGTCGTTGATGGCGGTGGTCGTGCGGTGCAGATCGTCGGAGCCAAACACGCTGATCAGACGGTCGCGCAAGTCCTCGCGCTGCAAGAGGATAAAGATCGTCACCACCAGCACGATAAAGCCCGTCTCCAGCGGCGCGATCACCGGCGAGAAGGCCCGCTGGGCGAGTTGCATCGGCGTGGGCGCAGGCGTATGGACTTCAACGGGCATCGGCTGCTGCGGCTGATTGCGCGCGGCGCGCCCGCGCGGCTGCGGCGGCGCGGGCGGCGGCGTGGGCGTCACGCGCTGCAAGGCGGCGGCGGCGCGCGTCATCAACGAATCGGCGCGGCCCACGGTCTTTTGCTGCACCGTCTCGATCTTTTGCTCAATCTCCTCCTGATACTGCGGCAGATCGGCGGCGAGTTGCACGACTTGCGCGAAGATCAGTGCGCTCACGCCGGCAAGAGCCAGCACGGTGGCCAACACCGCGATCAGGATCGAGAGGAACTGCGGCAGGCGCAGACGACGCAATGCGTTGACGAGCGGCGCAAGCAGAAAGCTCAGCAGCACAGAAAGCGTGATCGGAATCAGCACCGCGCTGCCGAAGTACAGCCCGCACACGACCACCACGCCCGTGATGACCGAGGCGAGCGTGTGGACCGTGGGCGTGCTCGGCGGGAACACGCGGTTACGGCGGCTGCCTCCAGCGCCTTGCGCGTGGCCCATTTGAGGCCGGTCGGGGGGAAGCGGAAAATTCATGTCGAAGCGGTCGCGGCCAGCGCGACCGTGAGGGTCATCGGATTCGTGGGGAGGATAGGGCTCGCGCATCGGGGCGCACCTGCTTTTAGAGTAGTGCGCGCTGCGCGCGATGGGCGGCAGCGAGCGAAATCGTTTGGGTGATGGCAACTGGCTCGACGACTGCCGCCCGCCGTCCGAAGCACATGAAGCTGGGCGTCACCATGGGATGGCAAGCGGCATGCCGCGCGCGAGCGTAACGCAGACGCGCCGCCGGGGAAAGCGCGCGCTGTCCGCGCGCGTCGTCGGCGCTGCGGGTCGCTGCGGTTTTTCAGGGCTTACCCGCTTCCAGTTGCTGATTGCGCGACGTGAGGAACTGGATCAGGCCATCGACGCCGCCTTGCTGGATCTTCTCGTTGAACTGCGCGCGGTAAGTCTGGATCAGCCACGCGCCGAGCACGTTCAGGTCGTAGAGCCGCCAGCCCTGCGGCTTCTTGTAGAGGCGATAGTCGATCTCCACGGGCTTGCCGCTCGTCTGTGCCTGGGTGCGAACGACCACGTCCGTGTCGCTCGGGGCGTTGCGCATGGGCGCGTATTCGATCTGCTGATCGGGCCGCAACTGGGCGAGCGCGCCGGCGTAAAGGTGAATCAGAAGCAACTGGAACTGCGCCATGACCTGCTGTTGCTGCGCGGGCGAGGCGGTGCGCCAGTGCGGGCCCATCGACAGTTGGGTCGTGCGGCGGAAATCGACGTAAGGCAGGATGTCGCGGTCGACGATGCCGCGAATGCGCGGGATATCGTCGGGCGAGATCGCCTGGGTCCGGACTTCGTCCAGCACCTGCTGGGTGGCGGTCTTGATGAGGGCCTGCGGGTCGGTCTGGTCCACAGGCTGGGGCGCGGCGCTGGCGCTTTGGGGAACGAGGCCCGTCAGGGCCGTAGTCAGGGCCGCAACCAGCGTGGCGGCGATCAGGAAGTTCTTCATGCGGAGGCCCGGTCGGTTTCAAGGCTGACGAGTAACGTTTGCCCTTTTATAAAGCATTCGGGCGCCTCGCGCATTTCAGCGCTTTTTCAGATCTTTCCGTTGCGGCCTGGGATGCGACGGCGCAAAGCGTTACGCCTCGCGACTGCCCGAACGGGCTGTTACGTTACGTTACACATGCCGGGAATTTGTTACAGGCACCCGGCATAACACCCGGGCAAATGCAGAGCAAGACACAGACAACCTCAGACAACCTTCAGGTGACGACCAGCCAGCGAAATCGACCCGCCAGCCGGCCGTCCCGGCGCTTCAATCGCGCCTCCTCCCTTCAAAACCTTGAACCGCCTGCGCACCGGCCGCAGCCTGAGGCTCCATAAAGAAGGCCTCCAGCCCGAACAGCCAGGCTACGCAATACGACAACCTCGACAGCAACCGCAGGCCTCTTTCGTCGCCTGCATCGTCTCCAGCGACCTCTTCATTCAGCGCCTGCGGCGTAGCGAACGTGGCCCCCGCCGCTCCCGCGGCTAATGCTGCCGGCGTCGATTCCTGTGAAACCGGATCGATCTTCATGTGGCACCCCTCTCCTCGTTTTTGTGTGTGGCGGGATATATCCAGCAAGCTCCGTACCAGACCCGCCGACCACGAGAAAATTGCTCGCGCGAGCGATTCCGGCCCGCCAGTGTGCGCTGGCGCACTGAAGTTCGAAAACCCAACCACAGTCTCCATTCACGCTCACACTGTAAAAACTACAAGCACACCCTGCAAAAGGGTGAATCGCCTGATCACAAAGGGATT
>NZ_DASZJJ010000284.1:0-11058 GCF_035948235.1 Paraburkholderia sp. | reverse complement strand
GTCAGCAGGGTTCGGGCTGAAGTAGATCGTGCAGTTCGCACTCAGATGCAAATTGACATTGCTAAGCAGTACGATCGGACCACCGCAGTACCAGTTGCCCGCGGGGACCACCACGCGGCCACCGCCCGCCGCATTGGCGGCGATGATCGCATTGTTGAATGCCGCGCGCGAATCGAACGTCGTGCCCGTAAGCGACGACGAAACCATCTGGTCCGCGCCCGGGCTGGTGGGTGAGGCGCTCTGGCCGAGCCACGGAATCGCCGGACTCCATGCAGTCGCAGCAACGACTTGCGAAGTAAGCGGCGTCGCGCCGTAGGCCGTGACCTGGAAGTCCGCCGAGGGGAACATCGAAGGTGTGATGCCTTGCAGCGCGTTGATGATCTGTTGTGCGGCGCCCGTGGAACCCCAGATCGGATCGACATCTACAGGTGCCGCGCCGCCGCCCGTCGTGCTTGCAGGCGTATCCGTCGGGTTGCCCCCGCAACCGGGCAAGCTGCCCAGCAAAGTCGCGCCTGCCGTGGCGCCCGCGAATGCCATGAAACTGCGGCGACCCGGCGAGGCGGGCGTGCCGGCTGGCCGGTTCGGATTGAAGCGCGTGCCGTTCTTCTGCGTTGTCATCTATGACGCCTCCTGTTTGTCTCGCTGATGGATTTGTTGTTCTGCGCCGCTCGCAGGGCGGTTTTTGGACAAGAATTGTTGTTAGACAAGATGTTTATTGTCAAGCCACGTTGGCCAGGTAATGACCCTGATATGACAACTTGAGCGACAACATCGGACTGTCCGTCACAACGAATCCGTCAGACAAAAAAATGATGCGTATTTTTTACGTATTAATTGCGCGCTCTCAAACTCATTCGGTAATTCATGGATTCGATAAAGTTGGATAAGCATTACGCATATAAGTGATTAATAAAAAATGCCCAGCCGTCATGTTGCTAAAACACCTTTTAGGGTAGTATTCGAGCCTGCCGTAATTAGCCGATCGCGGGGATTTAATACATTGCACGGTGAGTAACGGCTGCGCGCCCTCAGCAAGGCAGGGCGTTTGCGTGCAAGAAATTGCAAGAGAAGACCAATATCATTTCAGGGCATTCGATCCCATGAAGTTAACGCGCAAAAAGGCCGCGATAACCGTTGCGGTTTTAATCGTTGCGCTGGTCGCCATTCAGGCGATTTGGCGACCATTCGGCGGCAAAGGGGCATTTCGTTCTCACGAAGCGGCATTTGATATTCGATATCCCGACGCGATCATCGACAGCGCCGCGCTTTCGCGCTTGCCCAGCGACATGATTCGCGTGCCGTTGCTGCATGCCTTGCTTACGCGCGATTTCGTCGACTACTACGAATCCAATGCCGCTCGCCTGTCGGCCGAAGGCGCGGTGCGCCGTCTCGCCTTCGAGCACGATCTCGACTGGCGCGACGAACTGATCAAACGCGTTTTCGACGAACCCTCGCGCGTGCTGCTTTGGCGCTCGCCCGATGGCCGGCTCGGCTATTGGGTCATGACGATGCATCGCAACGGCCTCGCGAAGCTGATGCAGGCCGTTGGCAATGTCGCCGCGGGCGACACGCAACTGAGCCAGGCCACCACGCTTTCGGGTGGCGTGCCCGTGTACGCGCTCAAGCTCGCAGTCGGTCACACGCTGCTGTTCGCGGCGAAGGGCGAGCGCCTGGTGGTGATGTCGGAGCCCGGCATCCTGCTCGACGCGGATGGCAAGACCATCGGCGATCGCGCGAGCGCGCTCGGCAAGATGCTCGACGATGGCGGCGCGGACGCCATGCATACCTACCGCCTTGACGACGCGCCCGCTGAAGTCAGCGGCCACCGCGTGATCGTCTCGGTCAACTATCTGTCGTTTGGCTATCAGGCTTTTTTCTCGGGCGTGAACGCGCTGCGCTTCGACTTCGCCGCGTCCGGTAAGAGCAGTGACCAGGCCGACGCCAGCGGCGCGTGGAGCACGGCGGCCCTGATCGATCCGGCTCACTTGCCGCAGCATTGGGACAGCGCTGACCTCTGGCGCGCGTTGCCCGCCAACGCCGCCGCCTGCGCAAGCTTGCCGGTGGACTGGAACGACGCCGCCGATCTGTTCGGCAAGCTCGGTGACGGCGAACAGGCCGCAGCGAAGATCGTGCGCGAAAGCTTCGCGGGTCCCGCGGGCGTGTGCTGGTACGCGAAGTCCACGCTGGTCGCGCCGGTCTTTGTCGCCCGTCTCAAACCGCAGGCCGCGCAGGATCCAGCACAACTCGCCGCGATCAAAAGTGCGCTTGCTGGCGCGTTCGGCGACGCCATCGGCGCATACGAAGCGAAGGCGGGCAACGAAGCCGGCTATCGCCGCCTGCCGGTGAAGACGAGCGAGCCGTCCGCCGGCGTCACGCTCTGGACGCGCCCGGTGAGCGCGCGCTCGGGCACCGCGCAAAGCGCCGGTTCGTCGTACGCGGCGCAACTGTCCGCGCCGCGTTTCTTCCCGGTCACGCTCGCGCTCGCGCACGGTTACGTGGTGTTCTCGCCCGATGCGCGTCTTGTGGACGACACGCTCGCCGTGCTCGACAAGCGCTATCCGGCCATCGCCGATACGCTCGCGCCGCAGCGCCTTTCGACCACGGTGATGTCGATCACGCCGGGCACGTCGGCGGCGCTGATCGAGCGCGAGGCGGGGCGCGCGCTGCCGGCCGATCAGGAGGCCGTGTTCCGCAACGCCGCACGCACGCATCTGCTGCCGAAGCTGCATGCCGTCGCCAGCTATGCGCCGTTTGCGTTGAGCCTGCCGGATTCGCTGCCCTCGTCGTTGGGCTGGGTGCCGGTGCAATGGCATTTCGAAGCGCGCGCGAGCGCGTCGCCGCGCGGCGATTCGGCGGCTGGGCGTCCACTCGGCGCGGGCCCGAAAGACGCGGATGACACTTCAAACGCAGCGCAAGCCAACCCGGACGATCAGCCCGCCCAGCCGGGCACGAGCGGCGACTGACCATGCGCCGCCGGTTTCTCCTAAGCAGCGCGGCCGCGCTTGGCCTCGCGCTCGCGCGTCCCGCGAGCGCGCTCATGCCGACCCAGGCCGCGCCCGATCCCGATGCGCTCACGCCCGAGCAATCGGCGATCTTCCGCGCGTGGTTCGTGCGTATCGTCGATCAGCAGATGCGGCGCGGTCCCACGCCGCGCTGGACTCAGCGCGACTGCGCGGGCCTCGTGCGTTTCGCCGCGCAGGAAGCGCTGCGCGAGCACGACGCGCGCTGGCTCAAGGCCAACGGCATGAACAGCGCCGCCGACGCAAGCCGCCTGCCGCCCGAACTGCAATTGAGCGAGCAACAGCGCTCGCTCGCGAACCGCTGGACCCGCATCGACGGCAGCGTGGGCGCCTATGCCTCGGCCATCGCGCTGATCCAGCGCAACAGCCGCTTTGTCTCGCGCGATGTCAACCAGGCGCTGCCTGGCGACCTGTTGTTCTTCGATCAAGGCGACGACCAGCATCTGATGATCTGGCTCGATCGCTACATCGCTTATCACACGGGCACCGTCACGCCGACCGATAGTGGTCTGCGCGCCGTCGCCGTTTCCGACCTGATGCAATGGAAAGATTCCCGCTGGCAGCCGTTCGACGGCAATCCGAACTTCGTCGGTGTGTTTCGTTTCGCGTTTCTGACGCCTTGAGTGCCATGAGTGCCGCCATGCAACGTCTGCTCGTCGCCGTGCTTTCTTTCGTGATGTTTTTTCCGCGAGTTTCCAATCGGAAAAGTCGCGCACGATTCGCAACTTTCAGCGCCGCGTGTGCGCTCCTGCTCGGCGCGGCGCTTACGCCCGCCTGGGCCGACGACGACCCCGCACAGCAGAACATCGACGCCAATCCCACGCTAGGCGCGCCTAACCCGAGCGGCTATGACGGCCAGGTCGTGCAGGGCCAGCCATTCTTCCTGCTTTCCGATGCGAGCTACGGCAGCAATCAGGTCGCGCAGGTGCGTCTGGAAGCGCCAGGTCGCGAATTCCAGTCGGAACTTGAAGGCTATGGTGGCGCGGATATCGTCGTCTACAAGGTGCCCAATCCGCTCGCCTTCCTGAAGGCGCAGAAGAACCTGCACCGTCTGAACATCAAGCCGAACTATCAGGGCGAAGGGCTCGCGAACACGCTCGCCTACCTCTGGGATCGCTGGCTCAGCGACGCGCGCCGCGCGTGGCAACGCGTGCTGTCGTTTGCGACGCGCAGCAAGGTCACGGAGGCGAAACCCGAATTCAAGCTCGGTGATCAGGTGAGCGCGCCCACGCATTTCGAGCCCGAGTCGCGCTTCGCGCCGCTGCGCGGCTATGACCTCGTGACGCGTTTCCGCTATCCGATCTGGAATGCGAAGACGATCCAGCCGCCCAAGGGCGTGAATCTCGAAGGCAGCAGCAGCGAATTCATCGCGGCTTCGTCGGGCAACGTGATGATTCCGGTGGGCAAGCTGCCGCCGGGCCTCTATCTCGTCGAGGCGATGATCGGAAACTACCGCGCGCATACGCTGCTTTTCGTTTCCGATACGGTCGCCGTGGTAAAGGCGGCGTCGAGAGGCCTGCTTGTGTGGACCGCGCGTCGCGACGACGGCAAGCCCGTGCCCAATACCGAAGTGAGCTGGACCGACGGCGTCGGCGTGCTGCAAAGCGGCTCGACTGGCGCGGACGGCGCGCTCGTGCTCGAACACGTTTCGCCCGAGCGTAGTTACGTGATCGGCAACGATCCGCAGGGCGGCGTTTTCGTATCGGAAAACTTCTACTACGACAGCGAGATCTACAACACCAAGATCTATTCGGTCACCGACCGGCCGCTTTATCGTCCGGGCGATACGGTGCATGTGAAGTTCATCGGCCGGACTTTCCAGAGCGCGAATCAGTCGACGGCGCCGGCCGCCGCGCAGCTCAAGCTCGACGTGCTCGACCCGAATGGCGCGCCCATCGCAACGCGCAGCGTGGATTTCGCATCGGAAACGGGCGGCGAAACCACCTTCACGCTGCCCTCCACCGCGCAGGGCGGCGGCTACACGCTGCGCTTCGACTACAACGGCGACAGCTACGGCGGCGCCTTCCGCGTGGCCGAGTACGTGAAGCCGCACTTCGACGTCAATCTCACGATGGACAAGTCCGATTACGCGACCGGCGACACGCCCAAGGGCAAAATCGCGCTGCGCTATCCGGACGGCAAGCCGGTCAAGAACGGCAAGGTGTCGGTGACGCTGCGCGCGCAGAAAGTGGCGATCGTCGATGGCGAGCTGAATTACTCGGGCCTGTTCCCGGTGAAGCTCGAACAGCAGGAACTGCAAACCGATAGCGACGGCAACGCCACGCTCACGCTGCCCGCCGCGAAGGAGCCGAGCCGCTACGCGCTCACGCTGTTCGCGCAGGACGGCGCGGCGTATCGCGTGCGCGTGACGCGCGAAGTGCTGATCGCACGCGGCGCGACGCCGTATCGGCTGTACACGGCCAAATCGTTCTCGCAGCCGCACGAGCGCGTGACGTTTACGCTCGCGGCGCTCGCCAATGCGAACAACGCTGCCTCGACGCACAAGCCCGCGAAGTGGGAACTGACGCGCCTCGAATCGCAGACCAAAACCGAAGGCACGCTGCCCGCCGCTGGCGCGGATGGCCGCGTGAGCTTCCCAATGCAATTTGACGAGCCGGGTTCGTACATGCTCTCAGTGAAGGACGACGCGGGCAATCTGCTCGCGGCTGCCAGCCACTGGGTTGCGGGCGACGGCCTCAAGGCGATTCCGGGCAGCGTCGAGATCGTGTTCGATCGCGACCACTATCAGATCGGCGATACGGCCGAGGCGCTCATCACGTTCCCTTATGCGGTGGACGACGCGCTGCTCACGCTCGAGCGCGATAGTGTCGAAGCCCGCGCGCTGCTCTCGAAGGGCGCAGACTGGCTGAGCCTCACGCGCGTCGCGCCGACGCAATGGAAGGCGCGCATCAAGGTCGGCCCGGAATTCGCGCCGAACATGACGTTCTCCGTGCTCTATGTGCACGATGGCGAATACGTGTTCCAGAACGCGGGCATCGTGGTCGCGAAGCCGTCGATCGAGCTGAGCGTGAAGAGCGACAAGCCCGTCTACGCGCCGGGCGAAACCGTCACGCTCGATCTGGGCAGTGCGCTCGCTGGCAAGCCTTTGCCCGCGCATCTGACCGTGAGCGTGGTCGACGAAATGGTCTACGTGCTGCAGCCCGAGATCGCGCCGAACATCTCCGACTTCTTCTATCACCCGCGCCGCAACAACGTGCGCACGACGTCGAGCCTGTCGTTCATCACTTACGACCTCGCGCTCTCGGCGATGCGCGGCGCGCCAGGCGGCCCGCAGCGCGGCCAGTACAACGAGCGCGGCGTGAAGGTGCTGGAGCGTCCGCGTCGCGACGACATCGACACGGCGGCATGGCAGGCCGATCTGCAAACCGACGCGAGCGGCCATGCGCGCATGACTTTCCGCATGCCCGACGCGCTCGCGCGCTGGCGCGTCACCGTGCGCGCGATTTCGTCGGACGGCACGGTTGGTCAGCGCACCGCGTATGTGCGCTCGGACAAACCGCTCTATCTGAAGTGGAGCGGCCCGGCGAGCTTCCGTAGCGGCGATCAGCCCGTGATCGACATGATCGCGTTCAATCAGGGCAATGCCGATGTCGATGCGCAATGGAGCGTGAACGGCGCGGGCCTTGCGGTCGATCGCAAGGTCACGCTCAAGCCGGGCGCGAACTATCTGGCGCTGCCGCGCGTGGCGCTCACGCCGGGTGTGGTCGATTCGAGCCTGCGCGTGAACGGCAAGGATATGGATCGTCTGCAGACCACGGTGAGTCTGGGCGCGCCGGGCTGGCTCGATCTGCGCGAGGTACCCGTCACGCTCGACACGAATCCCAAGCCGCTGGCGCTTGCGCCCGATGCGCAGGACGTGCGCGTGCGTCTCGTCGCCAATGGCACGAGCCAGTTTGCGCGCGTGGCCGACGATCTCATCGAGTATCCGTACGGTTGCGCCGAACAGACGTCGAGCCGCCTGATTCCGCTCGCGCTCGCCCACGATGTGCTGGGCCGCGATGGTGACAACGCGGGCCCACAGAGCATCACGCAGGGTATCGAAGCGCGTTTGCGCAACCAGCGTCAGCGTCTCTCGCTGCTCGCCGGGATCAACGGTGCGTTTGGCTGGTGGGGCGATACCACGGGCGGCAGCGCCTTCATCACGGCTTACGCCTATTACGCGGACTGGCTCGCGAGCCGCAGCCTCGGCATCACGCTGCCGGACAGCAACTGGCAACACGCGCTCGATATCTATCGCGACGAAGGCGCGAAAGAGCCGCTGCTGCATCGCGCGCTCGCGCTCTGGCTGCTTCAGCAGATGGGCCAGCCAGTCGCAACGCCGGTGTCGGGCGTGGCGGGGCAGCTCGCGCAACAGGCATCGGCGATGTTCGATCAGGACAAGGCGTTGCCCGCCTATGGCGTCGAGGACAGCCTCGTGTTCGCCGCGCCCGATTCGCCGCGCGGCCTGGAGGCGGCGGTGGTGCTGACCGCTTACACGGCGCGCGCCACCAACGCGAGCCTGCCCGATGGCTTCGACGCGCTTGCCGCCCGCGCGCGCGCCGCGCTGATGACGAACCCGACGCCGCTGATCCAGAGCCTGCTGGCCATGGCCGGCGACGCGGGCACGCCCGTCGATGCGAACGCGGTGCTCGTGCAGAGCAGCGCCTCGTATCCCACTGTCGATCGCGCGCTCACGCTGCTGTGGCTGCGCAAGGCGATGGCGGGTTCGCGCAACGGCGACGCGGCGCAACCGCTGCCCGCTTTGCAGGGTAGCGGCTGGGTGCGCACCACGACGCCCACGGGCGCGAGCCTCTACAAGTGGACGGGCGCGGCGCTGCCGGTATCGCTTGATGTGGGCGCGACGCGTCCGGATGTTGCCGCGCTGGTGTCGTATCGCAGCCGCGCGGCGCAGGCGAGCCGCTTGCCGGTGACGATCCAGCGCACGTTCTATCGACTCGATCCAATCGCGCCGAAGACCGACGCCGATAAAGCCGAAGGCCATTTCACGTTCGAGGCGCATCGCGTCAAGGCAGGCGATGCCATCGACAGCAACGCGCTCTATGTCGACGAAGTCACGCTCACGCCGCAGGACAAATCGGCGCTGCATTACGGTCTGCTGGACGTGCCGTTGCCGCCGGGCGGCTCGGTCGAAGCGACCAGTTGGGGCGTAAGCATCGACGGCCTGCCGGGTGCGGGCGAGGGTGGCAACGGGCCGCAGCCGTTTGCGCGCGCGGCCAGCTACGAAATGGGCGATCTGAGCTATCACCAGCCCGTGCCTTTGCTCGATCGTCCCGTGGCGCTGCGCCAGCTCGTGCGTTTCGCGGTGCCTGGGACCTTCACGATGCCGCCGGCCCGCTACTTCCGCATGTATCAGCCGGAGGAAAAGGCGTATGAAGGCGGCCGCAGCGACCGCATGGTCACGCTGCGCATCGAGTGAGGAATGAGGTGAGGACGCGCATCGTCGGACAGGCCATGGTGTTGCTGCTTGCGATCGTCCTCGCAGGCGGCGCTGCCAGCGCGCAGGCCGCGACATCGGCGTTGCGCTTCGCCTGGCTGCGTGACGGCAGCGCGCGCCTGTGGACGTTCGACGCGAACGACCCGGTCGCGCTCGCCTCGCCAGGGCCCGGCGCTGAGTTGCCCGCGACGCTGGACACGCAACTGGGTAGCGTGTGGAAGCTGTTCGTCTACGCGTATCTCGTCGACCGGCAACTTCCCGCGCCCGACTATCAATGCGATGGCGGCGACCGCGAAGAGGTCTATTGCTGCATGACGGGTGGCCACATCGACCGCGACCGCGCGCTGGTGCAGTCGTGCGGGCTCTTTTTCGAGCCGCATCGGCTGCAACTCGATCCGGCGGGCTGGCGGCAATACTGGCGCGCGCGCAAGGCGCCCGCGTGGTTGCAGGATCTCTATGCACTGAAGCCCGAAAAGCGCGTGCGTGTCGAGGAACTGCTCGCGGCCTTGCAGGCGATTCCGTCGCGCGCGCGCGACGACACGGGTAACACACTGGTCTCGGTCGTCACGAGCGGGCGTGGTGAAGGCACGGTGTCGCTCTATGGCAGCCTGCTGCGCGCGAAAACCTGGACCATGCCCGATCCGTCGAATGCGAGCGGCTACGAAGGCGGCGCGGCGGGCTGGCTCGCCGATGGCACGCCTGTGTGGCTGGGCGGTCGTGGCGGCAGCGTGCGCGTGCTGGCGGCTGCGGCGCCGCGCATCGCGCCGCTCGTCGCGCAAAGCACCGTCGCCGACGACCGTGCCTGCGTGAGCGTCGAATTCTTTACCCGATATCCGATACGAAACGTGTTCGATGCGCGCGCGGGTGGTCGTCCGGCGCAAACGGGTCTGCTCGACGGCACGTTCAGCGTAGCGTTCGAAAACGGCAATTCGCTGCCGATCGAAAGCCATGGCGACATGCGCCTCGATCGCGACGACGACGGCAAGCTGCATATCGTCGGGCGCTTTGGCATGAACGACTACATCGCGCGCGTGGTCGAGCGTGAGGGCGACACGACGCAACCGCAGGCGGCGCGTGCGCTGGCCGTGGCGGCGCGCAGCTATCTCGTGCAGAACGCGGGGCGTGAACGCGGCTGCTACGAAATCGACGACAGCAGCCGCACGCAGCGCGTATTGCCGCGACCGCCGCGCGCGGCCTCGCGCAATGCCGCCGATTTCACCGACGGCCTGGTGCTCGCGGGCGTGCCCGTGCAGTTCCATCACGACAAGGCCGCGCCCGGACAAATGAGCTGGCTCGACGCGAAGGCTGCGGCGCAACGCGGTCTTGCCTTCGACGCAATTCTTGCGCGCACCTGGCCGCAGGCCACGCTCACGTCTTTCGCGAGTCCGCTCGCGGGCGATTGCGAGCCGGTGGTGGGCGCGCGCGACTGGCTGGGGCGTCAGGCGCCGGTATGGGCGCGGCGTCTCGCCAGTGAGCCAGGTTATGAGGAGCCCGAACTACCGGCAGTGTGCGAAGTCACCTCAGGCCGTCCTTACGCGGATGCCGGGCGCAACCGCGTCTATATCCGCCGGCTGCGCTCCGATGACGACCGCATCGCGCTCACGCACGAATATCTGCATCTGGCCTTCGCGCATCATCCGCGCGGCCAGGACGAGACGTTCATCGAGCAGACCGCGCGCAAGCTGATTCTCACAGGAAGTTGAATGACGATGAAACCGTTCGCGCAAGCCTCTGTTTTTGCCGCCGCGCTGGCCTGCATTTGCGCGATGACGTTCGCCAGCGGCATCGCCCTGGCAGCCGGTGACGCCGCTTCGGACGCGGAAGGCGGTGTGCTTGCACGCATGACCGGCGCGTTCAACGGCTGGCGTCATAGCGGCCTCACGAACGAAGGCGAGCAATACGTTGCGGCCTATCCGCGCCCGCCTGTCGATCGCGGTTCGCAACGCTTTCGCACGCTGATCGAAGGGCAGTTGAAGCATGTCGATGCGCATGCGCGCCGTCCGCCCACGCTGGTCATCAACGGCAACGCCACGCCGCTCTACACCGACGAGCAGGGCTGGTTCGCGCGACCCTGGGCGTTCGGCGCGGGATCGAACAGCGTCGAGATCATCTCGCCCGACGGCACGAAGCATCAGCGCATGCAGTTCTATGAAGCGGACCGTACCAAACCGCAGGCCAAACTGCGCGCGATCGTGACGTGGGATGATCCGCATGCGCAGGTCGATCTGCACGTCATTACGCCGGACGGGCTCCACGCGTACTACGACAATCCGATCCTCGCAGACGGTAGCGGCTTCGATGTCGATTCCGTGGACGGCGCGGGACCGGGTATTTTTTCGTCGGCGGCGCCCGAGCATGGAACCTGGCTATTCTTCCTGAATTACTGGGGCAATTTCGATTCGACCGGCTATAACTTCGACGCGCATGCGCACGACCGCGAGGTCATCACCGCCACGCTCACGCTCGTGTTCAACGAGAACACGCCGAACGAGCGCCGCGAGACGCGCGTGGTGCCGCTGCGCAAAATCGGCGATCTCGTGCTCGTGAAGAGCGAGCAACTTTGAAGGCGCAACGGCAAACCGG
>NZ_DASZJJ010000283.1:0-29824 GCF_035948235.1 Paraburkholderia sp. | reverse complement strand
CGCCTCGCCCGCCGACGCCGCACCGCGCGGCACGTGGTGGACCGTATTTGGCGACGCGGAACTCAACACGCTGGAAGCGCGCATCGACGTGTCGAACCAGAGCGTACGCAAGGCGCTCGCCAATCTCGCCGAAGCGCGCGCGACCACCGACTATCAGCGCGCGGGCTTTCTGCCGACGATTACCGCAGGCGTTGCGCAGGATCGCTATCGCACCTCGGCGAACAAGCAGGGATCGTCGCTCGCGGGCAAGACGATTCCCGACTACAGCATGGGCGTGACGGCGACCTGGGAGCCGGACGTGTTTGGCCGCATCCGCGACGAAGTCACCAGTGCGAGCGCCACGGCGCAGGCCAGCGCCGCCGATCTGGAAGCGGTGCGCCTGTCGATGACGGCGCAACTCGCGGTCGATTACTTCAGCCTGCGCTCGCTCGATGCGCAGAAGCAGTTACTCGACGACAGCGTGCGCGCCTATACCCGCGCACTGGCCATCGTGCAGGACCAGTTGCGCAATGGGGCGATCGATGCGTCGGCGGTGGCGCAGGCGCAAACGCAGCTCGACAGCACGCGCACGCAGGCGCGCGATATCGACGTGGGCCGTGCGCAACTGCAACATGCCATCGCCACGCTGATCGGCGAACCAGCGTCGATCTTCTCGCTGCCGCCGCTGCAAGGCGCGCAGGACAGCTTTAATCTGCCGACGATTCCACCTGGCCTGCCCTCGCAACTGATCGAGCGCCGCCCCGATATCGCCGCCGCCGAGCGCCGCGTAGCCGCGGCCAATGCGCAGATTGGCGCGGCGCACGCGGCGTTTTTCCCCACCCTCGTGCTGAGCGCGACGGCAGGCCTGGAAAGCTCGATGTTCGCGCCGTGGCTGAGCGCGCCCAGCCTGTTCTGGTCGCTCGGGCCACAACTGGTCGGCACGATATTCGATGGCGGCAAACGCAGCGCGACGCTGCACGCGGCTAGCGCGCATTACGACGGCACGGTGGCCGATTATCGGCAGACCGTGCTCACGGCGTTCGAGCAGGTGGAGAACAATCTCTCCGCGCTGCAGGCGCTCGCCGACGAATCGACCACGCAGCAACGCGCCGCGCAGGCCGCCCAACACGCCCTGACGCTCACGACCAATCGCTTCAATGCGGGCGCGGTGAGCTATCTCGACGTGGTGACGTCGCAGACCATCGCGCTGACCAACGAACGCGATGCGGTGGTAATCGAAGGACGCAGAATGACCGCGTGCGTGCGGCTGATCGAAGCGTTGGGCGGAAGCTGGAATGCCGAAGCGGGCTGATTTTCAGCCTAGACGCGCGGAAACGTCAGAATAAACCGCGTGCTGCGCGCGTCGCTTTCCGCACGCACCTTGCCGCCGTGCAACTCCATGACGCTGCGCACGATGGCGAGGCCCAGCCCCGCCGATGCCCCCGTACCCGTCGCTTCGGGGCCGCGTGTGCGCGAAGGATCGGCGCGATAGAAACGCTCGAAAATGCGCTCAAGATGCTCGGGGGGAATCGGCGTGCCGGGATTTTCGACCCTTACGTCGAGCGTGTCGCCTGATGTCTGTGTCTGCGTCTGCGCCGCCAGCACGATCGTCCCGCCTGGCGGCGTGTAACGCAGCGCATTCGCCAGCAGATTGCTGAGCGCGCGCCGAAACAGTTCAACATCGGCGCTCAAGGTTGCGTTGCCCTGCACGCTGATCGCGAGACCGGCTTCGTCGGCGAGTCCTTCGAAATACTCCGCGATGCGTTCAAGCTCGTCGCGCACGTCGAACTCGCGGCGGTTCATCTCGAAGCGCGGGTGTTCCGCGCGAGCCAGAAAGATCACGTTTTCGATCATGCGCGACAATCGTTCGCATTCCTCCAGATTGGAAGCGAGCACGGCCTGATATTCGTCGTCGGAGCGCGGACGCGCGAGCGCGATTTCGGTCGCGCCGCGCAGGTTGCCCAGTGGCGTGCGCATGTCGTGCGCGAGATCGGTGGTGAACTGGCTAAGGCGCTGAAACCCCACGTGCAGGCGTTCGAGCATCGCATTGAGCGAGGCTACCAGCGTCGCCAGTTCGGTGGGGATGCGCTTGACGCGGATCGGCCGGTCGAGCCGGTACGCCGTCACCTCGCGAGCCTGATCGGCGATCTGCCGCAGCGGCCGCAGCGCCAGCCGCACCAGCGTGTAACTGCCCAGCAGGACGACCAGCGTGCCAATGCTGCCCGCGAGCCCCAGCGTGTCGCGATACGAATCGAGCAGGCTCAGCGGGCCGCGCAGATCGCGCGCGATGCCCACTCTCACCGTTTCGCCATTGCGCAGCGCGACGTCAAGCGCGATGCTGCGCACCGGCACGCCCTGCGCGCTGCGCCATTCGCGAATCGCGGTATCGACAATGCGCGCGTCGGGCGCCAGCACGAGCATGCCCGCACGCGTGGCGGACAGATCGACATCGTTTGCAGTGACGGCGTGGGAGAGCGGTTTGGGAGGTTCGTCGAAGGTCTCGCCTTCGTCGTGCGCGGCGACGAGCCGGCCTTGTGCATCGACAATCCGCATGGCGAGGGCCTGATTGCCCAGCACGGCGCTGGACAGCCGCAGCGCATGCTCGCGTGCATCCTGGACCGAGCCCAGCTCAGCCGCAAGACGGCGCACATGGCGCGCCGCAAGGACGATGTCCTGATCGTCCTGCTTGCGCACCTGATGCGCAAGCGCGACATAGAGATACCAGCCGACGCATGCGAACACCGCAAACGTCGTGGCGCTGAACACGAGCGCCAGCGTGAGCGCAAGCGAGCGGCGCGCCAACAAGCCCGCCGGGGCCATCAGGGTGCGCCCTTTTCTTCCATCACGTAGCCCACGCCGCGCACCGTGTGGATCAGCTTGTTGTCATAGTCGTCGTCGATCTTCGCGCGCAGCCGGCGAATGGCGACTTCGACCACATTGGTGTCGCTATCGAAGTTCATGTCCCAGACGAAAGACGCAATCTGCGTGCGGCTCAGCACCTCGCCCTTGCGGCGCGCGAGCAGTTGCAGCAGCGAAAATTCACGCGGCGTAAGGTCGATGCGGGTTGCGCCACGCTTGACGCGACGGCGGATCACGTCGATTTCCAGATCGGCGATACGCATCGTTTCCGCTTCGCGCGGCGGTCCGCGGCGCGCCAGCGTACGCACGCGCGCAAGCAGTTCGACGAAGGCGAACGGTTTGACCAGATAGTCGTCGCCGCCCAGTTCCAGCCCTTGCACGCGGTCGGCAACGTCGTCGCGCGCGGTAAGAAAGAGCACGGGCGTGGTCCGGGTGGCGCGCAGACGCTTGAGCACCGACCAGCCGTCGAGCACCGGCAGCATCACATCCAGCACGATGACGTCGTACTCCTCCTCCTGCGCAAGCAGCAGCCCTTGTGCGCCGTCGGTGGCCAGATCGACACTGCAGCCCGATTCCTCAAGCCCTTTCTTGACATAGGCCCCCGCCTTCGGCTCGTCTTCGATTACGAGGACTCGCATACGCATTCTCCCGCCTTCATGGTGGGACGATTTTACCCAAACCAGCGCGCTGCAAGGGGCTGCCAGTTAACTACCGGGTAACTGGCGGATTACATTTTCGATATCTCACGCTTAACGGTGGCGATAGAGCGCGTTCACGCTGGCCGCGCTGACCGTGCTGCCCGATTGCGAGTTTCCGGCCGTGGCAGTGCCGTAGCCGCTGTTGTCGGCGGCCGACGTGGCGACAACGCCATCCGGGTAATGCACATTGGACGGATGCAGCGTACCGTCCCGTTCGGCCTGAACGATCTGCGCTTGCACCTGGGCTCGCGTGACCGGCTGCGACTGTGCAAAGGCGATCATCGGAAACATCGTAGTACTGACCATAAGTGCAGCGATCAATTTGGCTTTCATGGTAACGCTCCTCAAATAAGGCAAAAAGTGATTGAAGTGCGCGCCGATGCCGTTGAGCCTTGCGCGCCGCGACTTCATAAGATCGCGAAGTCAGGGGCATTGTGTGCGTCGCAGTCTTAAGGGAATCTGAATCTGCGCTCACATGACAAAAGCGTAATCAGACCGATATATCGATGTTAATTAGCGCCGCCAATTCACCAGAAAGGTGCAGATAACAGGCAATCGATCCCCTTTAAATGTCGCTCTATACGAGAACAATTCTCATTTACTTATACGAAATCAACGTGTAAGCTACGCGACCGATGGTGTAAGCCAGCACACGATTCTTTTAACCCGCCTGCCCGCTCACTGCCCTGCGTCACGCCGCATGACCGCCCTTCCGCCTTCCGCCCAACTCGAGATCGATGCGCTCTACCGGGCGCATCACGGATGGCTGCATGGCTGGCTGCGCCGCAAGCTGGGCTGCGCGCACCGCGCCAGCGATCTCGCGCACGACACCTTCGTGCGTTTGCTCGCACGCGAGGAGCCGGTCGAGGCCCGCGAGCCGCGCGCGCTGCTCACCACGGTTGCCCAGCGCGTGCTCTACAACCACTGGCGGCGCGAGCAGGTCGAGCGCGCGTGGCTCGAAGCACTGGCGCTCGTGCCCGAAGCGCTCGCGCCTTCGCCGGAAGACCAGGCCGTGCTACTCGAAACGCTCTGCGAAATCGACCGATTGCTCGACGGCCTGCCGGTCATCGTCAAGCGTGCGTTCCTGCTCGCGCAGCTCGACGGCGCCACGCACACGGAAATCGCCGCGACGCTCGGCATTTCGCTCGCGACCGTCAAGCGCCATCTCGCGAAAGCGGCGGCGCAGTGCTTCTTCGCGCTGTGAGCCACAAGCCGATGCACACTCCGCCGCTCAATATCGCCCCCGAAATCGCCCATCGCGCCGTTGAATGGTGGCTCGATCTGGGCAGCGGCGCGATCACGCCGGCACAGCGCGCGGCGCTCGACGCCTGGCGCGCGGAACATGCCGACCATGAACGCGCCTGGCAGCATATCCAGGCCGTCTCGCAGCGCTTCCAGTCGCTGGGTCAGGGCGCATCGGCACCTGCTGCGCGCGCGGCGCTCACGCGTGGCGTCTCGCGCGGCAGGCGCTCGAGCGTCAAGGCGCTCGCTGCGCTCTTCTTTGTGGGCGGCGCGACGTGGACGGCGCGGCATCGCTCGGCATGGCCGGGCTGGACCGCCGACATGCACACGGCCACGGGCGAAATCCGCACCTATGCGCTCGAAGACGGCACCGCCCTGACGCTCAACACGGCGTCCGCGGTCGATCTGCGCTTCACGGCCAGCGAGCGCCGCATCGTGCTCAGGCGCGGCGAGATCATGGTCGTCACCGGACATCGCGAGGGCACGCAGGACACCACGCCGCGTCCCTTCGTCGTGCAGACCGCGCAAGGCACGGCCACGCCGCTCGGCACGCGCTTTTCGGTGCGGCAGCAGAGCGACAATACGCGGCTCGCGGTGTTCGAGGGCGCCGTGCGCGTCGTCCCCGACGACGCGCCATTCGCCGCGCGCATGCTGCGCGCAGGCCAGACCACGCGGTTCACTTCAAACGCCGTGGAGGAACTCGAACCGATCGCCAGCGAAGCCGCGGCCTGGGCGCAGGGCATGCTCGTCGCCAACGATATGCGGCTCGGCGATTTCCTGGACGAACTCGCGCGCTACCGCGAAGGCGTCGTGCGCTGCGATCCGCGTGCGGGCTCGATGCGCGTTTCCGGCACGTATCTGCTCGACGATACCGATCGCGTGCTCGACACACTTTCTCGCGCTCTACCGCTGCGCGTGGACTATCTGACGCGCTATTGGGTGACTGTGAGCCCCGCACGCGCCTGATCAAAAAAATATTGTCGAAAACCTGAGCTGTTTTCGATTCTCGCGGGACAAGCCAGATGAAAGCACTTATTCATCTGTCTTAGCCCAGCCTTCGAGTCCATGCCATCACCTCTTCAGCCCATGCGCCGGCGCCATCACTGGATCGGCGCAGCCGTCGTCCTGCTCTTCGCCGCCAGTGCGCATCAGACCGCGTTCGCGGACACGATACCGACGAACTCCACCACGTCTGAACAAGGCACGCGCGTTCAGCACTACGAGATCGCTGCGGGCCCGCTCGCCACGGTACTCAATCAGTTCGGCCAGCAGGCGGGCGTGATGATTGCCTATCCTGGCGCGCTCGCCGCGAATCGCACGAGCGCCGGATTGCACGGCGACTTCCGCGTGTCCGAAGGACTCGCGCGCATTCTGCGCAATACGGGGCTATCGGCCAGCGCGCAGGAGAACGGCAGCTATACGCTCGCGCAGGATGCCGCCAACGCCGGGCTTCAGGACAGCGCCGTGTTGCCCACGGTGAAAGTCGATGCGTCCGCAATCAAAGCTGGCAGCTACCGCGCGCCCGCCGAGGCGAACATTACGCGCTCGGACACGCCCGTGCTGGACACCGCCCAGGCCGTCAACGTGGTGCCCGCGCAAGTGCTGCACGATCAGCGCCCGCGCAATCTCGACGATGCACTCGCGAACGTGAGCGGCATCGTGCAGGGCAATACGCTCGCAGGCACGCAGGACACGCTGCTCAAACGCGGCTTCGGCGGCAATCGCGACGGCTCGATCATGGAAAACGGCATGCCGCTCGTGCAAGGTCGCGCGCTCAACGACGCTGTCGATAGCGTCGAAGTGCTCAAAGGGCCAACGTCGCTGCTCTACGGCATCATGGACCCGGGCGGCGTCGTCAACGTGGTCAGCAAGCAGCCCATGCTCACGCCGTATCACGCGATCTCCGTGCTCGGTTCGACCTATGGGCACGGCCGCAATGGCGGCGGCGCCACGCTCGACACGACCGGGCCAATTGGCGACACGGGGCTGGCCTACCGGCTCGTGCTCGATCAGGTGAGCGAACAATACTGGCGCAATTTCGGCGAGCATCGCGAAACCCTGGTTGCGCCGTCGCTGGCCTACTATGGCCGCGATACCCAGGTGGTGCTGTCGTACCAGTACCGCAAGTTTCTGTATCCCTTCGATCGCGGCACCGCGCTCGATCCCAAAACCAACCAGCCGCTGGCGATTCCCGCACGCGAGCGTCTGGACGAGCCGTACAACAACATGACCGGCGAGTCGCATCTCGCGCAGTTGCTCGTCGATCACCAGATCAACGCTAACTGGAAGGCGCACTTCGGCTACAGCTATAACCGCGAGACTTACGACGCCAACCAGTTGCGCGTGCAAGGCGTCAACAGCACCACCGGCGTGCTCTCGCGCAGCAACGACGCCACCCACGGCGCGCTGAGCACGGACAGTTACGCAACCGCCTACGTGGACGGTCACTTCACGCTGGCCGGCTTGCGCAACGATCTGCAGGTGGGCGTAGACGACGAATATCGCCGCATTTACCGCGCCGATCTGCTGCGTCAGGCCACGCAATACACGTTCAACTATCTGCATCCGGTTTATGGACTAGAAAGCCCGTCGAGCACCGTATCGGCCAGCGACAGCGATCAGACCGACACGCTGCACGACGCCTCCGTGTACTTCCAGGACAGCCTGCATCTGAGCGACAAATGGATTCTGGTGGGCGGCGCGCGCTTCATGACGTACAACCAGATTGCCGGCAAGGGGCGCCCGTTCAAGGCCAATACCGATCTGAGCGGCAATAAATGGCTGCCGCGCGCGGGCGTCGTCTACAAATGGACCGATACGGTTTCGCTCTATGGCAGCTATACGCAGTCGCTCAAACCCACTTCAACAATCGCGCCGCTCAGCACGGGCGTGGTGATCGATTCGTCGGTGAAACCCGAGGAAGCGACATCGTGGGAACTGGGCGCGAAAATCGCCATGCCTGCGGGACTCACCGGCACGCTCGCGCTTTTCAACATCGACAAGTCGAACGTGCTGGTCTCTCAATACAACGACACCACCAAACAGACCGACTGGCGCACCTCGGGCAAGGCGCGCTCGCGCGGCGTGGAACTGGATGTGTCGGGCCAGATCGGCGAGCACTGGAGCGTGATCGCAAGCTACGCGTATATCGACGCCAAAACCCTCGAAGACCCTGTCTACGCGGGCAACCGGCTCTGGAACGTTGCGCAGAATACGGCCTCGCTCGCGGCGGTTTATGACTTCGGCACGGTGTTCGGCGGCGACCAGTTGCGCGTGGGTGCGGGCGCCCATTACGTGGGCGCGCGGCCCGGCGATTCGGCCAACAGCTTCACGCTGCCCGCCTATACCGTGGCGGATGCGTTTGCGACTTACGACACGAAATGGAGCGGCCATCGCGTGTCGTTCCAGCTCAACGTGAAAAACCTCTTCAACAAGACCTATTACCCGTCGAGCGCGAACCGCTATTTCGTAGCCGTGGGCGATGCGCGTCAGGTCTCGCTGCTTTCCACCTTCGAATTCTGATGACCATGAATCGCTATTTTCGTCCCGCGCGACGTCACGCGCTGTTTTCGCTGGCCGCTATCGCCGCGGCTTGCGTGGTGCCTGAAAGCCACGCCCAAACGCCCCGTGTAGAAGGCTCGATCCTGATGGTCGTGCAACTGGACGGCCCCAACATCGCCGTCGACCGGCAGATCGCGACACACCTGCAAAGCCGTGGTTACAAGGTCGCGCTCGTCAATCAGGACTTCGATCCACGTGGCGCTCTGGGCGCACGGCTCGTCGTGATTTCTTCGACCGTATCGGCGAAAGACGTGCCGCCCGGCTGGCGCGATGCACCGGTGCCGCTGCTAACGTGGGAAAACGATCTGCTCGACGATCTGGCCATGAGCGGCAAGCGCCATGACGTCGATTTCGGCGAGGTGGAGAAGGAGCGCTATCTGTGGCTCGTCAATGCACCGCATCCGGTTTCGGCTGGACTGCCTGCAGGCGTCGCCAACGTGTTTCGCAAACAGGCACCGATGAGTTGGGGCAAGCCCGGACTGGGCGCGTCGATCATCGCGACGATTTACGGACAACCCGAAAAAGCCGCAATCTTCACCTACGAAAAAGGCGCGACGATGGATTACGAAGCCCTCGCGCCCGCGCGCCGCGCGATGTTCTTCATGGACAACGACTCGTTTGCGAATCTCTCGGCGGCGGGCGTGCGGCTGTTCGATGCAGCGATCGACTGGGCGGCGGCGCAGCCCGCGATCTGAACCGCATCACTTTTCAGGACCCGCTAAAGATATTTCCGCCTCCCGCCGTAAACAGAATGAAAACCCGATTTAAACCTCGATTTAAATCGCGATTTAAACCCGACGGGAGTAGCGGATGAGTCTAACCATCGACACTGCAAACATCATCAGCCTGATCGGCGCAGATTCCGGCGCTTCTGCCAGCCTCCAGCTTGCTTCAAGCGCGCTCGCGGCACAGAGCGCGAGCGCCACGGTTACGCCGGATTCGGCCACGCCGATTACCGTCACCGCCGTCGATCCGCTCGACCAGACCCGCCTCAACAAATACCTGAGCGCGCTGGGCGCGCCGCTGAAGATGGGCGCCGATGCCGCAAATATCGCCAGCGCGCTCGTTCCGGTCATGCAGTCGCTGATCAAGGAGCGCCCGGATCTGGCCAACGCCGACTTCGATTTTTCGTCGGACAATGGCAGCATCGCCGTCACGTCGAAAACCATGAGCGCCTCCGACCAGAGCTGGCTTCAGGGCAAACTCAACAGCAGCGCGTCGCTCGTGCAAGCCGTAAAGTCGTTTCACGACGACGCCGTCGCGGGCTATTCGACATGGGCCGATGCGGACGGCAATCCGCTATCGGCCGCGCAAACCCAGGCGGTCAGCCAGCAGGCCGACAAGCTCACCAGTTTCATGTCTCTGTTCTCGAAGCTCGGCTCAGAAGCGCAATCGTCGCTCATGAAAGGCGGCACGTATCACCTCAGCAGCGACGCGAGCAGCGGCAACACGTTGAATCTGGCGCAGGATCCTGGCAGCGCGACCGGCTTCCTCAGTTTCATGAAGAGCGTCCAGGCGGCGAAGAACGGCACGGCCACCTTTACGTCCTCGTCCGGGCAGACCTCGTATGGCGTGCTGCGTATGGATATCTTCGGCACGGATAGCCGCGCCATTCCGAACTTCTTCCCTCCTACCGATACTCGCTCGCTTGGTGTCGATGAAACGGTTTGATGGTGATGTGCGCACAGTTCAGTTATTTCTGTCTTGACAGAAATAACTGAAGCTCATACAGTCAGGCCCATGGAACTCACACCGACCGCCGAAAAATTCATCCTGCATTGGGGCGAGATGGGCTCGCGCTGGGGCGTCAATCGCACCGTAGCGCAGATTCACGCCCTGCTCTATCTGCTAGGACGCCCCGTCGCCGCCGACGAAATTGCCGAGGCACTGGGCGTCGCGCGCTCGAATGTCAGCACGAGCCTGAAGGAACTGCAATCGTGGCGACTCGCGAAAGTCGTGCATGTGATGGGCGACCGGCGCGATCACTTCGAAACCTCCACGGATGTCTGGGAACTGTTCAAGCTGATCGTAGAAGGACGGCGCCAGCGCGAAATCGATCCCACCCTGACGATGCTGCGCGACACGCTCGACGGCCCGGAGATCGCTAACGAAAGCCGCGAAACGGAGCAAAGAATCCGCGACACGCTGCAGTTTCTCGAAACGCTCACGACATGGTCCGACGAGATGCTGCGCCTGAAGCCGGAAACGCTCATGAAGACGTTGGGCATGGGCGCGAAGATCAGCAAGGTGGTCAGACGCAAGTCTTGAGGTGGCAAGGGCAGGCTCCGGCGTTCGAGAGCCTGTTTTTTTGATTAGTTATTTCTGTCTATACAGAAATAACAGTAACTATATTAAATTCAGACGACAAGGAAGCGCTCATATGAACATCCTCGTTTGCGGCGCGCGCGGATTTATCGGCAGCGCCTTGTGCGCATCGCTCGAACGTCGCGGCCATCGCGTCGTGAAAGGCGTGCGCATTGTCACGCAAGCCGATGAAATCCAGATCGATTTTGCGGCCCCCGCCGACACTTCAAGGTTGTGTGCGCAACTTGATGGCATCGATGCCGTCGTCAACGCGGCCGGGATTTTGCGGGAACATGGCGAGCAGAGCTTCGATGCCGTTCATACTCGCGGTCCAATTGCACTATTCGATGCCTGTCGACAGGTGGGCGTCAAGCGCGTCGTGCAGATATCGGCGCTGGGTGTGGAGCGCGGCACCGCGCCCTACTTCACAAGCAAACTGGCGGCGGACCGTCATTTGCAAAGCCTGCCCATTGCGTGGCAGGTTGTGCGTCCGGCGTTGGTCTATGGCACACATGGCTCCTCGTCGCGTTTCTTTCGCGCGCTCGCAAGTGTTCCATTCCATATGCTTCCCGCAGGCGGCCATCAACGGCTGCGGCATGTCCACGCCGACGATCTGGCCGAAGCTATCGCACGCCTGCTCGAAGCTCAAACGCCAGCACGGCAGACGCTCGATATCGTCGGTGGCGAAGAGGTCGAGTATCGCGAGATGCTGGCCATCTTCCGGCACGCGCTCGGGTTCGGTCAAGCGCTGCGTATCGGCGTGCCAGGCGTGGTGATTGGCGCCGCTACCGCGCTGTTCGAGCATCTACCTGGCTCCATGCTCACGCGCGATACCTGGCGCATGCTGCAGTCCGGCAGCACCGCCGATGTCGCCGCGACGACGGCGCTGCTCGGTCGCACGCCGCTGGGTATTCGCGACTTCATCGCGCACAGCGAAGCCACGCCGTTGCGACGCGAAGCGCTCGAAGCCTGGCGCTCCTATGCATTGCGTTTCGCGTTGGCCATCACGTGGATCTGGAGCGCGATCGTCAGCGCCTGGCTGCATCCGCAAGCGCAAAGCCTCGCGCTGCTGGCGCGCGTCGGCCTGCACGGCACAGCGGCGCTGACTACGCTTTATGCGGCATCGGCGCTTGATCTCGCGTTCGGTCTCGCAACGATCTTTCGGCCAGGAAAGCGTCTGTGGTTCGCGCAGATTGCGCTCATCGTCGGGTACACCGCGATCATCGCGCTCGCGCTACCCGAGTTGCTCACTGACCCATTTGGTTCGATCCTCAAGAATCTGCCGATTCTCGCCCTGTTACTCGTGCTCCTCAGCGAAGAGGTCCGCTCATGAACGTGTATCTCGTCATCAAGACTTTGCATATTCTTTCGTCCGTGCTGATGGTAGGCACGGGATTCGGTACCGCGTTCTATCTTTACTTCGCCAATCGTTCGCGTTCGGTGCCCGTGATTGCCGCCGTGGCGCGTCTCGTCGTGCGCGCCGACTGGTGGTTCACCACGCCCGCCGTGCTGTTCCAGCCCGCCAGCGGTCTCTGGCTCGCGCATGCGGCGGGCTGGCCATGGCAAAGCCCGTGGATCGTCGCGGCGCTCGCGCTCTACGGACTCGCCGGCGCGTGCTGGTTGCCGGTAGTGTGGCTGCAGATGCAACTCGCCCAACTTGCGCAGTCCGCAGCCGAATCACACGCGACAACCCTGCCCACACGCTACTGGCAGTATGCGAAGTGGTGGGAATGGCTCGGCTATCCGGCGTTCATCGCGATGTTGCTGGTCTACTTCCTGATGGTGTTCAAGCCCAGTTGAGCGCCAGCCCACGCAAGCCCGAACGGCCGGGCGGCGCGAACCGGAATGGTGAAGTCGGCCAGCACGCCTTCGCGCTTCGCGCCGTCGATATGGCTGTGAATCTGCGCAGCCATATCGGCGATCAGCGCCTGACGGCGGCGGAACGCCGCTCGCTTGTTCGACGGCACATCCTCGATTGCGCGATGCGGCAGGTTCATCGGCAGCGCGTAGCCATCGTCGACCGGCACGCCGCCTAGCTCAAGCCAGAACGCGTCATAGTCGGCGCGAAATTGCATGTCGTTCGCGCTGGAGATATGCGCCGCGCGCGCCACCGCCACGATGCGCGCCAGCCCCAGCTCGCGGCCCATTGCGCAGAGCGCTTCGATCACCGCGGCTTTCGGGCGCAACCCGTCGCAAGCGCGCGTCACCGCTCGCACGCGCTCACGATACTCGCCGGCCGGCCCCTGCAGTCCGCCGATAAACATGCCGGTGCGGCACTGCGCATCCTGCTCGAAAACGACCGTCGCCCACGCGAGATCAGCGCCGCTTTGCTCGTCACGCAAGGCAATACTCAGCAATCCTTCGCGTTTGCAGCGCGTGACTTCGCGCGCCACGATCGAGAACTGTTCGCACGAGGCCAGCACGATCGATTCGCCGCGCACGTAGAGACGTTCGAGCCAGCGATCGCCGAGCAGGCGCGACATCGACGCATAGTGGCCCGCGATCAGTGAGGCTCGCGTCTGCGCATCCAGTTTCGCGCGGCCAAAGCCGTGAAAGGGCTTTTCCGCGAAACGCCGGTCGCGGCGCGCGGCGGCGGCAAGCAGGGGAATATCGGTGAGTGCGCGTATCCAGATGCGCCCCGTGCCCGGATTGAGGCCCGCGTAGAGCCAGACGCGCGCGCGGCTGAAGCGCGCTTTCAAGGTCGAACCCGGAATGGATTCGTGCAGCAGACGCTGCATGGCAAGCATCGTTTTCATTGTTATAGCGAAGGCAAAACCGGTCCTGCACATCTCGTCCCGACGCGCGGCATGCGGTCGGCCCAAGCGTATTCTGAGCGCCCGCCATGCAGCGACTATCGAGGAATGATGGAGATCGTATGGAGCGCGCACGTTCCCCGGGCGCGCAAACGTTTTTATGGCTTTTTCAGGCCGGAAAAATACTTGCCACGGCGTCCTGGTCTTCACCGGCAATCTGCATCGGCGCGCCATAGCAGCGTTCGAGCAGATCGGTACGCATGACGTCGCGCGGCGGCCCGTCGGCGATCGCGCGGCCGTTGGCGAGCAGCACGAGGCGGTCCGCATGGCGCGCAGCGAGATTGCAGTCGTGCGCGATCGCAAGCGCGCCGATATTCCACGCGCGCGTCAGCCGCCGCGCCGTGGCGAAGAGCCGGTGCTGCTGAACGAGATCGAGCGCAGCCGTGGGCTCGTCCATCAGCAGATAACGCGGCGGCATCTGATGGGCGTCGAGTGTCCACAATTGCGCGAGAGCACGCGCAAACTGCACGCGCGCGAATTCGCCGCCCGAGAGCGTGGTGATATCGCGCTGCGCAAGCGGCGCCACGCCCGCCAACGCAAGCATGTCCTGCACCAGCACATCGACGGAAAACGGCAATGCCGCGCCGTCCAGATGCGCATAGCGGCCCAGTTGCACGACTTCGTTCACCGGCACCGCAAACGTGTTAGGCACGCTTTGCGCGAGCACGGCCCGCAGTTGCGCGAGGCGCTGCGGCGCGATGCGGCGCACGTCCTCGCCGTTGAGCGTGAGGGTGCCGCTGCTCGCACGATCGGGAAAGCCGTGCAGCGTGAAGTCGCCGGCCAGCGCCTTGAGCAGCGTGCTCTTGCCGACCCCGTTCTGGCCGAGCACGACCACGAATTCGCCAGGCGCTACGCTGAGCGAAAAGTCGTCGAACAGCGGCCTTCCCCGGTAGCCGATGCGCAGTTTTTCAATCGAAAGCATGAGTATTTTTTTGACGTTTGGTCGATACGTTTATCCGCCGAATTGCCGCCGGCTGCGCAAGATCAGCACGATAAAGAACGGTGCACCCAGCAAGGCGGTGAGCACGCCAAGCGGAATCTCCGCAGGCGCCACGAGCGTACGTGCGGCGAGATCGGCGGCCACGGTCAGCAATGCGCCCAGCAGCATCGATCCCGGCAGCACCACGCGCTGGTCGGGGCCACACGAAAGCCGGATACAGTGAGGCGCCACCAGCCCGATAAAGCCGATCTGCCCCGTGCTCGACACCAGTGCGCCGACAGCCAGCGCCACCGCCAA
The DNA here is from genome assembly GCF_035948235.1 of Paraburkholderia sp. Lineage (GTDB taxonomy): Bacteria > Pseudomonadota > Gammaproteobacteria > Burkholderiales > Burkholderiaceae > Paraburkholderia. The sequence goes on along the minus strand of NZ_DASZJJ010000283.1, from coordinate 15,131 downwards.
TAGTATGGAGTGCTTGACACGTCGAACCGGCACGCCCAGATAGTGCGCTTCCAGTTCGCCGAGTTGCATTGCGTTGAGCGCGCGCGAGTGCGCAGCAATCGTTACGATGCCCACGATCACGAACGGCGCGATGGCGCCGAGCGTCGACCACTTCGCATCGGCGAGACTGCCCAGACTCCAGAACGTCAGCGAACGCAGTTGCGCATCGGTGGCCACATAAGAGAGCGTACCGATCACCGCGCCCGCGAGCGCGTTGGCGGCCACACCGGCGAGCAGCAGGATCGGCAGCACCACGCGGCCGTTCGACGAGGAAATCCGGTACACGCCCAGCGTCACGCCCAGCGCCCCGATGAACGCCGCAATCGCGGTAAGTTGTCCCGAACCCGGCGCGAAGCCGCCCGCGAATACAGCGGGCCACCACGCGGACAGATGCGGCAACAGCACCGCGCCGAACACGATCAGCAATGAAGCGCCCAATGCCGCGCCGCTCGATACGCCGATCAAGCCGGGGTCCGCGAGCGGATTGCGCAGCAGCGCCTGCAGGGCGCTGCCAGCCGCGCCGAACCCCGCGCCCACCAGCAGCGCGAGCGCCACACGCGGCATGCGCAGTTCGAGTAACACCAGCGCGGATCGATCGGCTTGCGCGCCTGCGTGCAGATCGCCTGCCACGAGCGTTTGCCAGAGTGCGGCAGGCGACACCGGATAAGCGCCCATGCACACGGCCGCCAACACGGCCAGCGCTAGCAAGGCTGCGAGCGCGGCGAACACCAGCGGGACGCGCGAGCGCAGCGTGCGCACGGAAGATGGCGCAGCCAGCGCAGGCTGCGCGAGTTGAAGCGTCGGCCTGCTCATCATGCTTTCGCCAGACTGCGGTTGAGTGCGCTCACGGCCTCGGGCAGGCGCGGGCCGAAGCCGAGCAGGAACAGCGCATCGAGCGCGACCACGCGCGTCGAGCGCCCGGCGGGCGTCAGCGCGAAGCCCGCCGAATCGAGCAGATGGCGCTTGCTACCTGCAGCCTTGAGCGCATCGTCAGTCGTCAACACGATATCGGGTTGCGCGGCGACCAGCGCCTCGGGCGTGAGCGCGCGATAGCCCGAGAAGCCCTGCATCGCATTGCGCGCACCCGCATAGGCGAGCATGGCGTCGGCAGCGGTGTGCTGGCCCGCTACCATCGGCTGGTTGTCGGTGGGACTCATGAGGAACAACACGCGTGGCTGGGTTGCGGGCTTCGTTGCCTGCGCAACCTGTGCCGACGCCTCGGCCCACCCGCGATCGAAGCGCGCGAGCAGCGTTTGACCTGCGTTTTCAGCGTCGAGCGCGCGCGCCACGCCCACGATCTTCTCGCGTACCGAGGCCACATCGTGCCCTTCGCCAAAGGTCGCGAGCTTCACGCCCGCATCGGCGACACGTTGCAGCACCGAGGGCGGCCCGGCCTCCGCAGAAGCAAGAATCAGCGTGGGCTGCAACGACAGCAGACCTTCCGCGGAGAGCGCGCGCTGATAGCCGACCTTGGGCAGCGCCTGGGCCTGCGGCGGATAGGTACAGGTGGTATCGGAGCCTACGAGCGTGTCGGCGCGGCCCAGCGCATAGACGATTTCTGCAAGCGCCCCGCCGATCACGACCACGCGCGGCGTATCGGACCGGGCCTGCGTTGGGGCCGCGCTCGCCAGATCGGCAAAGCCCGCGCCCGTCGCTGCAAGCAGCAGCCCACCCGTGCCGATCAACAGGCGTCGGCGTCTGAAATCGAAACGATCGTCGCTCATACGGCAGCCTCCTGCGCGGCACGCTCGATACGTGCGAGGCGCTGCACGGCCGCACGCCAGTCTTCGCGTTCCGCCTGGCCCGGCTTACGTTCGCCGAACAGCATGGCGATGTTCTCGCCCGCCGCGTCGAAGAGTTCGACCGAGGTGACGATGCCATCGCTCGTTGGCTTGCGCACGACCCATGCGTGCGCAACGAGATTGGTGCGCAGATGCAGATTGAAGTCCGCGTCGAGCACGTTCAGCCACGGTCCCATCGTGCGGATCTTCTGGACCGGACCGGTGTGGATCTGGATCATGCCGGGATTGCCGACAAACACCATGATCGGCAACTGCGCGCGGGCGGCGTCGTTCAACAACACCTCAATGGCATCGAGTGCGATTGGCTCTGCATACGCGGCGTCGGCCAGGCGTAGTGCCTGCAGACGGGCCACATCGAATTTATGCAGGATATCGAAGAATTCATGGGTGTCCTTCATCGCTGCCCAGGCTGCGCGAAAACCTGCCACGTCGATCTGCGCATCGTCGCGCTGTGCGGCGCGCGGCTGGACTGGAGCGACCGCGAGACCCGCCTTCTGCTCCGGCGCGGCGTGACGTTCGACCAGCGCATTGAACGCCGCCTGATCGCTCGCATCGCGCAGATAGACCTTGGTGATGGCTACGCCGTGTGCGTCGAAGAACTGCAGGCTCTCGCGCACGCCGTCGTCATAGGCTTCGCGCACTGCGAACGCCGACGCCCACTTCGCGTAAAAAATACGCAGATCGATCGCGCGGCCCACGGTCAGGCCCACCGGACCGTTACGCCCCACCTTGCCGAAGGTGCCGATTTTCTCGTGCACGACGGCATCGTTGCGCGTGAGCACCATGACCTCGCCGAGCAGCGGCATCGCCTCGAACAGCGCGGCGAACTGGTCGACGTTGTGACAATCGAGCCGCACGACATACTCGCCGACGAACGCCGCCAGCGCTTCGCCTTCGCTTACGCCCAGTTCCGCCGCCGCTTCGCGATGGCGCAACTTGCGCGTCGTGCGCAGTTCGGTGAAGGCCTCGCGCAGCAGCGCGAGCGTGGCCGCGTTCGCGGGAACCGGATGTGAGGTTTGCGTCATGAGGGTCCTGCCTGTGTACATTGAACGGTTGAATAAACTGCGCGTCAGAAGTCGATTTTCATCGCCACGTTGAAGTTGCGGCCTGGCGCGGTGTACGCGTTGATCTTCGCCGCGCTGTCGCTGTCCGAAAGTCCGCGCACGTCGTTCCAGGTCCAGTATTTGCGGTCGAATACGTTGTCGATGCCCGCCGTCACGCTCACGTGACGCGTGATGTTGTAGCCCGCGTGCAGGTCGAGAATCGTGTAGGACGGCGTCGAAAAATACGACGACGTGGACATCGTCGATTTGCTCTTGCGCGAGTTGTAGGTCAGGTCGGCGCTGGCGAACCAGCGCTCGGTGGGCGCGTACTTCACGCCCAGCACGACCGCCAGCGGCGGCACCGTATCCAGCCCCGAAGTCACGCCGTCCTTCGTTTCGGTGCCATGAATCCACGCGAAGCCGCCCTTCACTTCCAGGCTGTCGTTCACGTACCAGTCTGCTTTGCCTTCGAGGCCCTGAATCGAGGCCTTCGAATAATTCACGTACTGCACCGTGTACGGATTGGTCGCGGACGTCACGCTGCCGCCAATCACCTTCGTATCGATGAAGTTGCTGTAGCGGCCCGCAAACGCGGCAGCGCTGTAGTTCACCTGGCCGTGACCGACGCCGAGCTTGCCGCGCAGGCCCAGTTCGATCGAGTTGCTGGTTTCCGGCTTGAGGTCAGGATTGCCAACCTGCTGGTAGTAAAGACCGTACGAACCCGCCGGGTTATAGAAGCTGTTGACCTGGTAGGCCGATGGCGCGCGGAAGCCGTGCGCGTACTGCACATAAGGCACGAACGCGGGCGACACTTCATAAAGCACCGCAAGGCGCGGCGAAATCGCGTTGCCCGTGGAGGTCGTGGTGGGCTTGGTCGACGCGGCGGACATGGACGCGTAGGTCGCGTCTGGATGCGGCGTCATGTCGTACCAGTCGAAGCGCACGCCCGGCACCACGCTCAGCTTGTTCCAGCGAATCTCGTCCTGCACGAAGGCGCCGACATTCGTTTGCGTGGTCTTTGGGAAAGCTTCCGGATAGCCGTCTGCACTGCTGGTCCACTCCGATCCCGCCGAGCTTGCGGTGCTGTAGTGCGAGACGCTGGCATCGAAACCGTAAGTCAACTTGTGCTGCAGGAAGCCGGTCGCGAACGCGCTATCGGCCACCACGCTGCCGCCGAGGATGTTGTCGCCGTAATCGTTGGTGCGCGAGCGCGAGGACGTTGCGCCGCTCGCATTGGCGCCGCCGATATCGAGCGTCTGCCGCGTGGAGGCTGCTGGAAATACGGGTTCGTCGCGTCGCGATGATCGTAGTCGAGCTGGACGCGGTTGCTGTTAACCTCGTTGCCGGTCACATAGCGATTGGCCGTGTAGCCGCTCCACGTATACGCACCGCCGAGCTGCGAAAGACCATCGCTTGAATTCGCATTACTAATCGTTTCCGCAGTGATTTTGAGCGTGTCTTGCGGCGTCAATTTAAAAACCAGCTTGCCGAGTGCGCTGCGATTGTTGTACGTCAGCGGATCCGCTTCCGAGCGTGTCGCGCCCAGCGTGTTGCTGTCGCCCTTGTTGTCGGTTTCGTGGCCGTGGCGGCCAGACAGCGCGACCATGCCCTGCACCACGTCGCCGCCGAAGGCAGCCGTGGCCGTCGATCCCCAGCTGCGGTCGGTCGAGTCGTAGCCCGCCTTCAGCGAGAAATAGGTCGGCTTGTTGTAGATCGACAGCAGGTCGCCCGGGTCCTTGGTCACGAAGTTGACCGCGCCCGTCAGGCCGTCACTGCCGTACAGCGCCGAAGTCGGTCCGCGCAGCACTTCAATGCGCTGATAGAGATCGGTGTTCAGATAATCGGCGCGGCCGGCCGAACCTGAGCCGAACGCGTACGACTGCGGCAGCGGCACGCCGTCTTCGAGCAGCAGCACCTGGTTGCCTTCAAGGCCGCGAATATTGATGCCTTCATTGCCCGCGCGGCCCGACGAGCCCGTGATGCCCGACGGCCGGTAGGCCGAGTGGCGCACTTCCACGCCCGGCTCGTACTTGAGCGCGTCCTTGACGTCCTTGGCGTTGTTCTCGTCGATATCGTCGCTGGTGATGACCGAGACCGTGGCCGCCGTGCGGTTCGGGTCCGCGCTGCCGCCGCGCGTCGCCGTGACCGTTACGGCCTTGAGCGCCTGCTCGCGGCGCAGGGCGTCGGCGCGCATGGGTTTGGCGGCCGGGTCCGCGGCGGTGTCGTTGGTGGTGGCGTTTTGCGCGAGTGTCGCGCTGGCGGCAGGCTGAGACGCCTGGGCCGGTTGAGCGGCCAGCGTCTGGCTGGCATAAAGCGCGCAGGCTTCGGCAATCAGCGCCGGCAACACGCGCCGCACCAGTCTTTGCTTGAAATGCATCGAATCTACCCCGTAGTCAGAATCCAGGCGCCCGGTTTCTTACGAACCGAAAGCGGGCTCGATCTTAGCCTGGATGCAAACAATTCTCATTTACTTTTTAACAGCCGAAGGGATTCGAAGGGGTAAATCTGCATGCGCGTTTGGCGCGGCCTCTAGTGAGCAACGCGAAAATCGTCGATTTATCAGTTAGTTAGTTGCCAACTTGCGCGGCAGATAGAAACAGTCGCGCATGTATGTTTTCTGTAGCGACGGATGAGAAGTCCTTATATGCGTCATGGTTATATGTCGCAAAATGACCGCACATCGGCGCAAATCGCATCGAAATGTCCGGCGCCGAGTGCAAACCCGCAACGTCGGGGCCGCCCGGCCACGAGGCGAACCAGTAAAATCGCGTCATGGATTCGACCGCTACCCCGCAACGCCTGACCGACCGCAAACGCGCCGCCATTCTGGAAGCGGCCATCGAGGAATTTCTCGGCGCCGGTTACGACGCCACCAGCATGGACCGCATCGCCGCACGCGCGAGCGTCTCCAAGCGCACGGTTTACAACCACTTTCCGAGCAAGGAAGCGCTGTTCGCGGCGATCCTGATGCGCCTGTGGGACGCGAGCGAGACCGGCACATCGCCCGCCTACCGCGCCGCAGAACCGTTGCGCCCGCAACTGCTTGCGCTGCTCGCGCGCAAACTGCGCCTGATGGCCGACGAGTCGTTTCTGGCGCTCGCCCGCGTGGCGATCGCAGCGGGCATTCACTCTCCCGAGCGCGCACGCGACATGGTCGCGCGCATCGGCGAGCGCGAAGAGGACGTGACCGTGTGGATTCGCGCCGCCAGCGCAGACGGGCGTCTGCAAATCGACGATCCGCTTTTCGCGGCGCAGGAACTGCAGGGGATGGTGAAGGCGTTCGCGTTCTGGCCGCAGGTGACGATGGGCCAGCCGCCGCTCGACGCAGCGGGCCAGGCCCGCATCGCCGAATCCGCCGCCGATATGTTTCTCGCGCGCTACGCCTGAACGGGCTAGCGCAGCAAAGCCCGCACCTCGCCCGGCGAAGCGCCCTGCCGCGCGCCCTCGCGCCAGAACCGCCAGGCGAGCAGGCCCGCCAGCGCCTGCGCGGCGATCACGAACGCCACGCAACCGCCCCAGCCCCATAGACGCCAGCCAGGCACGGGCAGCACCGACCCGAGACTGCCGCCCAGGTAATAAAACGAGAGATACACGCCGATGGCCGTGGCCCGCGCCGCACCGGCGGTCTGCGAGATAAACGCATTGGCCGCAGCCTGTTCGACAAAAACGGCGGTCGAGCCGAGCGCCAGCCCCAACAGGATCGGCACCAGGCCGTGGGCGAGCGTGAGCAGCGCGCCCACCAGCGCGAGCCATGCCGCCCAGACCGCCAGATCGCGCGGCGAACGATGGCGCGCGACGCGCCCCGCGAGCGGCGTCACCACCATCGCGAGCAGGAACACGGCGTAGATCGCGCCGATCTGCGCTGTGCCGAAGTCATAAGGCGGCTGCGCGAGCCGCAGCCCCGCGAAGGTGAACGTGGCCACCTGCGAGGCCAGCACGCAGGCGCCGAAACCGAACGCCGCCAGCAGCGATGGCCGTGCAAGCAGCTTCAACCGCGATGGCGCCGCGTGATCGATCGCGCGCGCTTCGGGTTGCATCGCCGTCGGCACATCTCGCGGCAGCCACGCGTAAATCGCCATACCCGCCACCAGGCTCAACAGCGCGACCCCATCCAGCGCCTGCCGCCAGCCCAGCGCGGCCACGCACGCATTGGTCACGAAGCGTCCCGCGAAGCCGCCGAGCGTGGTCCCGGCGACAAACAGCGCGCTCACCTCCGCAGCCTCATCGCGCGAAAAACACTCGCCGATAAACGACACCGATATCGCGAAGATAAACGGCATCAGCATGCCGACGGCAAAGCGCGCGGCGAGAAACGAGCCGAAGCCGCCCGCATGCGCGGCCCACAACGCGGGCAGCGCGGACATCATCGCCGCGCCCGCGATCACCGTGCGGCGCGCGAACGGCGCAGCGATTGCACCGACGAATGGCGCGATAATGGCGACGGCCAGCGTGGTCGCGCTGACGCCTTGCCCCGCGCGTTCAGCGCTCACGCCAAAGGCCGCCGCAAGTTCGCGCAAGATGCCCTGCGTAGCGTAGAGATTGAGAAAGGCCGCGCAGCCGCAGAGAAAAAACGCCGCGCGCAAGGGCTTGCCAGACATGAATGGTTTCCGTGACGATAGCTGTCCATTCAGTCTGCCGGGCGCGCGCGAGCGCGGCCAATACCGATTTTGTGCTGATTGATACCCGGACTCACTCCATGCTCGACCTGCGCCGCCTGCGCTATTTCGTGACCGTCGCCGACGAACTGCACTTCGGCCGCGCCGCCGAACGCCTGCACATCGCCCAGCCGCCGCTCACGCGCCAGATCTCCGCGCTCGAAACCGGGCTGGGAATACGCCTGTTCGAGCGCTCGACACGCGCAGTCACACTCACGCCCGAAGGCATGCAGTTTCTCGACCACGCGCGCCGGGTGCTCGAAGCGGCGGCGAGCGCCCAGACTTCGGCGCAGCGGCTGGCGAACGGCACGGCCGGGCGCCTGGCGATTGGCTACACCAGTTCGATTCCGATGTCGCGCGTGTTCAGCGAGATCGTGCGCGCATTCGGCCGCGCGGCGCCAGAAGTGGAGTTGAGCTTTTGCGAAGTGGCGAGCGTCGATCACTATCGGCAGATCGCGGCGGGCGTGATCGACATTGCGTTCGGATGGGCCGCGCCGCAAGCCGCACCGCCCGAGATCGCCCAGCGCATCGTGGCGAGCGAGCCGCTGGTCGCCGCCGTGCCGTGCGCCAGTCAGCACGCCGCGTGCGATGCGATTGACTTCGCCGCGCTCGCGGGTGAAGCCTTCATCACTTATCCGCCGGGTCAGGGTTCCGCGCTCAATGCGGCGCTCAACCGTCTATGCGCGAAAACCGGCCTCGCGCCGCGCCTGGGGCCGACCGCCACGCAGGTCGCGACGCTGGTGGCGCTGGTTGCCGCCGAACGTGGCGTAGCGATCGTGCCCGCATCCGTCGCGGCGTTGCAGATGCCGGGCGTGCGCTACGTGCCGCTCGCCGGTGAAGCGCCGCTCGAGCAAACGCTGCTGTGGCGCGCAACGGATGCGTCGCGATGTGCGCTGCGTTTCGTCGAGTTCGCGCATGACGCAGTCGATAAAAACGCGCAGCAAGCGCATTCCACTTGAACCCGCGCCATGCCGACGCCCCGCACCAAACCCAATCGCACGACCGCCCCGCAGCGCAACGCGCAGCACCTGCGCCAGCCGCCCTTCATCGACACGCTGCCGGTGCCCGTGTATTTCCGCACCGAGCACATGCCCTCGCACGCGACCTATCCGTCGATGTGCCATCCGTGGGGCGAGTTCGTCTATTCGTTCAGCGGCATCACCGAAGTCACGACGCGCGAGGATTACTTTCTCGCGCCGCCGCATATGGCTTTGTGGATCGCGCCGGGTACCGAGCACGTCGGCTTCAATCACGCGGAGACGGTGCATTGCTCGGTCTATATCAAGCGCGAGCTGTGCGCCGCGCTGCCCGCGCAGACCTGCGCGGTGATGGTGTCGCCGCTTGTGCGCGCGATGCTCGAACATCTGCGTGCACTGCCGCCCGAGGGCCACGACGGCCTGGAATCGCCCACGCGCACGCGCCTGTTACGCGTGCTGGTCGATCAACTGGGCACCTGCGCCACGACGGGGAGTTACCTGCCTCACGCGGACGACCCGGAACTGGACGCGGTGCTCAAGGTCTTTCACGACAATCCCGCCGATAACCGCCCGCTCGCCGAGCTGGCCGCCGCGTTTCATACGAGCGAACGCACGCTGATGCGCCATGCTCAACGCGAACTGGGGATGTCACTGACTGAATGGCGCGCGCGGCTGCGGCTGGTGCGCGCGCTGCCGCTGTTGCAGGCGGGGCGCAGCGTCGAATCGGTGGCGCTCGATCTGGGCTATGCGACTTCGTCGGCGTTTATCGCGATGTTCCGGCGCCTCACGGGCACGAGCCCCGGCAAGTTTATCGCGCGGCCCGCCAATCATCAGGTGTCCGGATAAATTGCGAATCGCGCGGCGGCGGGTTACGCCGCGCGCAGCGCTTCCGAAGGGCGCATGCCGAACATGCGTCGATAGTCGGTAGCGAACTGGCTCAGATGCCAGAACCCCCATGCCGCTGCCACGTCCTGCACCGACCCGGCCGCGCGTCCGCACAGATCGCGACGCGCGCCGTTCAGGCGCAGCGCGCGCAGATAGGTCGCGGGCGCCATGCCCAGCACGTCCTGGAAGCAGTATTGCAAGGTGCGCCGGCTCACATGCAGTTGCTCGCAGAGTTCCGGCACGCCCACCGGACGCGAGCGATGCGCAAGCACATAATCGCGCGCCTGGCCGACGATCCAGCGGCGGCGCGAAGGCGGGTCGCCCAGTGCATCCGCATTGCCGGAACCATCGTCGTGCGCCGTGCAGGCATCGAAAAGCGCCGCCAGCAATTCCGCCTGGACGTCGTCACGCTCCACGTCCGACAGCATGGCGTTGCCCGCATCGGTATCGCCCAGCCGTTGCGCGAGCAATGCGCAAAGCTGCGCCAGACGTGCCGCGCCCGCGCGCACGGTCGGCGCGCACGGCAGGCGGGCGTCCAGCGGCACGCGTTCGACGGCTTCGGCATAGTGGCGCAGCACGTCGCCGCGCACCACCACACCGTAGATCGAAAACTGCGCGGGCGTGAGCAACTCGAATTCGACATTGCCGGGCCGCACGGCAATCGCGTGCTCGCCAAACGGCTGCGAATCGATGCGCGCCTGGCCGTCGAGCGCCGCAGGAATGCCGAACCAGTACGCGTCGCCCCGCACCTCGCACGCCTGCCGCAGCGTGTGACTGGTGGTCTCGCAGAAAATCTTCATAGTGTCGAGCGGGATTTCCGTGAGCGTGCCGACGAAGCGCCCCGCCGCGAGCTGATCGTAGGTCTGCCGCCAGCCGACCAGATTGCGCGCCTGCTCGTCGGCGTCATGCGCGACGCTCACGACCGCGCGGCCGGCAGGCACCTGCGCGCCCTGGGCGTTCAGGCGGGTGTCCGCCGCGGTCTGTTCGATGCGCGTGACCGCTTGATTCATGGGTGACTCCTGGCGCTTAGGTTTGGTCGGAAACGATCCGCTTTCGATGCAAAATCCGCGCCAGGGACGTGCGGGGCGCATGCGGCGGGGAATGACGCGCACGCCTATGACACTGATGTGTCAGCTATGTGCCGTTGCGGCACACTATTGCACACACGCGCGCGCCTGGCGCGATTGATCGATGTTCAAATTCGGCGCATCGTTGCGAGATGCGCCGCGGGTCGCGCCCCAAAATGGGGCGCCGGTTTCAGGCCGCTTCGACGCGCCCCACGGACTGCTGCGGCAACGTCGCGTCGCTATCGTCCTTCAGACCCACGCCGGTCAACTGGAGCCGCCGCGCGTGCGTGAGCAGATAATGCAGCTTGTGCGCCGCCGCTTCGTACGGCAGCCCTTCGGGCCGCACGTTCGAAATGCAGTTGCGCAACGCGTCGTGACAGCCCACCTTCGGTGCCCACGTGAGGTACACGCCCAGGCTATCGGGCGAACTCAAACCGGGCCGCTCGCCGATCAACATGGCGACGAGTTTCGCACCCAGCAATTCGCCGATCTCGTCGCCGAGCGCAACACGCGCCTGGCGCGCCACCACCACCGGGCCGATGCGCCATCCAGCCGTGGCGGCATCGTCTTCCAGACGTCGGCGCACTGCCTGCAATAGCGGCACGGCCTGCTTCGCCGCCGCGAAGGCCGACAGCCCGTCGCCGACCACGAACACCACGTCCGGCGCGTCCTTTGGAGCGCGTGCAAGCGCTTCACGGCTTTCGTCGCTCAGCCGTCTTCCCAGATCGGGCCTGCGCAAATAATGCTGCCGGTCTGACGCCGCGCTTTGCGCTGCGAGCGTCGCGAAACCCTGAGCTTCCAGTTGCGCGCACAACGTCTGCGCATCGAGCGGCTGATGCACCGCGTCGCGCGCCTGGGCGTGCGAGAGATTGAACGCAAGCAGCGGCGCGGTCGGCAGGCCGTTACCTGCGCGCCCCAGCGCGATGCGCGCATTGGTGAATGCCTTCAGCCCCGCCCAGGGATTCTTTTCGACGGCGTCGCTCATGCGCTGGCTCCCTGCCCGATGCCCATCCATTCGTTCGCGCCCGCCAGCAGCGGCACGCGCGCTGACGTGGGCAGCAGCGCGCCCTTCGCATCGGCGATCTCCATCGTTTCCAGCCACTCCTCGAACTCGGGCGCGCGGCGCAAGCCAAGCACTTCGCGCACGTACAACGCGTCGTGAAACGAGGTGCTCTGATAATTGAGCATCACGTCGTCGGCGCCGGGAATGCCCATGATGAAGTTGATTCCCGCTGTGCCCAGCAGGGTGAGCAACGTATCCATATCGTCCGAATCGGCTTCTGCGTGATTGGTGTAGCAGATATCGCAACCCATCGGCACCCCTAACAACTTGCCGCAGAAGTGATCTTCCAGGCCGGCGCGAATGATCTGCTTGCCATCGTAGAGATATTCCGGGCCGATGAAGCCCACCACCGTATTGACGAGGAAGGGATCGAAGTGGCGCGCGACCGCATAGGCACGCACTTCGCAGGTCTGCTGATCGACGCCGAAATGCGCGTTGGCGGACAGCGCACTGCCTTGCCCCGTCTCGAAGTACATGAGGTTGTTGCCGACCGTGCCGCGCTTGAGCGAGAGCGCCGCGTCGCGCGCTTCGCCCAGCAGCGCGAGCGAGATGCCAAAACTGGCGTTGGCTTTTTCGGTGCCGGCGATCGACTGGAACACCAGATCGACGGGCGCGCCTTTTTCGATCGCCGCGATCGTGTTGGTGACATGCGTGAGCACACACGATTGCGTGGGCACGCGATAACGCTCGCGAAAACCGTCGATCATCGTGAGCAGCTTCACGATGGCCGCCAGGCTGTCCGTGGCCGGATTGATGCCGATCATCGCGTCGCCGCAGCCGTACATGAGGCCGTCGAGCATGGATGCGGCGATGCCCTTCACGTCGTCGGTGGGATGGTTGGGCTGCAGACGCACCGACATGCGCCCAGGCAGCCCAACCGTGTTGCGAAAGCGCGTAATCACGGGCCGTTTGCGCGCCACCGCGATCAGATCCTGGTTGCGCATGATCTTGGAGACCGCCGCCACCATCTCGGGCGTGAGGCCCGGGCCGACACGTTCAAGTGCCGCGCTATCCGCTTCGGGCGATAACAGCCAGTTGCGAAAGTCGCCCACCGTGAGATGCGAAACCATCGCGAACGCCTGTGCGTCGTGACTATCGACGATCAGGCGCGTGACTTCGTCGCTCTCGTAGGGGATGAGCGCTTCGTTCAGGAAAGTCTTGAGCGGCACCTCAGCCAGCGCCATTTTCGCGGCGACGCGCTCTTCCTCGCTTGCCGCCGCGACGCCCGCGAGCTGGTCGCCGCTGCGCAGCGGACTCGCCTTCGCGAGCAAGGTCTTGAGGTCCGCGAAACGGTAGGTACGCGAACCGATCGTCTCCGTATAGGCCATCTATTCGACTCCCGCGCAACTCCTGCGCTCGTGCGTGGTGCAGACGTTCATTGTGCGCTCATTCCTCCAGCAGCGCGCCGGACGTTTCCAGCGACGCTGCGGTCTGCGCAGCGGCCTCGCGCTGTGCGCGGGTCGCCAGAAAATAAGCATAGCCCAGCGCGAGGAAGCCCACGAAGATCACGGCGACCAGCGCATTGAAATACACCATCGTGCCGAGGCAAACCAGCGCGGCGAGCAGCGCAAAAGCCGGAAAGAACGGATAGAGCGGCGCGCGGAACGGACGCTCCAGACGCGGCTGCGCGCGGCGCAGCTTGAAGAGCGCGGCCATGCTGACGATGTACATCACAATCGCGCCAAACACCGACATCGTGACGATATTCGCAGTGAGCGTCTGGCCGCCAAACTGGATCAGCTCGTCGCTATAGATGGCCGCGATGCCAATCACGCCGCCCGCGATAATCGCGCGATAAGGCGTCTTGAAGCGCGGGTGCACCTTGGCGAGCCAGGCGGGCAGATAGCCTTCGCGAGCCAGCGCGAAAATCTGCCGCGAGTAGCCCAGGATGATGCCGTGAAACGACGCGACCAGACCGAACAGGCCAAGCCACACGAGCATGTGCATCCAGCCGCTATGCTCGCCAACGATGTATTTCATCGCTTGCGGCAGCGGGTCATTGATGTTGGCGAGCTTGGTCCAGTCGCCCGCGCCGCCCGCGAACACCATCACGCCCACGGCCAGCGCCACCAGCGTCAGGATGCCCGCAACATAGGCAACCGGAATCGAGCGTTTGGGGTTCTTCGCTTCCTCGGCGGCCATCGCCACGCCTTCAATGGCGAGGAAGAACCAGATCGCGAACGGAATCGCCGCGAACATGCCGTGGAAGGCGCCCAATGAAAAGTGATCGTTGCCCGACCAGCCGCCCTTCGTGAAGTGGTCCCACGTGAAGCCCGGCGAAACCACACCCATAAACACGAGCAGCTCGAAAATCGCCAGCACCGTGACCACCAGCTCGAACGTGGCGGCGATCTGCACGCCCACGATATTGAGCGCCATGAACACGAGGTACGCGCCCATCGCGGCGTGCTTCGGCTCGAGGCCCGGAAACTGCACGTGCAGATACGCGCCGATAGCCAGCGCAATGGCCGGCGGCGCGAACACGAATTCGACCAGCGTGGCCGCGCCCGCGAGATAGCCGCCCGCGGGACCGAATGCGCGGCGCGCGTAGGCGAACGGGCCGCCCGCGTGCGGGATCGACGTGGTGAGTTCGGTGAAACTGAAAATGAACGTGGTGTACATGGCCGCCACGAACAGCGCCGTGACGACGAAGCCCAGCGTGCCGGCGCTCGCCCAGCCGTAGCTCCAGCCGAAATATTCGCCGGAAATCACGAGCCCGACGGCAATGCCCCACAGTTGCCACGTGCCGAGCGTCTGCTGAAGCGCGGGCGCCGCGCTGGGGCCTTTCGACTCTGCGTGCATGGTGTTTTCTCCTCGATGAATGGAACCATGCTAGAGAGTCATTAATCGACGTGTTATCGAAAATCGGCAATCTGCGTTGCTTACATTCTCCATACGATTTTTGGCGCACCGTTCGATCCCTTACCGAACGTGGACGCAAAAAAAACCGCCCACGGGCGGCTTTTTTATCAGTGTGCCGGGCGCTTCCTGGATGAGCGCTCGCCCATCGAGTCGGACTCGGCCACATTGGCAGAAGTCCTGAGTTGGCCAGCGAGTTCCTTGACCAACTTGACAGGCCTGGCGGCCTTGATGAATTCCTTGACCATATCTACCGCCGACGCCGCGCGGCGCAGATTGTCCAGTTCCTGTCGAGAGAAATCCGAACGCTTGCCCGCATGTTCAACTGTGTGAAGCGCCTTATCGAAGGCCTCGGATGCGTCGGCAATCGTGTTGATGAATACTGCGTTTTCTCGTTCTCGAAGTACTTTCTCGACAGCAAGAGATTCAGATATCTGCTTCAAGGCAAGCGCAATATCCGGCTCCGGCCCCGCCTTCAGAGCATTTCTGAGTGATTCGTTGATCAGCGTCTGGTAGCCTTTTCCTTCGTTCGCAGCACGCTCGCGAAACGCCTGGAGGACATCGTCGTCCAGCATGATCGTAATGCGCGTCTTGCCCTTCGGATCGATAATCGGGCCGCGCTTTGCTTGTGAGAAGTCAAAAGTATCACTCATCGCCGTTCCTCGTATTCCGTTCGTTCCGATGCGTCTGCGCGCCGGGCGGAGATCAAGGCGATATCGCCATTCTCCTCATACGCGTAGC
>NZ_DASZJJ010000282.1:0-6853 GCF_035948235.1 Paraburkholderia sp. | reverse complement strand
TCGGCAACGGCCGCAAGAACAACATCCTGAATAACCCCGCAGTGCCGCCGTTCGTCGTGGGCGCGGATGACTATCCGTATCGCGATAACTGCCAGTACAACGCACGCGGCGTGATCTGCAAGGTGCCGCCGGGTCATTACTTCATGATGGGCGACAACCGCGACAATAGCGCGGATAGCCGCTACTGGGGCTTCGTGCCCGACGCGAATATCGTCGGCCGCGCCTTCTTCATCTGGATGAACTTCAGCAGCCTGAAGCGCATCGGTTCGTTCGAGTAAAACGCGTCATGTGATGTGTGCGTATCGGATCATCGAATACGCACCTCGCATCTTCGCGCGCTACTTGAAGAACCCGCGGCAACGCCGCTTCTTCACGGTTTTTCGCCCGCCGCCCCGCGTTTTCGCCGGGGGCGGCGGGCGCGTTATACTCTCCCCATGCCCCAATCTCCGTTGGAAAGCCGTTTGCGCTACGAATTTCGCAATGCGGAATTGTTGCGCCAGGCTCTCACCCACCGCAGTCACAGTGCCACGCATAACGAACGCCTCGAATTCCTCGGTGATTCGGTTCTGAATTGCGCGGTGGCGGCCCTATTGTTCCAACGTTTTGGCAAGCTGGACGAAGGTGATCTGTCGCGCGTGCGCGCGAATCTGGTCAAGCAGCAGTCGCTTTACGAGATTGCTCAGGCCCTGAATATCGCCGACGGCCTGCGTCTGGGCGAAGGCGAGCTGCGCAGCGGCGGCTTCCGCCGTCCGTCGATCCTGGCTGATGCGCTCGAAGCGATCTTCGGAGCGATCTTCCTCGATGGCGGCTTCGACGCCGCGCAGACGGTCATCAAGCGCCTCTACGTGCCGATTCTCGATCACATCGATCCGCGCACGCTCGGCAAGGATGCCAAGACGCTGCTGCAGGAATATCTGCAAGGTCACAAGATCGCGCTGCCCACTTACACCGTGGTTGCCACGCATGGTGCGGCGCACAACCAGCAGTTCGAAGTCGAATGTACAGTGCCCAAGCTCGACGTGAAGGTGTCGGGGTCGGGCGCAAGCCGTCGTGCGGCCGAGCAAGCCGCCGCGAAAAAGGCGCTCGACGAGGTGATGGCAGCCGCGCCCGCGCTGGTGGCCAAACCGCGTCGCTCCAAAGGCGCACGCGCGCCCAAGCCCGATCTCGAAGTCGTGCCGGGTGTGACGGGCGTGCAGGGCGCGCTCGATCTGCGCGCGCCGGAGCGCCGTGCGCGCGGCGAGCGTCCGACGACGGTGGCGGGAGCCACGGCGGCAGCCGCTGCAGCGAGCGCTGATTCTGCACCGCTCGCGGTGATCCGCGCGGCGCACGTGCAGGACAAGGGCGCTGAGAAAGCTGCTGAAAAGGGCGCTGAAAAGGCCGACCGCTTCGACGCTGTGCCCTCGGCCACTTCGATTGCCCCGCGCACCTCGCGCAGCCGTGACACGCAACATGGCGCAGCGGACGACAAGTCGTCGTCCACTACTGCCGAAACCAGCGCCGACATCGGCGCGGCCGTGCCCGTGCGCGCCGCCGACGCCGGCCACTGATTCCACCCGGGCGCGCGATCCACGCGCGCCCCGTTTTATTTCCTGGTCCGATCATGAACGCACCTACTTCCACTCCTGCCGGTTTTCGCTGCGGCATGGTCGCGATCGTCGGCCGTCCGAACGTTGGCAAATCCACGCTGATGAACGCCCTCGTCGGCCAGAAGATCAGCATCACCTCGCGCAAGGCGCAGACCACGCGCCATCGCATCACCGGTATCAACACGACCGAAGACGCGCAGTACATCTTCGTCGATACGCCGGGCTTCCAGACGCGTCACAGCACGGCGCTCAATCGCTCGCTGAACCGCGCCGTCACCTCGACGCTGAGTTCCGTCGATGCCGTGCTGTTCGTGATCGAAGCGGGCAAGTTCGGCCCTGACGACCAGAAGGTGCTCGACCTGATTCCGCCGAACGCGCCCACGATCCTGATCGCCAACAAGATCGATCAGGTGAACGACAAGGCCACGCTCTATCCGTTTATCCAGGAAGTGCAGAAGCTGCGCGAATTCCGCGAAATCGTGCCGCTGTCGGCGAAGAATGCGGACGACATCAAGCGCCTGCTGGCCACGCTCAAGCCGTATCTGCCCGAGGGCGAGCCGATCTACGGCGAAGACGACCTGACCGATCGCAGCGAGCGTTTCCTCGCCGCCGAAATCCTGCGCGAAAAAGTGTTCCGCTGGACCGGCGACGAACTGCCGTACACCAGCACCGTCATCATCGAAAAATTCGAGCAGGAAGGACGTCTGCGCCGCATTTTCGCGACCATTCTCGTCGAGCGCGACACGCAGAAGGCCATGGTGATCGGCCAGAAGGGCGCGAAGCTCAAGCAGATCAGCACCGAAGCGCGCCTCGACATGGAAAAGCTGTTCGACGGTCCGGTGTACCTCGAAACCTTCGTGAAGGTGAAGAGCGGCTGGGCCGACAACGAAGCCGGCCTGCGTGCCTACGGTTACGAGTAACGCGTAACCGCGCCATCCCAGAACGCAACCCAGCGACGACAGCAATCTCAAGGTGCGAGTGAGCGCGCATGAGTGACGGCGAAGCCGGAACCCTGAACGACGACTGGTCCGCGCCCGACGCGGGCGCCGACGATGCCGATTTCGAATCGCCCGGCGGCGGCGTCACGCGCGCGCGGCGTGCGGCCGTTGGCTCCAGCGCGAAAGAAGGGACGACTGCACGTAGCCGCCGACCCCGTCTGGCGGCGTCGAGCGATCGCGACATAAGCGAAGGCGCCGACGCCACACTCGAGCGCCGCGCCACGCCGCGCAAGACCGCCGCACGTTCGCCGTCGCCGCGCGCATCGCGCGGCACCTCCGACTTTCGCGTCGCCGAGCAGCCCGCGTTCGTGCTGCACAGCTATCCGTACCGCGAAACCAGCCTCATCATCGACGTGCTCTCGCGCGATCATGGCCGCGTCGCGCTTGTCGCGAAGGGCGCCAAGCGCCCGCATTCGGCGCTGCGCGGCGTGCTGCAGACCTTCCAGCCGCTCACGCTGAACTGGACCGGCAAGGGCGAAGTGCGCACGCTCACCGGCGCCGAATGGGTCGGCGGCATGTTGCCGCTCGCCGGCGACGCGCTGCTGTGCGGCTTCTACGTGAACGAGCTGCTGGTCAAATTTCTCGCCCGCGAAGACCCGCATCCCGCGCTCTTCAATCATTACGTCGTCACGCTCACGCGCCTCGCGCACGATCTGCCGCCCGTGCAGGTGCTGCGTTCTTTCGAGCGCGTCCTGCTGCGCGACACCGGCTACGCGCTGGCGCTCAATCGCACTGTCAACCGCAAGACCGTGGTGGCCGAAGGGCGCTACGTGTTCGATCCCGAGCGCGGCGTGCGCGAGGCGTCGGACGAATGGCCCTCGCACTGGCCCGTGCTCTCTGGCCAGACATTGCTCGATATGGAGGAGGACGATTACCATCGACCCCAGACCGTCGCGCAAAGCAAGGCGCTGATGCGTTTCCTGCTGAACACTTACCTTGGCGGCACGCCGCTCGCGACGCGCCAGATCCTGATCGACCTGCAGAACCTATGAGCTTCTTCCTGACTTCGCCCAACGTGATCGACCTCGGCATCAACATCGACCACGTCGCCACGCTGCGCAACGCGCGCGGCACGACCTATCCCGATCCGATCCGCGCGGCGCTGCTCGCCGAAGAAGCGGGCGCCGATGCCATCACGCTGCATCTGCGCGAGGACCGTCGCCATATCGTCGATGCGGACGTGCGCAAGCTGCGCCCGCTGCTCAAGACGCGCATGAATCTCGAATGCGCGGTGACGGCCGAAATGCTCGACATCGCCTGCGAGATCAAGCCGCATGACGTCTGCCTCGTGCCCGAAAAGCGCGAGGAACTGACGACCGAAGGCGGTCTCGACGTGGCGGGGCAGTTCGATGCCGTGGCTGCGGCCTGCCGTCAACTGGCCGACGCGGGCATTCGCGTGTCGCTCTTCATCGACCCGGACGAAACGCAGATCCGCGCCGCGCACGCCGCGGGCGCACCCGTGATCGAGCTGCACACGGGCCGCTACGCTGAAGCGCGCGAAGCCGCCGAACAGCAGCGCGAATTCGAGCGCGTGGTGGCCGGCGTGAACTGCGGCCTGGGCCTGGGCATCAAGGTCAACGCGGGCCATGGCCTGCACTACACCAACGTGCAGCAGATCGCGGCGATCGAGGGCATCCACGAACTCAATATCGGCCACGCCGTGGTCGCGCACGCGATCTTCGCGGGCTGGGAGAACGCGGTGCGCGAGATGAAGGCGATCATGGTCGCGGCGCGCCTCGCGGCTACGCGCGCTTAAGCCCAATCAAGCGCATTCGCGCTGCGCAGGCGGCGCAACGAACGACGAGGAACGCATGGCGATCTACGGCATCGGCACCGACATCATCCAGATCAGCCGCGTCGCGGCGACCATGGAGCGCACCGGCGGACGTTTCGCCGAGCGTATCCTCGGCCCCGATGAGTTCAAGGTGTATCAGGCCCGCAAGGCGCGCTCGGAAGTGCGTGGGCTCGCGTATCTGTGCACGCGCTTTTCCGCGAAGGAAGCGTTCTCCAAGGCGATCGGTCTGGGCATCCACATGCCGATGACCTGGCGCGGCGTGCAGACGCTCAACGCGCCCGGCGGCAAGCCGTATATGGTGGCTTCGGGCGAGCTGGCGCTCTGGCTGGAAGAGCGCGGCATCACCACGCAGGTGACGATCACCGACGAGCGCGACTATGCCGTTTCGTTCGTGATCGCCGAGACAGACCAGACCCGCGACCAGCAGCGCAGCTAAACTCCCGTCGCTGTTTTCCATTCCGCCGCGCACGCCTTGAAGTGGCCCGACGCGGCACCCAATGCTCGACTAATCGATGAAACGAATTCCCGGACCGGTGATGCTCGACGTGGTCGGCACGACGCTCAACGACGACGACGTGCGCCGCCTCGCGCATCCCTCCACCGGCGGCGTGATCCTGTTCGCGCGCCACTACGAAAACCGCGCGCAACTGGTCGCGCTGACCGACGCGATCCGTGCAGTGCGCGACGATCTGCTGATTGCGGTGGACCACGAGGGCGGGCGCGTGCAGCGCTTTCGCACCGACGGCTTCACCGTCCTGCCGGCGATGGGGCGGCTGGGCGCGCTGTGGGACAAGGACGTGCTGCTCGCGACCAAGCTGGCGACGTCGGTGGGTTATATCCTCGCCGCCGAGCTGCGCGCTTGCGGCATCGACCTGTCCTTCACGCCCGTACTCGACCTGGGCTATGGCCAGTCGAAGGTGGTGGGCGACCGCGCGTTCCATCGCGATCCGCGCGTCGTCACGCTGCTCGCCAAGAGCCTGAATCACGGCCTCGCGCTTGCGGGCATGGGGAACTGCGGCAAGCACTTTCCGGGACACGGTTTCGCGACGGCCGATTCGCACGTCGCGGTGCCCGTTGATGAGCGCCCGCTCGAATCGATTCTCGGCGAAGATGCGCAGCCTTACGACTGGCTCGGCCTGTCGCTGACGGCGGTGATGCCCGGCCACGTGATCTATCCGAAGGTCGATGCGAAGCCAGCCGGTTTCTCGCGCATCTGGGTGCAGGAGATCCTGCGCAATCGCCTGCGTTTCACCGGCGCGATCTTCAGCGACGACTTGTCGATGGAGGCCGCGCGCCAGGGCGGCACGCTGACCGAGGGCGCGCGCGCGGCGCTGGAGGCGGGCTGCGACATGGTGCTGATCTGCAACCAGCCGCACGAAGCGGAGAAGGTGCTCGACGCACTGCGTACCGAGGAGCCGTCGCGCGAGCGCAAGGCATCGGCCAGACGCATCAGGAAGCTGCACGGACGCGGCAAGGCGCTGAGCTGGGACAAGCTGGTGGCCGATCCGGCGTATCTGTCGGCCCAGGCGTTGCTGCGCAGCGTCTTGCCCTGACGTATTGCACCAAACGCCAGCCAGATAGATAAACGGCGGCTCCTTCATAACGAAGGGCCGCCGTTTTTGCGTTGAGCGTTGCTCAGTCGAGCGCGATCAGTTCAGGCGCATCCGTTGCAGCTTGTTATAGAGCGTCTTGGGGCTGATGCCGAGCAGCGATGCCGCGCGATGGCGCGTGCCGCCCACGGCGTCGAGTGTGGCGCGAATCAGCATTTCCTCGACATCGGCGAGCGGCGTGCCGACCGTCACCTGCACGCGGCCGCCATTCGAATCGCGGCCGGACGCGCCGCTGCTTTCCTCGGCCTGCAAGGTTTCGAGCACGTCGCCCGAGGCATGCCACGCGCGCTTCACGCGCTCCTGGAGTTCGCGCACGTTGCCGGGCCAGTCGTAGGCCAGACATTCGCGCACGAAAGAGGGCGAGACAAGCCGCGTCGTGCCCGTGAAGCCGCGCGTATGCGCTTCCAGATTCATCTCGTCGACACAGGCTGCGGCCAGCAGCGCCGCGTCTTCCTCGCGCTCGCGCAGCGGCGGCAGTTGCAGCGCGGCGGCGTCCAGACGCAGCCACAGATCCTCGTGCAGCATGCCCTGCTGGACCGCATCGCGCGGCACGGCGCGCGTGGCCGCGATCAGGCGGAAATCGGTGCCCACTTCGCTGCTGCCGCCCACGCGCATGAAGGTCTGCGAATCGAGCGCGCGCAGCAGCGCTTCCTGCTGCGGGCGTGGCAGTTCGGTGAGTTCGTCGATAAAGAGCGTGCCGCCGCTCGCGTGATCGACGAGACCCGGCTCGCGCTGCTCGGCGCCATTGAATGCGCCGCGCTCGTGGCCGAACAGGATGCTCGCAAGCGGCCGGCCACCCGCAGCCTCAGCCGCGACAGCGCGGCCGTCGCGGATGGCTCGCTGAACCAGGATCTGTGGCTGCGT
>NZ_DASZJJ010000281.1:0-26779 GCF_035948235.1 Paraburkholderia sp. | reverse complement strand
CATCCTCGACGGCCTGAATGCGGAGCGCACGCTGATCGCCGCCGAATGTATCGGCGACGGCTACTGGTTCATCGACCGCGTCACGAAATATGTGAAGGACCGCCAGGTATTTGGCCGGCCGATCGGCCAGAATCAGGGCGTGCAGTTTCCGATCGCGCGCGCATTCGTCAATGTGGAAGCGGCCAATCTGATGCGTTTTGAAGCCGCGCGACGTTTCGATGCTCACGAACCCTGCGGCGCGCAGGCCAATATGGCGAAGCTGCTCGCCGCCGACGCCTCGTGGGAAGCCGCCAACGCTTGCCTGCAATTCCACGGCGGCTTTGGCTTCGCGTGCGAATACGACGTCGAGCGCAAGTTCCGCGAGACGCGCCTTTATCAGGTTGCGCCGATCTCGACCAATCTGATTCTCTCGTACGTCGCCGAACATATGCTCGGTCTGCCGCGTTCCTTCTGATCCAATCGAGGAGACATTCATGCGCCCTCTCGAAGGCATCAAGGTCGTCACGTTCGAGCATGCCATCGCGGCGCCGTTCTGCACGCGTCAGCTTGCCGATCTGGGCGCGCGCGTCATCAAGGTCGAGCGTCCCGGCGTGGGCGACTTCGCGCGCGGCTATGACGAGCGCGTGCACGGACTGGCCTCGCATTTCGTCTGGACCAACCGCTCGAAGGAAAGTCTCACGCTCGACGTAAAGCGCGCCGAAGCACAAGAGATCGTGCACAGCCTGCTCGCCGACGCCGATGTGTTCGTGCAGAATCTGGCGCCCGGCGCGACGCAGCGCCTCGGGCTGGACTACGAGTCGTTGCGCGAGCGCTACCCGCGTCTGATCGTCTGCGATATTTCGGGCTATGGCAGCGACGGCCCGTATCGCGACAAGAAGGCCTATGACTTGCTGATCCAGAGCGAATCGGGCTTTCTGAGCGTCACGGGCACCCCCGACGAGCCGGCCAAGGCTGGCTGCTCGATCGCCGATATTTCGGCAGGCATGTACGCGTATTCAAGCATCCTGGCGGCGCTGATCGAGCGCGGCAAAACCGGGCGCGGCCGCCGCATCGACGTGTCCATGCTCGAAAGCATGGTCGAGTGGATGAGCTTTCCGCTCTATTACGCATTCGATGGCCAGACACCGCCGCAACGCAACGGCGCGGCGCACGCAACGATCTATCCCTACGGTCCGTTCAAGGCCGGCGACGGCAAGTCGGTCATGCTCGGCCTGCAGAACGAGCGTGAATGGAAGCAGTTCTGCGACACCGTGCTGCGCCAGCCCGATCTCGCCACGGACGAGCGCTTCAGCGCCAACAGCCGCCGCGTGGCGCATCGCGCGGAACTGGGCAAGCTGATCGAGGGCGTGTTCGCCGGCCTCACCGCGCAGGATGTGATCGAGCGGCTCGAAGCGGCGAAGATCGCCAGCGCGCATATCAACGATATGCAGGCCGTGTGGTCGCATCAACAACTCGCCGCGCGCGGCCGCTGGACGCAGGTGGGCACGCCTGCGGGCGAGATTGCCGCGCTGCTGCCGCCAGGCATGACGCAGGCCGACGCCCCGCGCATGGACCCGGTGCCCGCGCTCGGCCAGCACACCGATGCGATCCTCAAGGAACTCGGTTACGACGAGGCGCGCATTCGCGCGCTACATGAAGCGGGCGCGGTGTGAGGACTCAACACTAAGCATTGCAGAACAAAGCTGTAAAAGAGACGCCGTACCCGAGCCGCGCATAGAAGCAAAACAATCACGCGGCCACAACGTTGAAGACGCCAGCGCCTCCTTTTTCGGGTCGCACGGGCGGCATCACAAAGGAGACACCTTCATGCAGCACTCGGTCAATGCCGCCGGTCGCCTCGACCGGCTACCCATTTCTCGCTTTCACTGGAAGATTCTCGGCCTCATCGCCGGCGGCGCGTTTCTTGACGCCTTCGATATCTATCTCGCCAACGGCTCGGTCGCCTCGATGGTCAAGGACGGCTTCACCGACATGCATCACGGCGCGATGTTCGTGTCGTCCACCTTCGTGGGCATGATGCTGGGCGCGTTCATCGCGGGCTGGCTCGGCGACCGGCTGGGACGCCGCTACTCGTATCAGCTCAATCTGGCGGTGTTTGGTCTGGCGTCGATTGCCGCGTGTTTTGCGCCCAATATCGAATGGCTTATCGCGCTGCGCTTCATCATGGGTCTCGGCCTTGGCGCGGAACTGGTGGTAGCGGCGGGCACGCTCGCCGAATTCGTGCCGCCGGCCACACGTGGCAAGTGGGTGTCGCTGCTCGCCGTCATCACCAATAGCGGCCTGTTCGCCGCGCTCGCGGCGGGCTACTGGATCATCCCGAATCTGGGCTGGCGTTATATGTTTGCGGTGGCGGGCGTGGGTGCGCTCGTGGTGTGGTTCCTGCGCCATCGCATGCCCGAGTCGCCGCGCTGGCTCGAATCGGTTGGGCGTCTGGACGAAGCCGAAGCGACGCTCGCCGCCATCGAGCGCGAAGTGAGCGCACAGGTCGGCGAATTGCCGCCCGTGCAGCGCGCCGTCGATCTGCGCAAAGGCCGCGTGCCGATCAGCGCGCTGTTCGCGCGCGGCATGCGCAGCCGCACCTTCGTCGCCGCCATCACGGCCATTGGCGTGAATGTGGGCCTTTATGGCTTTATCGCCTGGCTGCCGACCTTCTTCGTCGCGCAGGGGCTGTCGATCGTGAAGTCGCTTGGCTTCGTGTTCGTGATGTCGGTGGGCTCGCCCGTGGGCGGTTTGATCGGTTACGCGATTGCCGACCGCATCGGGCGTGCGCGTGGCATCCTGATTGCGTCGGTGGTGAGCGTGGTGCTCGGCTGGATCTACGTGACGCTGCGCGAGCCAGTCGCCGTCATGCTGGTGGGCTTCTGCCTCGTGAGCGCGATTTACACCATCTGCACGCTAGGCCTGTTCGGCTACATTCCCGAACTGTTTCCAACCGAAGTGCGTCTGCGTGGCACGGGCGTAGCCGGTACCTGCGGTCGGGCCTCTTCGATCGTCACCCCATGGCTCGCGCTGCTGCTGTACGAGCGCTTTGGCGTGTCGGGCGTGATCGCGATGGTGAGCGTGGTGCTCGCCGTGCTGTGCGTGGCCATTCTCGCGCTGGGAGTCGAAACAAGCCGTGCGGCGCTCGAAGACATCCAGCGTGAACCCGAAGCCGAAGGCTTCACCACAGACGCCACCATTGCGCAGGGCACCAAGGCGAACTGAGCGTCTGCATATCGCCTGACTGGTTTTTTTGAATGCCGCTTCGTTTCGACGAAGCGGCATTTTTCATTGATGGTGCCCATTATCTCTGGCGGTCTATATCTTATTAACACTTCTCCGATTGTTTGCAGGATTTCGACTAGTTAAGGTACGGGCACGCTGACTTGATTAGCGAAATCGCCGACAAACGCCCTATTCATTTCCGGCCTATTACGTTTGCGATCTATTCGCATTCAAAACGGGTCAGCATTGTCTTTATGGGGCAATACGCGCTCATTCAGTCATTCGTTATTCACGTTCGCGTTATGGCCAACTATCAAAATTGCATCGGTCTTTATGATTGCCCCGGGCTGCGCGGCGAGTTTTTGCGTAGCGTGCTCGCGTGTTCCGGCTACGTGTGCGTCGAGATCGAGACGTTCGATGAACTCGCCATCAAATTGCAGCGCGGCGCGCTCGATCTGCTTGTCGTGAGTGGGTTCGAACGCGACAGCCATGTTATCGAGGCACTGAACTGGCTACGCAGACAATCGGCGACGGAAATGCCGTTACTGATCGTGGGCGAACCCGATAGCGCGGATGCCGAGTCCACGGCGCTCAACGCCGGCGCGGACGATTACATCGTCCGCTCGCGTTCGCCCGAAGCGCTGATTGCGCGCATTGGCTCGCTGCTGCGGCGCACGCGCCACCCTCAGCCCGCCAGGCTCGAATCCTACGGCATCTATGAATTCGATACGAGCCGTGGCGTGGTCACGCTGCGCGGCGACGCGGTCACGCTGACGCAGCGTGAATTCGATCTCGCCTGGTTTTTGTTTCGCCATCTCGATGCGCCGCTATCGCGCGCGCAGATCTTCGAATCGGTCTGGCGTCAGACCTTTGGCGCCTCGTCGCGCACGCTCGACACGCACATCTGCTGGCTGCGTTCAAAGCTCAAGCTCAATGCCGGCAATGGCTATGTGGTGACATCGGTGCATGGTTACGGCTATCGGCTCGAAAGCGTGGAGAACGCGTTATAAGGTCGAAGCCACGCTTAAAGACGATCCAGCCGGTAACCGCGGCCGTGTACCGCCGTCAGGCGGTATCCGCTTTCAGGCGCGAGATGCAGCTTCGCGCGCAGGCGGCTGATCTGCGTGTCGACGCTGCGCATGTTGACGTCGGTCTCGCCGATCCAGATCAGATCGAGAATGTGCTCGCGCGATAGCGTCGTGCCTACGTGCTGATAGAACAGCAGCGCAAGCCTGAATTGCCGCGCAGTCAGTTGGATCGTGATGCCATTGCGCGAAACGCTACAGGCAACGGGATCGAATTCGAATGCACCGGCGTTTTCGTCGGTATATTCGAGCCCCGTGCTAGATGCGCGGCGCAACACGGCAGCCACGCGCGCGCGCAGCACAACGGCGTCCACCGGGCGGTTAATACAGGCATCCGCGCCCGCGTTCAGGGCACTGATTTCGTCGCGCTCCGCATAGAGCGATGTGACATAAAGGACCGGAATCTGCATGGAAACAATCGCTCGGACCGTGCTGAGCACGCGAATACCCGCCATGTCGGGCAACGCGTGATCGAGCACGAGCAGATCGAAAGTTTCGCGACGCAACGCACGCAGTAACGCGCTCCCCTGCGCAAAGTGATGACACACGCAGCCTTCGTCGGGTAGCGTGCGGGAAGCAAGTTCCACGAGTTCGGCATCGGCGGAAAGCAGGGCAAGTCTCATCGTTCACTCGTTCTTTTATCTTTTGGCTTCACTTGCGGACTGGCGAAAAAAAAGCCAGCCGAACACCCGCGTCCGTCTGGCAGAAAGAAGTTGGTCATAGGTGAGGGGGAGCACCAGAGTCTGCGACCAACCTCGGGCTTTACGAGTCCGCGTGTCTGTTGTCCATTCCCGGGCAGTACGCAGGCCATAAGCGCGACCTTCGTCGAAACTTGATTTGGACTGCGCAAGATTTCGCCCGGAACGAGCCTATTATTGAGCAAAAGCGGCTGAAGGGGTTGTTAAATCATGTCACGCGGACATATCAAAAGGCTTGCGGTAAGCGTCCGATTTTCGCCGACACTTAAAGGATGACTAATTAATTTTCCAGATGCGCTTCGTCTTGCATGTATGACGAAGCACGCCCCTACCAGCGCAGCAGACGCGGACCGAGCCACGCGCCGATCGCCGCGGGCATCAGCATGCCGATGGCGTACCAGATGCTCCAGAACGCCGGACTCATCTCCGGGCAATGGACGCAATAGGCGATCGTGGCGAGCGCGCTCGCGAAGAGCCCCGCCGCCGCGCCCGCAAGACGCGGACGCGTGGGCGCCAGCCCCTTAGCCGCCCAGAACACCGCGACGAAGGTTGGCACCGACAGCAGCAGGATATTGAACGGGCAGGTGCGCCAGGACAGCCCAAGCATGAGCGGCACGCGTTCGGCGGGCGCGGCGGTGCCAAGCGTAGCCCAGCCCGCCAGCCACACGGCGATGAACGGCGCGGCCACCAGCGCCCACGCATAGCCGCCGCGCACGCCCGGTCGGCCGAGGCGGCTGACCGTGAGCGCCGCCGCAATCGCCACGGCCAACGGGAAGGCAATCTTGGCCCAGAAAATGGGCGTCTGCGCGACATCCATCAGATCGTGGCGCACGCCAAACACAATGGCGACCAGCAGCAGCGAACCCGCCAGCCCGAGCGGCAGCGCACGCGCGAAGCGGCGCACGACCGCCTTGCGGTCCACACGCGTGACGCCGGTGGACAGCAACGTAATGAGATCGTCGGTTTTCATTGCGCCCCCCGGATACGCGCGGCGAGCGCCTTAAGGCCACGGTGAATGCCCACTTTCACGGCCGATTCGGACAGACCGGTGAGCTGTGCGGCTTCGACCACCGAGCGCCCTTCAAGCTTCACGTGCATGATGGGCAGGCGCTGTTTGTCGGGCAACTGGTCGAGCAGCTTGCCGATGTCGCGGCGCGCCTGCGTCGGTTCGTCGTCGGCTTGCGCGAACAGGTCGGTGTGATCGTCGAGCGGGTCGTTGAGCGATTCGCGGCGGGAGCGCGAGCGAAAAAAATCCATCAGCTTGTAGCGGGCAATCGCGTGCACCCAGGCAGTCAACGGTTCATCGGGACGCCAGGTGTGGCGCGCGTTGTGCACCGCGAGCAGGATTTCCTGCACGAGGTCTTCCACATCGTCGTGCAACTGTGGGATGCGCCGGCGCAGATACCCGCGCAAATGGCGCGTGAGTTCCTGCAGGAAAGTGCGGTACGCATCGGCGTCGCCTTCGAGGCCGCTGACGAACAGCGCTTTGAGACGGATTTCCGCTGGGTACAAAGGGCGTCCTGGGTTGTCGCGACGATGGGATGACGCGCCGGAAACGGCGCTCCTGCCAGCGTCGTCGTCGAATCCGGGCGCGATCGGGTGAGCGTAGCCGAAGCCGTCCTGCCCCGCAATAGTACCTACGGCGGCGCTCACGGCGCCACCCTGCGGGCCGGAATCGTCCACCGTCTGCCACTGCGCTACCCGGTTCGCCCAGCTCACGTTCATATTCTCCAGTCGATTGACGGCAACCCTTTGCGGCGGGCCTATGTCGATCTAGTTCGTTTGCGGTGGCTGCCGGGTTACAGACCAGGAGGAATTTTTTTCCGCCGCAGGCGGCGCGCGTGGCTCCATCACCTCTTCGCTTCGTGGATCTTTCAGGGAGCCACGAAGCGGGTTACCTTAATGCTGTTCAATATCCCTAATCCTCATTGCACGAACCGGACGTGAAGCATGGCAACGAGAACGAACGAGTATCAGCAACCCATCGGCGCGGCGCTGGACGGCTGGACGCCGCGCGAGCGCCCCGCGCGCGTGACGCTCGAAGGCGAGCGGTGCCGCATCGAGCCCGTCGATGTCGAGCGGCACGCCGCCGATCTTTTCGCGGCCTATAGCGCCGCAGCCGACGGCAGCGACTGGACCTATCTCTTCACCGGCCCGTTCAGCGACTTCGAGTCCTTCCGCGCTTATCTGGCGAAGGCCGCCGCGTCGGAAGATCCGCTGCACTACGCCATCATCGACCGCGCGAGCGGCAAGGCCGTGGGCACCTTTGCGCTGATGCGCATCGACCCTGCGCATGGCGCGATCGAAGTCGGCAGCGTGACGTTCTCGCCGCTGCTCAAGCGCACCGCGCTTTCCACCGAGGCGCAATACCTGCTGATGCGCTACGCCTTCGACGAACTCGGCTATCGCCGCTACGAGTGGAAATGCGACAGCCTCAACGCGCCGTCGCGCCAGACCGCACAGCGCCTGGGTTTCCAGTTCGAGGGCATCTTCCGCCAGGCCGTCGTCTACAAGGGCCGCAGCCGCGACACCGCCTGGTACGCGATCATCGACCAGGACTGGCCGCTGGTGAAGCGCGCGTTCGAAACCTGGCTCGCACCCGGTAACTTCGACGCGCAAGGCCAGCAGCGCGCCTCGCTCACGAGCCTGCGCGATGCCTGAGAGGATGAACGAGCGCGTTGTCATCCGCGATATCGCGCCCGCCGACCGCGCCGACTGGTTGCGGCTCTGGGCGGGCTACAACGCCTTCTATGAAGCGGAGGTGTCGCCGCAGATCAGCGAGCGCACGTGGCAGCGCCTGCTCGATCCCGCTGCGACCCTGTTCGGCCGCGTCGCGGAAATCGACGCCCGTGTGCTGGGCTTCAGCCTGAGCGTACTGCACGAGGGCACCTGGGTCGACGCACCCATCTGCTATCTGGAGGACCTGTTCGTCGATCCCGCCGCGCGTGGGCAGGGCATCGGCCGGGCCTTGATCGACGATCTGGTCGCGCTCGGGCGGCAGCGCGGCTGGTCTCGACTCTATTGGCACACCCGGCAAGACAATCCGGCGCGCAAGCTCTACGACGAGTTTGCCGCCGCCGACGACTTCGTCCGCTACCGGCTGACGCTGTGAGCGGCACCTTGCCGCCCCGAGCCGCGTTTCACCCATGAAACCTAGGGTTTCACCCATTTGCGTATCAGAAAATCTGATAGCTAGCTTCAATTTAATGCGTTTCCCATAAGCGATCCGATGCGGCAAAGTGTCATCTCCGCGAATGGAGTGATCTCCAAGTGAACCAACGCATCGATCCGTCCCTGCTTGCCCCGCCCGACCTGTCGTTCGCGACGCTCGATTCGGGCGTCGTTCTGCCTTACCTCGAACGGGGGACCGGCGAGCCGCTGCTCTTTATCCACGGCTCGCTGTGCGATTACCGCTACTGGGCGCCGCAGCTCGACGGCCTGGAAGACGATTTCCGCTGCATCGCGCCGAGCCTGAGCCACTATTGGCCGGCCGCCGATGCCTGCATCCAGGGCGAGTTCGGCTGGGAAAGCCATCTGCACGAACTGGCCGATTTCATCGTCTCGCTGGGTCTGGAGTCGGTGCACGTGGTGGGCCACTCGCGCGGCGGCAGCATCGCCTATCACCTTGCGCGACGCTATCCGCGCCTCGTGCGCACGCTCGTGCTGGCCGATCCGGGCGGCCCGCTGCGCCGCCTCGAAGAGGACGACGACGTCCTGCCGCCGGCCACCAACGCACTGCGCACGCGCGCGGCCGATCTGATCGGCAATGGTCAGCTCGAAGACGGTCTGGAACTGTTTGTCGATTCGGTAAGCATCCCCGGCGCGTGGCGCAAGAGCACGCATGCGTTCCGCGAAATGGCGATCGCCAACGCGACCACGCTGCCCAAGCAGCTCGACGATCCGCTGCCCGCCTACACGCGCCGCCCGGCCGCCGACATCAAGTGCCGCACGCTGTTGATCGACGGCCAGCGCAGCCCGCTAATGTTCCGCAACAACGTCGAAGCGCTCGCCGAGTGGATCGACTTCGCGCAGCGCGTGACGATGAAGGGCGCGACGCATGGCATGAACGCCACGCACGCCGATCTCTTCAACACGCACGTCCGCAACTTCATCTACGAAGGCTGATCAAGCCAGACCGGCGCGCGCGCTCTCCAGCGCGCGCCTCTCGTCACTTCAGGCGTTCATTTGGCAAACAGTTGCCCGATATCCTTGAACGCCTTGAATTCCAGCGCATTGCCGCACGGGTCGAACAGGAACATCGTGGCCTGCTCGCCCACCTGCCCCTGAAAGCGAATATACGGCTCGATCACGAACTGCGTGTCGAACTCGCGCAACCGCTGCGCCAGCGCTTCCCACTGCTCCCACCCCAGCACCACGCCAAAGTGCGGCACCGGTACGTCATGACTGTCTACTGCATTGGTGTGCGCCGCTTCCTGCGAAGCGGTTTTCGGATGCTCGTGAATCACCAGTTGATGGCCGAAAAAGTCGAAATCGACCCAATGGGCGCTCGATCGCCCTTCTTCGAGGCCGAACACCCGGCCATAGAAGTCGCGCGCAGCGGCGAGATCGTAGACGGGGATGGCCAGGTGAAATGGCGAAAGACTCATGGCGTGCTCCTTGTTTGTCGGGTTCAATGCGCGGGGATCACGCCATGGTAGGGCGCGCGGTTGAAAAATAAAATCAATATATAATTCGCCGATTCATCAATATTATTTGCGAATGATCCGCGAGCTGAAAACGCTGCTTGCCGTGGCCCGCGAAGGGACTTTCGCCGCCGCCGGCAAACGTATCGGGCTGACCCAGGCTGCCGTGAGTGCGCAAATGCAGCGTCTCGAAGCCGAACTGGGTTTCGCGCTATTCGAGCGCGAGGGACGCCATGCGCGCCTGACTCCGCGCGGCCAGCAATTGCTCGCGCAGGCGCAGGAAGTGTTGCGGCTCTACGGCAATCTCAGCACCGTGAGCGTGGACTCGGCCGCAGCGGTGCGCGTCAATATCGGCGCGATTGCTTCGGTGCAGCGCGCCCAGTTGCCCGACGCGCTCGCGGCCTTCCATCGGCAATGTCCGGGCGCGCATACGCGTGTGATTCCGGGGCTGTCGATGGAGCTAGTCAATCTCGTCGATGCGGGCGAACTCGATCTGGCCGCCATCATCCGGCCACCCTTCGCACTCCAGAGCGATTTGCGCTGGAGCCCCATCGCCCGCGAGCCATTCCGGCTGGTCGTGCCGCGCACACTCAAGGGCCACGACTGGATGACGTTGCTCGCGCAACAGCCGTTTATCCGTTATGACCGCGCTTCGTTTGGCGGGCGTCAGGTGGATCGCTTCCTCAGACGCATGCAGATCGCCGTGCAGGAAGTATGCGAACTCGACGAGCTGGAGGCCATCGTCAAGCTGGCCGGCAATGGCGTGGGCGTCGCACTCGTGCCGCAGACCGCCATATACCGGCACTGGCCAGCGGACGTGCGCGCGATCGATCTGGGCGATCACACGTTTCATCGCGACATCGGCATCGTGCATCGTGACGCACCGCAGATGAGCGAGGCGGCGCGCGTGTTGTTAGGGTTACTGGTCGCTCATTCACCCAGCCAGGCGTCTTCGTAACCTTGGTCGTCGATGATGAAACGCGCGCCCGGCGGCAACGCCAGATAATCCAGTACGCGTGGCAAGCGCTGCGCCAGATGCTCGACGTGCAGCGGCTGATAGAAGTCCGGCGCGTCCGAATACTCACCGCAATGGATGAACCAGCTGATATTGCCGCCTTCCGGCAGTGGGACGCGTGTACCGTATACCGGCATGTTCCCTAAAGTGCCGATCGCCATGGCGACCATCGTTTCCGGCGGCGTTGCGTCCAGGCCAAATTTGCGGCATATCGCGCGTTGGCGTTCGCTCACCGTGCGTCCTGCTTCGTCGCCGATCACGTTGCCGCCTCGTGGCGTTCTTCGAACGTCGGTCCATCCCAGCCGTCGAGGTATTTGATCAATGTGTCGCTAACGTCGAGCACGCGATGCCGGTAGAACAGATGCATCGTCGGCGTGCGATTTGCGGGCAGCGTGCCGCCGTGAACGCGCGCGAGCAGGCTGTTGAGCACCACGCGCATGCCCAGGCGATTGGTGCCGAATACCGTTTCGCCGCACGTTGCGCAGAACGCGCGTGACATCTGCTTCGAGGGATGCTGAAAAACCCGCAGCGCGCCATGCGCCTTGACGTTTTCGCTAGCCCAGGCCGTGGCGGAAAGCATTGGCGTTGCGTAGAAGTCGCGGCAGCTTGCGCAGTGGCAATTCGCGCGCGCGGCCGGCTCGCCGGTCAGATCGACGGTGACCGCGCCGCACAGGCAGGCGAGTTGGGGCGATTCGCTCATTTCGTCTCCATGGGTTTCAAGCTGCGCGCGATTTAACCACGTTTCGCGTGTTCGCCTTTGCTGCACGTCGAGCGCCCATAAAAAACCACGGCGCGCCTCGCGGCGCAACCGTGGTCTTTTCAGTCAGGCGAAGCGGTGTATCAGCCGCCCAATGCCGGATCGCTATAGCCCGGACGACCCGTTTCGACGTGACCGGCGACGCGGCGCACAAAACTCGAGTCGCTATCGACGGTGATCGTCAGGTCGTACCAGCCGTATGCGTTGCGCAGGTCGAGATAAAGCTGTTCGGTGTCGCCGCCGCGCACCGTGTGCTGGATCTTCGTGCCCGGATCGTAGGCGTTGACGATGGTGAACTGGCAACGCGCGCCACCGGTATTTTCCAGGCGCAGTTGCAGGTTGCCATTGGCCACGTCGTAACCTTCGGCCACTTCGGGACGCGCCGTATCGCCATGGCCGAACCAGCCCGTCTGCGTCTGCTTGCCCGCGAAACGGCGCAGGAAACCATTCGGCCCATGCACGGTGAAATCGTAGGCTCCCGTCGCGCCGATCGTCAGTTGATCTTCAAGACGTTTGCCGGCTTCGACCGTGTAGGTCAGCGGCGCATCGGCGCTACCCGTCGTATAGACAAGGAACACCGCGCCCGCACGGCCCGTATTGATGAAATGCGCGCGCGCCTTGCCCGTCGATGCGTTGGCGTTGAAGCGCACGAACAACTCGTAAGGCAGCGCGCGCGCGAGGCGTACGCCGCTCTCCTGCTTCGGCAGGCTGCCGACCAGCGGAGGCACCGGCACATAGTCAGGATGACGAATCTTGTCCGGCGGCGCGTAGCCGGTCGTCGAAGGCAGTGTCGGCAGCGCGGCGTTGGGCGTGGCGAAGTTGAACGCGGAGGTCAGGTCGCCGCACACCGCGCGACGCCACGGCGTGATGTTCGGCTCGGCCAGATCGTGATGCGAGCCGAAGCGCTTCTCGATGAAGCGGATCACCGACGTGTGATCGAAAGTCTCCGAACACACCCAGCCGCCGCGCGACCACGGCGAGACCACCAGCATCGGCACGCGCGGCCCGAGTCCATACGGGCCCGATGCGTACTTGCTGCTACCGGGGAAAATTTCGTTGGTGGTATCGACGGTCGATAGGCCATTTGCGCTCGATGCGGGCGGGAACGGCGGCGCAAGGTGATCGAAGAAGCCGTCGTTCTCGTCGTAATTCACCAGCAGCACGGTCTTGCTCCACAGATCCGGGTTCGACGTGAGGATCTGCAGCACCTGATCGACATACCACGCACCGTAGTTCGCGGGCCAGTTGGGGTGCTCCGAATAGGCTTCGGGCGCGACGATCCACGAGACTTGCGGCAGCGTGTTGTTCGCCACGTCCTGCTTGAGCACGTCGAAATAGCCGCCGCCTGCGAGCACGTTGGTGCCCGTGCGTGCGCGGTCGTAGAGCGGGTTGCCAGGCTGGGCGTTCTGATACTGCGTGAAGTAGAGCAGCGAGTTGTCGCCGTAATTGCCGATGTACGGGTTGTCGCCCGTCCAGCCCCAGGAACCCTTGGCGGTCAGCCCTTCGCCGATGTCCTGATAGATCTTCCACGAGATGCCGGCGTTTTGCAGCACTTCGGGGTAGGTGGACCAGCCATAGCCGGCTTCCGCGTTGTCGACCACCGGGCCGCCGCCGCTGCCGTCGTTGCCGACCCAGCCGGTCCACATGTAGTAGCGGTTCGGGTCCGTGGAGGTCAGCGTCGAGCAGTGATAGGCGTCGCAGATCGTGAAGGCGTCGGCGAGTTGATAGTGGAACGGGATGTCGTCGCGCGTCAGATACGCCATCGTCGTCGTGCCCTTCGCGGGCACCCACTGGTCGTAGCGGCCGCCATTCCACGCGGCGTGCGTGGTCGGCCAGTCGTGCGGCAGATCCTGGATGAATTGCAGGCCCAGATTGGCGGCCGTCGGGTGAAACGGCAGCACCTCGCCAACGCCCGCCGCGAGCGGCTGGTTCCACACCGGCTTGCCGTTGGGCAGCGTGATGGCGCGCGTGTCGCCAAAGCCGCGCACGCCGCGCAGCGTGCCGAAGTAATGGTCGAACGAGCGGTTCTCCTGCATCAGGATGACGATGTGCTCGACGTCGCGGATGCTGCCCGTGCGGTTGTTCGCAGGGATCGCGAGCGCGTTGCGGATACCCTGCGGCAGCATCGTCAGGGCGGTGGCCGAACCGGCGCTCATCGCGGCGGTGCGGAGAAAGTCACGGCGGCTTCTCGAAGTCATGTTGTGGTTTCCATCTTCAGGTTGAGAAAGCACGCGCGACGCCGCGCCGCCAACCACGGCGGCAGGCGGCGCGAGGTCGCGCGGCCGGGTGCAGTCCGTTGTCAATCGGCGGTGTGAATCTCGGGTGGGGCGAGGGGTGCTTCGCTTGTTGCGTTGCTTGTTGCGTCGCTCGCGCCGTCGGGTGCTGCGCTCGCGCGAGCGGGCGAGCGAATGGCGAGCGCGGTGATGGCGGCGCTGCTGTTCGCGCTACTCACGCTGTTGGGGGAATCCGATGGAGCCTGGAAGCTTGACGCAGGCGTGGGCTGTGTTTGCGCAAGCTCACGCGCAGCGCTCGTGGTAAGCGCAACGCGCGCGTCGTCGGCGCGATCGCTGCATGCGCTGGTCGCGCACGCAAGCCAGGTCGTCGCGCTGACGAACAATACGCCGGGCAGGCTCAAACGTTTGCGCGACGCGCTGCAAATACGCAGGCGCGCCGGCACGAAATCGACCGTCATCGAAGTCTCCGTCCAGATAGAGGCACAACAACGGCTCGAGGAGGCGGCCCGAGCGTCGCCTTAACGTGCTGAAAGCAGCGGCAAGGCAGCGATGGAGCATAACGAAAACGCTTTTAAGTTTTGTGACGCACGGCTGGAAGCATCCCGAATGGCCAATGCTTTCAGATCGTAATGAAACACAAGGCACGCCGCTTGCAAGTGCAAACGCGCACAATCGAATCGCACTACACAAAATCCGTGCGCAATTGCGAAAGGGGCGCCGACAATGAGCCAGTCAGCCAGCAAAACGAAAAGTAACCGGACGACCAAGGGCGAGAAGCGGGACAAGGACGACAAGAAGGAAGATGCACTCATCCTCGAACCCGGGGATGCCAGGCGCGTGAAGAAACTGCCCCGGCCCGCGCAGCGCCAGGCGATCCTCACCGAACAACGCCGCCTGAAAATGGCGCGCTCGCCGCACGCCTATGTGCGCGGCAATACCGAGCAGTTTTACGAATGGATCGTCGAGGCGAATGGCGGCTCGCTGCCGCGCGGGCCGGCCATCTGGATCTGCGGCGACTGCCATACTGGCAATCTCGGCCCGATTGCCAATCAGGACGGCAAGGTCGAAGTCCATATCCGCGATCTCGATCAGACCGTGATCGGCAATCCCGCGCACGATCTCATCCGGCTCGGGCTGTCGCTCGCGACGGCGGCGCGCGGCTCGTCGCTCTCGGGCCTGACCATCGTGCATATGATCGAGGCGCTGGCTGCCGGTTATGAATCGGCGTTCGAGACGAAGCGCAAAAAGCCCGCTTTGCCCGAGCGGCCCGAGCCGGTTCATCTGGCGATGAAGCTCGCGGTGCGCCGTTCATGGCGGCATCTCGCCGAAGAGCGCATCGAGGATCTCAAGCCGACGATTCCGCTGGGCAAGCGCTTCTGGCCGCTCACGCATGCGGAGAACAAGGCGATTACATCGCTCTTTGCCGACGAGGCGATCGCGAGCCTGCCCACCGGTCTGCGTGGACGCAACGACGCAGGCGAAGTAGAAGTGCTCGACGCCGCGTACTGGGTGAAGGGCTGCAGCTCGCTCGGGCGTTTGCGTTATGCGGTGCTGCTCGACGTGGACGGCGGCGTGGTCGAAGGCGACGACCTCTGCCTCATGGACATCAAGGAAGGCGTGAAGGCCGCCGCGCCGCGCTACGAAGATGCGTCGATGCCGCGCGATAACGCCGAACGCGTCGTGGAAGGCGCGCGCCATCTTTCGCCATTTCTGGGCGAGCGCATGCGAGCCGCGCGCCTGCTCGATCGCGCGGTCGTGATACGCGAATTGCTGCCCCAGGATCTCAAACTGGAGATCGACGAACTCGACAAGGATGACGCGCGCAAGGTCGCTTTTTACCTCGCCGCGGTGGTGGGCAAGGCGCACGCGCGGCAGATGGACCCGCCCACGCGGCGCGGCTGGCTTGCGGAATTGCGGCGCAATCGCTCGAAAACGATCGATGCGCCGCTCTGGCTCTGGAATAGCGTGGTGCAACTCGCGAGCAGTCACGAGGCGGGATATCTCGAACACTGCCG
Source organism: Paraburkholderia sp. (assembly GCF_035948235.1). GTDB lineage: Bacteria > Pseudomonadota > Gammaproteobacteria > Burkholderiales > Burkholderiaceae > Paraburkholderia. The sequence goes on along the minus strand of NZ_DASZJJ010000281.1, from coordinate 11,128 downwards.
GCGCTATGCCACCGGCGTGAACTAGATACTGGTTCAGGCGTCCATGCGCCCGTAGCCGCCGCCGCCCGGCGTTTCGACGACAAACACGTCGCCCTCGGCCATCTCCACGCTGGCGATATGGCCGAGCGCGACGACCTCGCCACATGCGCGTTCGACACGGTTGCTGCCCGCGCTCCCCGCCCTGCCGCCCGCCGCGCCAAACGGCGCGTGAATGCGATTGTTCGAGAGAATCGAAGCCGTCATGGGCGCGAGAAAGCGAATGCGCCGCACTGCGCCGTTGCCGCCGCGCCAGCGTCCGCCGCCACCAGAGCCCGCGCGGATCAGATGCGATTCGAGCCGCACCGGGTAACGCCATTCGAGCACCTCGGGATCGGTCAGGCGTGAGTTCGTCATATGCGTCTGCACCGCGTCCACGCCACTGAAGCCTTCGCCTGCGCCGCTTCCTCCGGCAATCGTTTCGTAGTACTGATACTTTGCATCGCCGAAGGTGAAGTTGTTCATGGTCCCCTGGCTGGACGCGACGATGCCAAGCGCGCCGTAAAGCGCATTCGTGATCGCCGACGACGTCTCCACGTTGCCCGACACCACCGCCGCCGGATAGGCGGGATTGAGCATCGAGCGCTCGGGCACCGTAACAGTCAGCGGCTTCAGACAGCCTGCGTTGAGCGGGATATCGTCGCCCACCAGCGTGCGGAAAACATAGAGCACTGCGGCCATGCACACGGCCTTCGGCGCGTTGAAGTTGTTCGGCAACTGCGCTGACGTGCCGCTGAAGTCGATCGCCGCACTGCGCGCTGCGGCATCGACGCGAATGGCCACTTCGATCACCGCGCCGTTATCCAGTTCGTAGCGGTAAGCGCCGTCCTTGAGCGCATCGATCACGCGCCGTACCGCTTCTTCCGCGTTGTCCTGTACGTGCTGCATGAAAGCGAGCACTACGTCGCGACCGAATTGCGCAACCATGCGGCGCAACTCATCCACGCCCTTCTGGTTCGCGGCGACCTGGGCTCGCAGATCGGCCATGTTCTGGTCGATGTTGCGCGCGGGATAGCGGCCCGAGCCCAGCAGTGCGCGCGTTTCGCGCTCGCGCAGCACGCCCGAAGACACAAGCTGCCAGTTGTCGATCAGCACGCCCTCCTCTTCGATATGCGTCGAGGCAGCGGGCATCGACCCTGGCGTGATCCCGCCGATATCCGCGTGATGGCCGCGCGAACCCACATAAAACAGGGGCTCCGCGCTGCGATCCGCGAAGACTGGCGTGATGACCGTCACGTCGGGCAGGTGCGTGCCGCCGTGATACGGATCGTTGAGCATGAACACATCGCCGTCGCGCATCGTGCCGCGATTGCGCTCGATCACGGTCTTGATGCTCTCGCCCATCGATCCCAGATGCACGGGCATGTGCGGTGCGTTGGCGATGAGGTTGCCGGCGGCGTCGAAAATCGCGCAGGAAAAATCCAGGCGCTCCTTGATGTTCACCGAATACGCCGTATTTTGCAGGCGCAGCCCCATCTGCTCGGCGATCGACATAAAGAGGTTATTGAAGATTTCAAGGCGCACGGGATCGGCCTGGGTGCCGATCGAGCGGCGCGTGGGCAGCGGCGTCACACGCGTCATCACGACGTTGCCCTGCCCGGTCAACGCAGCCTGCCAGCCTGGCTCGACTACGGTAGTGCCGTTCTTCTCCGCGATGATCGCCGGACCGTCGAGCACGTCGCCCGCCATGAGCGTATCGCGCTGATAGAGCGCGGCGTCGTGCCAGCGTCCGCCCGAGTAGAAGCGCACGTTGGCTTGCGCGAGCGGCGCCGCCTCTGTGTCACGCGATTCCAGTATGGCCGTCACGGCCTGCGTATCGGCCGCGCCGATGGCTTCGACCGACGCCAGCTCGACGACAAGCGGCGTGTCGGGCATCAGGAACGCGTAGCGCTGACGATACGCCGCTTCAAACGCCGCACGCATCGCGGCCACGCTACCCGCATTAACCGCAAGCGCCGAATCCGTGCCCTGATAGCGCAGGTGCACACGTCGCGCCGTGCTGATGCGCACGGCGTCCACGCCCTGTTCGAGCAATGCGCCGGTGGCTTCCTGCGCGAGCGCGTCGAGCGCCGCTTCAACACGCGCGAGCGACGCGTCTTCCAGCACGATTTCGAGCGCGCGCTCACGCATCGCGGTCTGATCGGCCAGTCCCATTCCGAAGGCCGAAAGCACGCCAGCAAGCGGATGCGCGAACACGCGGCTCATGCCCAGGGCATCCGCCACGCCACACGCATGCTGACCGCCCGCGCCGCCGAACGTCGTGAGTACGTACTGCGAAACATCGTGACCCCGCTGCACGGAGATTTTCTTGATGGCATTCGCCATGCTGCCGATGGCGATCTCCAGATAGCCCTCGGCGATGTCCTCGGGCGAGCGCCGCTGGCCGGTCGCCGCGTAAATCGTATCGGCCAGCGCGTTGAAGCGCTCGACCACCGCCGCGCGGTCGAGCGGTGCGTTCGCATGCGGTCCGAACACGCGCGGAAACCAGTCGGGCTGAATCTTGCCAAGCATGACGTTGCAGTCGGTGACGGTCAGCGGGCCGCCCCGGCGATACGCGCACGGACCCGGATTCGCGCCCGCCGAATCCGGGCCGACGCGCAGACGCGCGCCGTCGAAGCCCAGCACCGAACCGCCGCCCGCCGCGACCGTGTGAATGCTCATCATCGGCGCGCGCATGCGTACGCCCGCCACCTGGGTTTCGAACACGCGCTCAAATTCGCCGTTGAAATGCGACACGTCGGTCGAGGTGCCGCCCATGTCGAAGCCGATCACCCGCTCGAAGCCCGCCGCCTGCGCGGCGCGCACCATGCCGACAATGCCGCCTGCCGGCCCGGACAGAATCGCGTCCTTGCCCTGAAAGCGGTCGGCGCGCGTAAGGCCACCACTGCTCTGCATGAATTGCAGATTGACGCCCGGCATTTCACTTGCGACCTGATCGACATAGCGGCGCAGGATCGGCGAAAGATAGGCATCGACCACGGTCGTATCGCCGCGCGAAACCATCTTCATGAGCGGCGAGACTTCGTGCGACACCGATACCTGCGTGAAGCCGATGCGTCGCGCCAGTGTCGCAAGCGCGCTTTCGTGCGCGGTATGGCGATAACCGTGAATCAGAACGATCGCAAGCGCGCGGATGCCTGCCGCATGGACGTCGCGCAGCGCCTCTTCGGCGCGCTCAAGATCAAGCGATTCGACGACGTCGCCCTGGGCGCCAATCCGTTCGTCGATCTCGACGACGCGATCATAGAGGGCTTCCGGCAATGCGATGTCAAGATCGAACAGGCGCGGCCGGTTCTGGTAGGCGATGCGCAACACGTCGCGCAAACCCCGCGTGGTCACGAGCGCCACCGCCTCACCCTTGCGTTCAAGCAGCGCATTCGTGGCCACAGTCGTACCCATCTTGACCATTTCGACGTCACGCGGCGTGATGGGTTCGTCGGCGCGCAGACCCAGCAGATGACGGATGCCGGCTACTGCGGCGTCGCGATACTGCTCGGGGTTCTCGGAAAGCAGCTTGTGCGTGGTCAGCGATCCGTCGGGACGACGCGCGACGATGTCGGTAAAAGTGCCGCCGCGGTCGATCCAGAATTGCCAACGGGAAGGCGTGCATGCGTCAGGGGTTTGAGCGTGATTCATGGTGCGCATTCTATAAGGATGACGAAATAATATTGATCGAAATAAGGCTCGTGCTAAGCGAGCCTTGAAAATCAGGTGGATTCGAGTTCGCGGCCGCGCGTTTCGGGCAGCGTGAGCGCTGCAATAATCAGCACGCCGTAGGCCGCCACGGCGAACATGCCGATGCTCGTCCCAAGACCAAACTGTTTTGACAACGCGCCGATCAACACGGGAAACAGTGCTCCGATCGCACGGCCCACGTTGTAGCAGAATCCTTGCCCCGACCCACGGACGCGGGTGGGAAAGAGTTCGGTCAGGAACGCACCCATGCCTGAGAAAATGCCGGACGCGAAGAAGCCAAGCGGAAAGCCAAGCCACAGCATCGATGCATTGGTGAGCGGCAGCGAGGTATAGGCGAAGGCAATCGCCATCGATCCGACCGCGAACAGAATGAAATTGGGCTTACGGCCAAGGCGGTCCGTGAGCCACGCGCTCGACAGATAGCCAACGTAGGAGCCCACGATGATCATCGCCAGATAGCCGCCCGTGCCCATTACCGTGAGATGACGTTCGGTCTTGAGAAAGGTCGGCAGCCAGGTCGTGATCGCGTAGTAACCGCCCTGCGCGCCCGTCGTCAGCAGCGCTGCACGCAGGGTCGTCGAAAGCAGCTTCGGTGCGAAGATTTCGGTGAAGCGCGGCGTATCGTTCGACGCCTTCTGCGCGGTCTTTGTTTGCTCGAATACTTCGGGTTCCTTCACATATCGGCGAATCACCAGAACCAGTAGCGCGGGCACGAGGCCGATCAGAAACAACGCGCGCCACGCAAATTCCGGCGCCATCAGCGAAAACAACACCGCATACAGCAGCGCGGCAATGCCCCAGCCAATCGCCCAGCCCGACTGCACGAGGCCCACGGCCTTGCCGCGATCGCGCGCACGGATCACTTCGCCGATCAGCACCGCGCCCGCCGTCCATTCGCCGCCAAAGCCGAAGCCCATCAACGCGCGCGCGGCGAGCAGCTGGTGGTAATTCTGCGCAAGACCGCACAGGCCCGTGAACAGCGCGAACCAGAGCACGGTGAGCTGCAGCGTGCGCACGCGGCCAATGCGATCGGAAAGAATGCCCGCAATCCAGCCGCCCAGCGCCGACGACAACAGCGTCATGGTGCCGATAAAGCCCGCGTCGCCGAGCGAAATGCCCCAGGTCGCGACCAGCGTGGGAATCACGAAGGACAGCATCTGCGTGTCCATCCCGTCGAGCATGTAACCGACCTTGCAGCTCCAGAACGCACGGCGCGCGAGCGGCCCCGCTTCGGCATACCAGGAAAGCTGCGAACCGCTGTCGTCCCCGGCGGTTTCGCTCGCGCTGGCTGTGAAAGTTTTGCTGTCCATCTGTCGCTCCTGTTGATAGACGCGTGGGAGAATCTGGGCGCGGCGTGGCCTAAAACACGGCCAGCGATGCGTTGGTGATGTCGGTCATCAACATGTGGCCGGGCGCGTGGGCAATCGCCAGCGGCAACTTCGCGGCCATCAGCGCCGTCTGGGGCGTCACGCCGCACGCCCAGTAGACCGGCAACTCACCTGGGCGGATCGTCACCGCATCGCCAAACTCGGGCCGCGCAAGATCGGCGATCCCCAGTTCCGCCGCATCGCCGATATGCACAGGCGCACCGTGTACGCCGGGGAAGCGGCTGGTGAACTGCACGGCGCGAATCGCATCGGCGCCGCGCAGCGGGCGCATCGACACGACCAGTTCGCCCCCGAATACACCGGCAGTGCGGTTCGCGACGTGAGTGCGATACATCGGCACGTTGCGGCCCTCCTCCACGTGGCGCAGGCCGATGCCTTCCTTCGCCAGCATCTGTTCGAACGAGAACGAGCAACCAATCGCGAACACCACGAAATCGTCCTGCCACAAGGCTTCGATCGAGTCGACGCATTCGCTTAGGACACCGTTACGATAAACCTTATAGGCCGGCACGTCGGTGCGAATGTCGATGTCACGGCCCAACACCGGCACGCGGAAATCGCCCGGCTCGCCCACGCCTAGCAGCGGACACGCCTTCGGATTCGCGTGGCAGAAGCGCAGAAAATCGTGCGCGAAGGCCGCAGGCAGGATCGCCAGATTGGCTTGCGCATAGTCGCCACAATGGCCGGCGGTCGGTCCACGGAAATCGCCGTGACGAACGGCCTGACGGAATTCATACGGGGTCATGTTGAGCCTGCTTCTATCGATAACGGAGGATTGGCGTGATCGTCACGAAACATGCGTGGCGAATCGTTTGCTCTCAGACACAGCTTAAAAAAGAAGAAAATTTGACGCCAACTAGTTTTTTTAGCCGCCGATGAATAGAATTTCTTAACGAAACCACGGGTTTTCCCGAATCACGTTGGCTTTTTTGAAGCGCTTTTCTTGCCCCTTCTCCGCTTCTTTACTTTGGCCGCGCGCTCACGCCATGAACACCCGCTTTCTGGAAACCTTTGTCACGCTCGCCAAACTGCGCAGTTTTCGCACGACGGCAAGCGCGCTGCACGCTACGCCGGCTGCCATTTCGCAGCGCTTGAAAGCGCTCGAGGAAGAACTGCAAACCGTGCTGGTCGATCGCGACAGCCGCGAATTCCGCCTTACACCGAATGGCGAATATCTGCTCGGCTACGCGAAGGCCGTCGTCGAGGCGACCCGCCAGTTGCAAGCCGCCGCGTCCAATGAAGGCGCGATGCGCGGCAAGCTGCGGCTAGGCGTGATCGAGACCGTCGTGCATAGCTGGCTTGCGGACTATATGCGCCGGCTCGCCAACGACTATCCGCAACTCGAAATCGAGCTTGCGGTGGACGTGAGCGTCGTTTTGCAACGACGCCTGATGGCCGGCGAACTCGATCTGATCGTACGTGTAGAAGGCAGTGATGAGGAATCCGTAGTATGTGATGCGCTGGCGAATTACCCCGTGCACTGGATCGCTCGCGCCGGACTGCTGCCGCTCTCACGCAGCGGGCTTGCAAAGCGCGTGCTGCGTCAGCCGATTCTCACATTCGGGCGCGGAACCGCGCCGCATCGGGCACTGGAAGATATCGTCGGCAAACTCGCACTCGCGAACGGCGTGCCGCTTTCCGAGACGCGCATTACCGGCTCGCCGTCGATTTCAGTGATCGTGCAACTCGTGCGCGACGGTTTTGGGGTGGCCGCGATTCCGCGCCTTTTCGTCGACGATCTCATCGCGCGCGGCGAAGTCGTCGAATTGCCCTTGAATCCCTCTCCACCGTCGATCGTGGTGTCGATGTCGCGACGCACCGACGCGCCGCTGTTCGTGCACGGCGCCGCCAACGCCGCGCGCGCTGCTTGTCACGACTATTGCGAACATGGCGATCGGCGTCTGATCGAACGCCTGTAACGTGTACGAGGTGTGGAACTGGCAGCGGGCCGCGCAAGCGCGCTGGTAAACTGGCGCGTCTGCGCGTGAGGAACGCGTATTGCCTTTTGACCGACGTTTCCAGAATCTTCACATGATCGACCCGTCCGCTATCGCCCACGCACTCGCCAAAAAAGGGATCGTCGCGGACGATAGCCAGCAAAAGGCAATCGACGCACTCTGCGCCTTGCTCCACGGCGGCCGCACCGACGCAGCGCTGCGCGAAATTCGCGGCGTTTATTGCCACGGCCTGCCGGGACGCGGCAAGAGCCTGATCGTCGACACGATTTTTGCGCTCGCTACCTGCGCGAAACGGCGCATCCATTTTCATCAATTCATTCGCGACATCAATCGGCTGGTCGTGCAGGCACCGCGCAGCGACGACCGACTCGGCGACGTGTCGCGCGCGTGGCTGGACGGCATCGATCTGCTCTACTTCGACGAATTCCACGTGCACGACATCGCCGATGCATTTCTGATCGGCCGCTTTCTGGAGACGGCGCTCGCTTGCGGCACGCGCATCGTGCTGACCTCAAACTACGCGCCGCGCAACCTGCTGCCCGATCCTGAGTTTCACGAGCGCTTCGAGCCGACCATCGCGCGTATCGAACGCCATTTCGAAGTCGTCACATTCGACGGCCCGCGCGACTACCGCGAAAACTGTGTCGACTCGACACAACTTCGCTATTTCGCGCCGCTCGACGACACACGCGAAGCGCTGTGGACGATCTTCGCTGAATACGAAACGCAGGCTGCCATTCATCCGGCCGATGTCGAAGTGGCCGGCCGATCGCTGCCGGTCACGGCTGCGGGCAAGCAACTGGTGTGGGTGGATTTCGACGCGCTGTGCGGTGCGCCTCGCTCACATCTGGACTACCTCGCGCTCGCCGAGCGTTGGCGCGGCGTGATTCTCGACCGGTTGGAGACGGCGTTGCTCCGGCGCAGCGATGTGCTACAGCGCTTTGTCTGGCTGATCGATATCCTTTACGACCGTAAGCACGCGCTGTTCATCGCGTCAGACCAGCCAGTGCGCGCTGCGCTTGAAGGACTCGAGGGCGCGCATGATGTGTCGCGCACGACGAGTCGCCTCGCCGAAATGCAATCGAGCGCTTACGCGATTGAACTCGCGCGGGCGCATCGCGTGTCGGCGTGCGCTTCGCCAGTCGCAGCAGAGTCGTTCAAGTAACGCCCTTCACCCGCGTGCCGCGCGCCGGCACGCGTCACACCGTTTTTCCAACTGTTGTACAGTCCCTCGCACCCTGACACGAAGGACTGACAACACGATGGACACGCTCTCCCGATTCAAAGCTGTTGCGCTCGAACACGCGAGCCGCCTCATCAATCACGGCCCGACCGTCCTGATCACGAGTTCGGACGGCGCGCGTCACAACGTCATGGCCGCCGCCTGGTCGATGCCGGTTGAATTCACGCCGCCGCGTATCGCCGTGGTGATCGACAAAAAAACCTTCACGCGAGAACTGATCCACGCAAGCGGCACGTTCGCCATTTGCGTTCCGGGCGCGGCCGCGATGGACCTTACTTTTGCGGTGGGCAGTGTCAGTGGACGCGATGCCGATAAATTTGCGCAGTTCGGTATCGACGCGGTGAAAGGTCCGGTGTTGGGTGTTCCGGTGCTTGAAGCGGGAATTGCGGCCTGGATGGAATGCAAGTTGATTCCCGAGCAGCACACTGAAGATGCTTACGACACGTGCTTTTGCGAGGTGGTGTCAGCGGCTGCGGATCCGCGGGTGTTTTCCGGCGGCCATTGGGTATTCGACGACAGCAATCGCGACCTGCATACGATTCACCACCTGGGGGCGGGGAATTTTGCGTTGGCAAGTGACGCGGTGAAGGCGCGCACGCCTGCTGCGTAAGGGTTTGGGCGGGTTTAAGGAAGCTGCGGCGGTAGTCGCTACCGTTGTGGCTTCCGAGATCGTTTATTCGAATAACTACAAAATACGTAGCAAAAGATACGAATAAACATTTTTTGCCTGAACAGGAAGCAGGCAGACTCAGTTAGGCTAATTTTTGGGGTCCGAAAACCGTTCCTCGCGTGAAACATTCCTCACCGCGGTGAATTTCTAGGGCGCAAGGCCTTGTTGCATAAGGATTTTACCGGGTTATTCCAATTGAGGCGAATGTTTCACGCGGCGGGAGATTGGGGTGATTTTGATCCGACCAAACTGCGTTTGGTCAGGGAAAGCAGGGAGAATCTGGGGCGTTGTGGGTGGAAGAGTTGCTGATCTCTCGCTCTCTTGGGTTTCGAAATCTGATTGCGAAGAACATTCGAGGCGGAGTGGTTGCAGGACAATAGTCAGTTAGTTGCGTTTGTACCTTGCGAAAGCTTAATCGTGTTGCAGATGTTCGCGTGGGCCTGAGTGGACGTTTCCCCGCTGCCATAGAGATCAGCAGGATTGCGAAGGACCTCTAGACAGCGCGCCCCTTCGCGTTGGAGTATGCTCCGCAGCACTTTGCCAGCGAGACATTGCTCTGCGCCGATTCATTTCCGCAGCAAAAGATTTCTCTCGTCGAGATACCCTCAAAGGTTTTCTTGCGTGACTTACTCCCTACAGCCCGGAACGTCGCATCGAAGTCCACCTCAGACAGCAAGAGAGTTCGTGAAGGATTGAGCCACGCCAGGAAGTGTGTCGAATCGACACAAGGCCGAGTTCCTGGTGCGGGTCGAACATTGAGACCAGATTGACGTCAATGCATTTCTCAACCGGTTCTTCTGGCTCTGCTAGTCCACGGTCGGGCTAGATCCGTCGGACTTGAAACAGACACAACCGTGTGTCGGCTCGACACAATCTTGGTGATCGGCTACACGGACGTTCCATAGCGGTATGGCGGGCGAAAAGCGATCCAGCGAAGCAGTGGGCTGACTGCCGGGAGCCAACGGCGCGCTTTCCAAAGGGTGAATCCAAGGACTGACGTGTGTCGAGTCGACACACGGTCGTGTCTCCGCCGCCGCTCGAACCCCGAAACTAGACAATCTCGCGATCCGCCAAGCGGACGTTCCATGGCGGTACAACGCCGATGGCGACTCAACTCAGCATCCCGGCAGTGGGGTTGCCCGCCTAGGTGGGAGCGGCATACATTCCGATTGTTTTAATCCAAGGCGTGACGTGTGTCGACTCGACACACGGTCGAGTCTCCCCCGCGGCTCGAACGTCGAAACTAGATTGACCTTGGATCTATTTATCAAGCTGCTTTTAGGCCTCCGCTAGTCTGCGGTCGGAGTTAGATGCGTCGCACTTGAAACGAGGACAACACTGTGTCGAGTCGACACACGCCTATGGATAGTCCATAGTGGGCCACCGACCACGATCACGCAGTTCGGCAGTGATGCCTGCTCGTCGACATGCGGGCGGTACGCATTCTCACCATTTGAATCCAAAGCCCAATGTGTGTCGATTCGACACACTGTAGCGCTTCTGTTGCGGATCGAACAAAGAGACGAGATTGACTTAGTTTGACTTCAACCTTCGCCTGTCTTCGCTAGTGCCGACGGTCGAAGCTAGATTCGTCGGCTTTAAAGCCAGCGCACACCGTGTCGAGTCGACACAAGCGTCGCGATCGGCTGAGCGTGTATCCCATGTGTGGCAGAGGTGAACCCGGCGTCGTTCAGCAACGATGCCTTGTTCTACCCCGCGCTGGAGGCTTCGCAATCCCAAGATAGGACTTCGAGGGTGACGTGTGTCGAGTCGATTTATGTCACCCTCGGATTGCCAACAATGCCCCCATCGGCCACGCAAATTCGGCCCCCTTATCTCTTTTGAACTCTTCCGCACGACGACGCCGCACCTGTCGTACCCCTGCCCTTCGCAGAGCCATCCACGCTATTCGCCGGGTAGGCGTCGATAGATACGTCATGCGCTCAACCGTTGAACATTCTCCGGGCGACGTCTTTCATCTATTAGAGCAGCGCCGGAGGGCTCCAACGTTCCTAGAGTGAAGAGGCTAAATCGTGCCCCAACTCAATGCGACCTCAATTGCATCAGCCAGCGACGATCGCCACACTGCAATGCCACCTTAACTGCTTCGAAGATAGTTCTCGGTCGTGCGCGAGAT